>JAYWAM010000077.1:0-18133 GCA_043782425.1 Betaproteobacteria bacterium
TGTAGCGGACTGGGTCCCAGCCTCCGCTGGGACGACGAATGTTTAGATTTCGAGCAGCCATTGTTAAAAAACAATCTCGCGCCAAGACGCCAAGACGCAAAGTGAAAAATATAAAGTCTTAAACCCATTCCATATTTTGCTTTTCTTGGCGTCTTTGCGTCTTTGCGCGAGGCGCTTTCTCTTTCCTTCTAGTGCGCTCTCATGACCTTGACGAACACCTTTTCCAGTTCGGGCTCGGCTACTTCCAGTTGCGCGATCACTGCTGCGCTCTCGCGCAACGCGGCGAGCACTTCTTCGACTTCGCTGTAATCGTGAATCGTGAAGTGATGCCAGGCGCCGTCCTGCTTGGCTTGCCTGGCGAGCAGCGCGTGCGGCAGAGCGCCGCTTGCGAGCTTGACGCGCAGCACGCGCTCTGAAAATGCTGCGAGCAGATGCTCGGTCGTATCCAACGCCACCAGCTTGCCTTGTTTGAGCATGGCGATGCGGCTGCAAAGCTGCTGTGCTTCTTCGAGATAATGCGTGGTAAGCAAAATCGTGTGGCCGCTCTGGTTTAATTCGCGGATAAACACCCACAGTGTCTGGCGCAGCTCCACGTCCACGCCTGCCGTCGGTTCGTCGAGCACGATCACCGGCGGACGGTGCACCAGAGCTTGGGCCACCAGCACGCGGCGCTTCATGCCGCCGGACAATTGGCGCATATTGCTGTCGGCCTTATCGACCAGTGCAAGCCTTAAAAGCAGCTCGTCTATCCAGTCATCATTGCGGCGTATGCCGAAGTAGCCTGACTGTAGGCGCAGCGTTTCGCGCACCGTAAAAAATGGATCAAACACGATTTCCTGCGGAACAATGCCGAGCGCCTGACGCGCCGCACGAAAATCGCTTTGCACGTCGTGCCCCATGACGCGCAGCCAACCCGCGCTGGGTTTGACCAGCCCGGCCAGCGCGCTGATCAACGTTGTCTTGCCCGCTCCGTTTGGACCCAGCAAGGCGAAAAACTCACCCTCATTGATTTGCAGTGAGACGCCGTCCAAGGCGCGCAGCTCGCCGTAGCGCTTCTCTACGCCGCTGACTTCAACGGCATAGCTCATTGAGGCGTGGCTTGAACCATGTCGCTCACGTCGTACAACGCGGCGAGCGCCTTGAGATTGTCGGGAATATTGATGAATTCGAGGCGCTTGTGCAAACCTTGCGCCGCGCGTCGCCAATAGAGCAGCAGAGCGACAGCCGAAGAATCCACCTCAGAGACAACCGATAAATCGATTACCAGGGCCTGCGGCAAATCTGTGCGCGCGAGAAAGTCGCGTGTCTGCCCCAGAATGCCCGGCATGCTGGCGAAGGTCAGCGCGCCTTCGAGCTTCAGCGATTCGGGAGCAACGTTCATTTTTTCGCGTCCGCCTTGGCGTCGCGCAATTTCGCATTGCGCTCAGTCAAAGTCTTGACCAGGCCGTCAATCCCGCCCTTGCGCACTTCATCGGCGAAGGTGCTGCGATAGTTGGTCACCAGGCTGACGCCATCAACCAGGATGTCATAGACTTTCCAGCCTTGGGCGGTCTTTTCCATGCTGTAGTCCAATGGAATAGCTTGCCCGCCAGACTGGCTGATCAAGGTCTTCACCGTGACCTCTGTATCGGCAGGCGCAAATTTTGCCGGCTTCACCTCTATGGTCTGATTGCGATACTGGGACAGCGAAGTTGAATAGGTGCGCACCAGCAGCGTGCGAAATTCCTTGGTTAAAGCCTGCTTCTGCGCATCACTCGCTTCGCGCCAGCTCTTGCCTACCGCCAATTGGGTCATGCGCGCAAAGTTGAAATTAGGCAATACTTTGGCTTCCGCCAGCTCTACAATCTTGTGCGTATTGCCGCCCTGAATGTCCTTATCCTGCTTGATAATATTGAGCACATCGGCGGTGGTGCGTCGCACCATATCATCGGGCGCGACATCCTGGGCAAACGCGACAGGGGCAAACAAAACCAACGCCCCGAGTAAAAGTTTTTTCATCATGATTTCACCTTGGTTAAAAGTAGGTAACTACACAGCAGTCAGAAATAGAAAAATAGAACGCTGATGACGCTGATAATTATGATTAAATAAGATTTCTCTTGTCTGATTGAACATTTATCATTATCTGCGTTCATCATATTCATCCGCGTCATCTGCGTTCCATTAAACTTGATGGCGCTAAGTTGTTACAGCGTGTCACTTCGGCTTGGCATCGCTGCCTTCGGCCGCCTTGTTAAACATGAATTGGCCGATCAGACGATCGAGCACCACGGCCGATTGCGTCAGCGTGATTTTGTCGCCTTCCTGCAACTTCTTATCGTCTCCGCCCGCGTCCAGTCCGATAAAAACCTCGCCCAGCAGACCGGAAGTGAGGATAGAGGCGGAAGTGTCCTTGGGAAATACGTAATTCTCATCGAGCGCCAGTTCCACTACCGCCTGATACTTCACGTTATCAAAATGGATTTTTGCCACGCGCCCTACCAGCACGCCCGAGCTTTTCACCGGCGCCTTTAATTTCAGACCGCCGATATTGTCAAAGCGCGCCTCAACCTTAAAGGTTTTGATGCCGCGCTCATTGCCCAGATTGCCCACCTTGAAAGCAAGCATGCCGAGGGCAAGAATACCCGCGATAACAAACACGCCCACCCAAAGGTCCATGGTTTTTCGTTCCATCAGTGGATTCCCCTTAACATGAATGTCGTCAAAATAAGATCAAGCCACAACACCGTCAGCGCAGAACTCACCACCGTGCGCGTGGTGGCGGCGGAAACGCCTTCGGCGGTCGGTTCCGCATCAAAACCCTCAAAGGTGGCGATGATGGAAACCGCGATGCCGAACACCACGCTTTTTACCACACCGTTCATGATGTCGTAGCGAAAATCGACTGCCGCCTGCATATTGCTCCAGAACACGCCAGCGTCTATGCCTATCACCACCACGCCGATAACATAGCCGCCAAAAACGCCCATGCCGGTGAACAACGCCGCCAGCAAAGGCATGGAAATAATGCCTGCCCAGAAACGCGGTGCGATGACGCGCGCGATAGGGTTGACCGCCATCATGTCCATCGCCTTCAATTGCTCGGTGGCCTTCATCAGGCCGATCTCGGCGGTGATCGCCGAACCGGCGCGGCTGGCGAACAGCAGCGCCGCCACCACCGGCCCAAGCTCGCGCGTAAGCGACAGCGCCACCAGCACCCCCATGGTTTCCTGAGCGCCATATTTTTGCAGCGTTTCATAACCCTGCAAGCCCAGCACCATGCCGACAAACAAGCCCGATACGATGATGATGATGAGCGACATCACCCCCGAGAAATACATTTCCCGGATAGTCAGATGCAGGCGCGAAAAACTCACCCGCGAGCTGGCGATCACCAATACAAAAAAACGCGCCATCGAACCGATGCGCCACACACCGTCGGTGAAGCGCTGCCCGATACGACGGATAGAATCGATCAACTCCGTCATGCCGACAGCCCCAACTGCTGGTCGTAGGCTTGTGCCGGATAGTGAAACGGCACCGGGCCATCCATCTCACCATTCACAAACTGCCGGATGTAGGGCATGTCGGAGGCGCGGATTTCATCGGGCGTGCCCTCGCCCACTATGCTGCCTTCGGAGACGAAATAGATATAGTCAACAATTTGCAATGATTCCTGAATGTCATGCGTAACTACAATAGACGTGGCGCCCAGCGCATCGTTCAATTTGCGCATCAACTGGCCCACGACGCCCAGTGAAATCGGATCGAGTCCGGCGAACGGTTCGTCGTACATGACCAGCATGGGATCGACCGCGACCGCACGCGCCAGCGCCACGCGCCGCGCCATGCCGCCCGAAAGCTCTGCTGGCATCAGGCTTGCCGCGCCGCGCAGGCCCACCGCGTGCAGCTTCATCAACACCAGATCGCGCACGATTTCCTCGGGTAAGTCGTTATGCTCGCGCAATTGGAAAGCGATATTTTCAAACACCGACATGTCGGTAAACAGCGCGCCGAACTGGAACAGCATGCCCATCTTGCGGCGCATGGCATAAAGGCCCTCAATATCCAGCTCATGCACCACCTTGCCCGCCACGCGCACCGAGCCGCGCGATGGCTTCAGCTCCCCGCCGATCAAGCGCAGCAAGGTGGTCTTGCCGCAGCCGCTGCCGCCCATGATGGCGACAAGCTTGCCGCGTGGAACGGTGAGCGTGATCCCCTTGAGGATAGGACGCTTGCCGTAAGCAAAGTCAACGGATTCGATTTCAACCAGATTATCTTCGGAAATCAAGGACACAAATAATGACCGGCAAGTTAGTAGGGCCGGACATTTTAGCAGGTAACGCCGTGCTATTGGCGCGTTGGCGGCGCGGGGGGCGATCCAAACTGCTGTGAAACGAATTCAAGAACCGCCAAACAACTGTCATCCCCGCGAAAGCGGGGAACCATTTTTTGCTAGCAGAACATGGATTCCCGCTTTCGCGGGAATGACAAATTATATTTGTAGGATGGGTTGAGCGCAGCGATACCCATCACCGTCTCCATCATCCCACCACGCACCCATGACAAATTACCGCCGTAGCCATAGCGCCGGAGCCAGTTATTTCTTTACCCTCAATCTTGCCGAGCGCTCGCAAGCCCTGCTGACCGAGTGCAACGGGTTGTTGCACAGCGCTTCAAGAGTCGGCAAAGCAAGGCCGAACGTGGAATTTGGCAGCGACGCTATTGGGAGCACCTCATCCGCAACGAGACGGATTACTCGCGGCATATCGATTACATCCATAGTTTGATTGATGGATCGTTTGGTTGGTGGATTGATGGGTATCGCTACGCTCAACCCATCCTACGCTTGCTACACCCGCTACGTGCTACGGGCAGGCTCCCAATGCCCCCCCTGTCCCCGACCCTGCTAGCGTTACGGTCAAGTCATCGGTTCCGGACAAATTGCTGAATTTGACTGTTATAGGATTGGCCGTTGGTGCTCCCGATCCAGGGGTACGCCGAATTGTGGCTGATGTCGGACTGAGAGCAACTGTTATCCATGCCGTCCCTCCAAGTGTCGGAATCGAGCTCACGAATGGTCCCGTTCCACCAAGCAAAACTGTCTGCTGCTCGTTACAGGTATTCAAAGTGATGTCAGGTGGATTTACAGTAGGCGGAGTAGCTACAGGAGTTGGCGTTGGCGCCGGAGAAACCGCGCCATCGTCTCCTTGTACGGTAATGAAACTGGCGGTTTCAACTGTCGTCATCGTGGCGTCAGTAACGACAAATGAAACTGTTCCGGGACACGTTCCACCAGCGGTCGCACGGAAAGTTCCGCCAACAATGGACGAAACAGTTGCCACATCCAAGAGAGGAGAGGCAACTGTATATGGCGGCGTACCACCGAAAATATAGTAGTCAGCAATCGCGCCAATTGGACAGCTCCCTTTATTTGCAGGTTGTCCGGCTGGCGCGGGCTGTCCAGTCTGCCCTTTAAAAGTGACAGTGCCACTAGGCAAAACTGAAAGCGTTCTCGGCACAATATTGAAGTTGAACCTGCGCACCAGGCCCGAGGTGACATCGGTTGATGTCAAGGTCGCTACCTGGGGTGGCGCGCCGACTGTGGCGGTCAAACGCACTACCGCTTCGCCGCGTTCGTCGGTATTGACGGTGATCGCATTGACCAGCGTCCCCGTACCGGGCGTGACGAACAGGAAATCCCCTTGAAAGACAGCAAAGCTTATGGGGCGGTTAATCAAGACGGTGCCGTTCAGCGAAGCAGTCACCAGCACTTGCGCCGTGCCTCCGCTGCAAAGAGCATTCGCGCCGCAGCCGGAACCGGCAGGGGTAACAATGGTGAATATGACGTTGTTGTTGATGACCGCGGGTTTGATAGTAACAGTTGCCGCTTTGGTCTTGCCATCGGCATCGCGCACGGTGATGGTGACCGGGGTGTCGCTGGAAACACTCTTGGGAATTGCGAAAAACGTAGTTCCAGCGACTGCGCTTTCCAAGGGCAAAACGATGTTATTGCTGGAGAACACCGAGTAGCCCGGCTTGCCGCCGGTAATGGAGAACTGGGTTGGCACGTCGGGAAACAGATCGGCTACCGCAGGCAAAACAAGTAGATCGCCTCCCACCGCCGGTGTCCCCGATCCGGTGACAGCGCCGCACGAAGTCAGAGTCAGTACTACAGCGCCTATCAGTCCCAGTCTTAGCGCAGCGTCATGCAGCCATTGAATTCGCACTGTTGTTTCCTTTTTAATATGACTTGGAGACGATACGCTTATTGAGTATTCCCTAATTTACGACAGCCCCACCCTCCCTTGCAGGGCGCGCAGTCCGCTACATCGGACTGCCGCTTCGCAGGCAGTCGGCATGCCGACTGAAACCCCTGCTACGCCCCCAGCCCTCTCCCGCCCAGGCGGGAGAGGGGATTTTCTCCCTCTCCACCGGAACGGGGGAGAGGGTCGGGGGGAGGGGGTGGTGGAGCCAAGAAACTGTCGTGAATTTGGAAACGCTCAATAATATCTCCACAAGTGAAAAGCTTAGCGGGTTTTATTAAAGCGCAGCCTTCAGGCCGATGCAAGCTATTTTTTGTCCCAGCTTCTATAATGCTTTTTTGTGTGTTTAGCCTGGCTTGCTGTAGACAACCTGCCCAAACTCCACGACTGCCAGATCAGCACAACCACCATGACAGGCAAGTCCAAACCAACGCTACTGATTGTCGACGACGACCCGCTGATTGCGGAAAGCCTGCAATTTGCGCTCGATCCCGATTTCGCCATCGAGGTGTGCGATTCGCGCCAAGCGGCTAT
Organism: Betaproteobacteria bacterium; assembly: GCA_043782425.1. GTDB lineage: Bacteria > Pseudomonadota > Gammaproteobacteria > Burkholderiales > Usitatibacteraceae > JAYWAM01. Next base: position 6,780 of record JAYWAM010000077.1, read on the forward strand.
TGCGCTGCTGCGCGAAAAAGGTTTTGCGCCGCAGCTTGCGCTGATTGATCTGGGCTTGCCTCCCATTCCATCGCTGCCCAACGAGGGCTTCAAGCTGATCGGCGATCTGCTGGCGCATGTTCCCGACATCCGCATCCTGGTGTTGACCGGACAAAACGAAGAATCGAACGCACGCCGCGCGCGCGCGCTGGGCGCGGTGGACCTGGCGCCCAAACCGTGCACGCCCGAATATCTCAAAGCCTTGTTGTTACGAGCGCTCAAAACGCTTGCGGTTAAGACCGATGGCGATGCGGAGCGTCTGCTGATCGGTGAAAGCGCGCCGATCCGCAAGCTGCGCAGCCAGATCGACCTGTATGCGGCCTCCACGTTTCCCGCGCTGATCGAAGGCGAATCAGGCAGCGGCAAGGAGCGCGTGGCTGTGGCGCTGCACCAGCTCAGCCCGCGCGCCGCACTGCCGTTTCTGGCGCTTAATTGCGCCGCCATTTCCAGCAATCTGGTCGAACCGACGCTGTTCGGCTTTGCCAAGGGCGCGTTCACCGGCGCCGCCAATGCGCAGACCGGCTATTTCGAGGATGCAGCCGCAGGCTCTTTATTTCTCGATGAAATCGGTGAACTGCCGCTGGAGCTGCAACCCAAATTGCTGCGCGTGCTGGAAAACGGCGAATATCAACGCGTCGGCGAAACGCAGACGCGCCGCAGTCAAGCGCGCATCATCGCCGCCACCAACCGCGACCTGAAATCCGAGGTCAAGGCCGGACGCTTCCGCGCCGATCTTTATCATCGTCTCTCGGTGTTTTCGCTTGGCGTGCCGCCACTGCGCGAGCTGGGCGAAGACAAGCTTCTGCTGCTCGATCACTATTGCCGGCTTTTCGCAACCCAGCATGGCACGCAAGTGTTTACCCTCTCGGACGAGGCGCGCGCTATCTGGCTCAATTATACTTTCCCCGGCAATGTGCGCGAGCTGAGGAATATTGTCATCCGCCTCATCGCCAAGCACGGCGGATACCACCTTGGCGCCACAGAAATCCGCGCCGAGCTGGACCTGCCGACGCCCGGCAGCGCCGCACTGGGCGACGCCGTGAGCAGCGCGCGCCTGCGGCTGATGCAGGGGGAGAATTTCAGTCTCGATGCAACCATGAAAGAAGCTGAACTGGCTTACCTGGATGCGGCCCTCAATCTGACGCAAGGCAATATCGCGCAGGCCGCCAAAATGCTCGGCTTGTCGCGCAGCACGCTTTACAGCCGACTCGAAGCGGCGGGTAAACTGCCGGATAAATCGGATAAGATACAAGAATGACCATGTATCTCGATCATTTCGGCTTGCGCGAGGCGCCTTTCAAGATTACGCCTCACACCGAATTCTTTTTTGCCGGCGCCAAGCGCGGCGAAACCCTCGATGCGTTGGTCTATGCCATTACCGCAGGCGAGGGCATCGTCAAAGTGGTGGGCGAAGTGGGCAGCGGCAAAACCATGCTGTGCCGCGTTCTGATGGAGCGCCTGCCGCCAACGGTGGAAACCATTTATCTCGCCGTACCTAGCCTCACGCGCGACGAGATGATAGGCGTCATCGCAGGTGATCTGGGCATCGAAACGCAGGGCGCGAATACCACCAAGCTGATGCGCGCCTTGCAGGAAAAACTCATCGAAATTCATTCCCAGGGCAAACAGGTCGTGGCGCTGATCGATGAAGCGCACGCCATGCCGCTCGGCACACTGGAAGAAATCCGTCTGCTCTCCAATCTGGAAACCAACACGGACAAGCTGCTGCAAATTGTTTTGTTCGGCCAGCCGGAACTTGACGAGCACTTAAGCCAGCCCAACATGCGCCAGTTGAAGGAGCGCATCACGCACGCCTTCAATCTTCTGCCCTTGCCGCCGCGCGACATCAAGGATTACCTGAATTTCCGTTTGCGCGCCGCCGGATACAAAGGGCCGGATCTGTTTGCCCCGGAGATTATCAAGCTGATAGCCGAGGCATCGGAGGGGCTGACGCGGCGCATCAACATTTATGCCGACAAGACCCTGCTGGCGGCCTTTGCGTCGGGCACGCACACCATCACCGCCGATCATGCGCGCGCCGCCATCAGCGACACGCAAATCACTTTGCAGAGCACTGCCGCGCGGCGGCGCGTTTACTCGGTTCTGGCAGCGGGCCTGGCGGGTGGCTTGGTGCTCGGTTTCCTTGCCGGGCGTTACAGCGCTTCCCCGCTTGCAAACTTGCCGCAAGTTGCGCCGCACAACACCAGCCCGTTGGCTGGCGCGTCTGCGGGGCAAGCCCAAGCTGCCAGCAGCACGCCAAGCACATCACCCGGCGCGCCCGGTAACGCGAATCCGCCAAGCGTAAGCGGCGTAGGCGACAAGACCGAGCCTAAGGCGCTGCAATCTACTGCCTCGCCTACACCAACAGCCACGCAGTCCTCACAAGATTGGCTAACGGCGCGCATCGAATCTGACCGGCGCAAACTGGATAGCGCGCCTTCGCAAAACTGGTCCATTCAACTCATGACCGCCGATCAGCGTGAACGCCAAGCTCTGGAAAATTATTTGGCTGAAGCGCGGCGCGTGCTCAAGCCCGACGGCCTTCTGCTGGTTTCCACGGGAAGCCGCGACCTACCTCGTATCAGCGTGATCTATGGCGAGTTTGCCAACCGCGTTGAGGCGCAAAGCGCGCTGACGAAGCTGCCGCAAGGAGTGGGGCAGTTTCGCCCTTATGTGCGTACTTTTCAGGCGATTCGCGAAGATATGCGCCGCACATCGTGATTGGCAACGCACGCCATGCTGCAAAATACTTGCCCCAACCCATTGCTTTTATGGGCATAAACTTTTATAAATCAGCATGGCTGCTATGCGCTACTTGTCCAAAACGCTGTTGACCACTCTCGCTGCTGTAGTTCTAGGCGCCTGCGGCCCGTTGCCAGTGGCAAAATCGGACAGTCATATCCGCACCGAAGCGCTGCGCCCCGCAGCGCCTATTCCCCAGCCGGTCAATCAAGTTGCGCTTCCGCCGCCGCCGCAAGCCAAGGCCGCAGAGGTGAAGTATTCAATCGTGGTGAACGATGTCCCGGTGCGCGATGTGTTGTTCGCCATCGCCAAGGACACCAACGTCAACATCGACATCCATCCCGGCATCGAAGGTCGCGTGACGCTCAACGCCATCGACCAGACGCTGAAACAAATTCTCACGCGCATTTCTAAGCAGGCCGATATCCGTTTTGAGACCGATGGGCCGAACATCGCGGTGATGCCGGATTCGCCCTATTTAAAAATTTATAAGGTTGATTACGTCAACATGAGCCGCGATACGACCGGCAGCGTCGGGGTGCAATCCCAGGTTGCCGGGCCGAGCGGCGGCGGAGCGGTCGCCGGTGCAGGCGCCGGTTCACAGAACAGTTCGCTGCTCAAAATCGACAATACCGCCAAGAACCGTTTTTGGGAAACGCTCGAAAAAAACCTCAAAGACCTGCTTCGCGAAACCGATAAGGAATTGCCCGAAGGCAGTTCCGAAACCTTTGTCCAGGCGCGCGGCTTACAACAGTCAGCCACGACGCAAGCGCAGCGCACGGCGCAAACGCGCCCCAGAACCTCAGCAACCACGACTCAATCAGTCACGCCTGGCGCCACCGACATACAACAGGCAAGCGAGCGCGTGGAGTCACGGCTCACCTTTCGTGAAAAAGCCTCAGTCATTGTCAATTCCGAAACCGGCACCCTTGCCGTGCGCGCAACCTCGCGCCAGCAAGAAAAGATCTCTGAGTTTCTGGAACAAGTCCTGGGCTCGGCCAAGCGCCAGGTTCTTATCGAAGCAACCGTCGTCGAGGTGCTGCTGAATGACAACTATCAGTCGGGAGTGGATTGGTCCTCGCTGGGGCTTGAGGGACTTGGCTATTCCTTCAGGCAGAACTTCACCGGCACCAACCTCAGCCAATCGCCGTTCTTTTCGGTGCAATACGCCAATCCCAACGCATCGACCGGGGGAAATCTTTCGGGCACGCTGAAACTGCTGAGTTCATTTGGTACGACGCGCGTGCTGTCAACGCCGCGCATCATGACGCTCAATAATCAGACTGCGGTGCTGAAAGTGGTCGAGAACAACGTCTATTTCAGCGTAACGTCAAAATTCACCGAGGCCGTACCCAATGGCGCAGCAGCCAAAACCGAAACGACCACGGAACAACACGTCGTCCCTGTCGGTTTTGTCATGAGCGTGACACCGCAAATCAGCGACGGCGATATCGTGGTTTTGAGCGTGCGGCCCAACGTATCGAGCATCGTCAGTTTCGTGGACGATCCGCACCCGGATCTGGCGCGCGCCAACCCACCTATCAAAAGCAAGATTCCGGTGATACAGACACGAGAATTCGAATCCATGATGCGTGTCAGCAGCGGCCAGACCGCCATACTGGGCGGACTGATGCAAGATAGCTTTAAGACTAACCGCGACGGCCTGCCCGTCCTGTCGCGCATTCCGTTTTGGGGTGACGCAGTGAGCTTTCGCAACGACACCGGTACGAAATCAGAGCTGGTTATTTTCCTGCGCCCTATCGTGGTCAAGGAAGCCAGCGTTGACTCCGATCTTGCCGCCTATCGCAAGTACCTTCCCGATGGTGAATTCTTTAAAGATGCCGAGCTACCGGCGCCCATCCCGAACATGGTGGTCCCTGATGCAGGCAAAGCGCCATGAGTCTGCTGCTCGACGCCCTCAAGCGCGCCGAACAAGCCAAGCTCGCCAAACAGGGGGTAAAGGGCGCTCCAACCAGCAACGTAGCGGCGCAACCGGCAGTCACAGCAGGCGATGTGACGCCTCCCCCTCCTCCTGCCACACCTGTTGCGACGCCCTTACCCACACCTGCGGCGCCAGCGTTACAGGAAGTTGAAGCACCTCAAACTGCGCCCGCGGGCGCGGCGCAACAGCAAGATCAACGCGATACCGCCAAGAATGTTTTTTCCGCCAAGCTGCCGCTGGCAGCGCTGCGCCAGAAGTGGATTTTGCCCGCAGCGGCGCTTGCACTGCTGGTTGTGGCAGGCGGCGGGTATGTGTGGAATGAAATCAGCCGCCTGGGCAGGCCGGCTACTGTGGCAACGGCCACGGCGCCATCCCAGACCGCTCCCATTCCCATCACCCAGGCATCGCGCGAAACCCTGCCGCCCGCCAAACCCGAAACCGGGCAATTGACAGGCGCCGCGCCAACACCCAACGGCGCTCCTCCCCCAGCAGTAGCAATGAAGAACGCAGTCGTGTTACCCGAGCGCGTGGCGAGCGTCAAGCTATCGGGAGAGCGGTCCGCCAACGATGCCCTAATCAACAGCCTGAAGGAATCGCAAACAGCAAACGATTCTCCGGTAGTGCTAAAACTTTCCAAAGTCATTGATGCGCCGCGCGTCAGCACCGAGCTGGCCGGCGCGTATGAGGCGCTAAAATCCGGCGACTATGGCAAAGCGAAAAGACTCTATGCCGTCGTTTTGCAAGGTGATGCGCTGAGCCTCGATGCGCATCTGGGCATGGCGACCGCCCTGGCGCGCGCTGGCGATACAGCAAGCGCAGCGCGCGCCTACCGCAAGGCGCTGGAGATCGATCCACGCAATGGCACGGCGCTGGCCGGATTGCTCTCGGTCAGTAATTCATCCCCTTCCGGCGCGCTTGAAGTTGAACTGAGAAACCTGCTGGCGAACAACCCTAAATCGGCGGCAGTGTCTTTCTCTTTAGGCAATCTTTACGCCGCGCAATCGCGCTGGACCGAGGCGCAGCAGGTTTACTTCGAAGCCTTTCGTATCGAGCCGGAGAATGCCGATTATATTTATAACCTCGCCGTCAGCCTGGATCAGTTAAAGCAGCCCCAAATTGCGCTCGACTATTATCAGCGTGCGCTTGTGGCAGCGGGTAAAGCAGGCGCACAATTTGATCCCGCCCAGGTCAGACGGCGCGTGAATGAGTTAAGGCTAGTAGAGAAATCGAGCGGGTGATGACGTGGTGGGCGTTTTCCCCCTCTCCCCGCGTGCGGGGAGAGGGCAGGGTGAGGGGTGGCAAAATTTGCACGGCGACTGCGAAAGTTACCAACTGAAACCCTTGGAATGATGAAGCCCTGAAGAAAATAGATACTGTGCTGGAGGAAATATTTCGACTGCTGCATGCACCCCTCACCCCAACCCTCTCCCCGCGTGCGGGGAGAGGGGGTAGGCAGTGGCCGGGTGTAGTATGTCGTCAAGGCGAATATTCCTGCGACTATCAACCCTGGTTACCCTCTCAAACAGCCCACCCCTATCCACCAAGCCCTGAATAAAATATCGTCAAGTAAATGCAAGCCCCTCTCTCACAGATTCCTCTAGGACAGACACTGCTCAGCAAGGGCGTGGTGTCTGAGGATCAACTGAATATTGCGCTCACCGAGCAGCGCAAGTTCAAGCAGCCGCTCGGCAAGCTGCTGGTGCAGCTCGGCTTTGTCACCGAGGCGACCATACGCGACACATTGTCAGAAAACCTCGGACAGATTTCCATCGACTTGTCCAATACGGTCATCGATCCGGCTGCTCTCGCGCTGGTGCCCAAGGATATTGCGCGGCGTTTTCATGTGCTGCCGGTGGATCTGGATCGGGAAAAGAACAAACTGTTGCTCGCCGTTTCCGATCCTTCCAACGTGGTCGCTATCGACCAGATTCGCGCCCTCATCAAGGAAGACATCCGCATCGAGCAGGTGCTGGCGCGCGAGTCAGACATCACCCTGGGCATCGAGCAGCATTACGGGTTTGAGCTTTCCATCGACGGCATTCTCAACGAAATCGAGACCGGCGAGATCGATTACACCAGCATGGCGGCGGAGTTCGACGAATACAGCCAGCCTGTGGTGCGCCTCGTCGATGCGCTGCTCAACGATGCCGTGAAGCGCAGCGCATCGGACATCCACTTCGAGCCGGAACAGGGTTTTTTGCGCATCCGCTACCGCATCGACGGCGTGTTGCGCCAGATCCGCTCGCTGCACAAGAATTACTGGTCGGCAATGGTGGTGCGCCTCAAGGTCATCAGCGGCATGAACATCGCCGAAACGCGCGCGCCGCAGGATGGCCGCATTTCGCTCAACCTGTCGGGCCGCCAGGTGGATTTTCGTGTATCGGCGCAACCCACCACGCACGGCGAAAATATCGTGCTGCGTATTCTCGATCGTCAGAAAGGCATCGTGCCGCTGGAAGAACTGGGCCTGCGCAGCGACGAGCTGAAGATTTTGCAACTGATGATGGCGCGCCCCGAAGGCATCATCCTCGTCACCGGCCCCACCGGCAGCGGCAAAACCACCACCTTGTATTCGATACTCACCGCCATCAACACCGAAGGGGTCAACATCATGACCCTGGAAGACCCGGTCGAGTATCCGATGGCCATGATCCGCCAGACCTCGGTGAACGAAGTCGTCAAGCTCGATTTTGCCAGCGGCGTGCGCTCCATGATGCGTCAAGACCCGGACATCATCCTGGTCGGCGAGATCCGCGACCATGAAACGGCGGAGATGGCGTTTCGCGCCGCCATGACCGGCCACCAGGTCTATTCCACGCTGCACACCAACTCCGCCATCGGCGCCATCCCGCGCCTGCAGGATCTGGGCGTATTGCCCGACATCATGGCCGGCAACATCATTGGCGTGGTGGCGCAGCGCCTGGTGCGCAAGCTGTGCCCGCATTGCCGCGAGCCTTATGAGCCGCAAGGCTCGATGCGCGCGCTGCTGGGCACGGATGATGCCTGGAACGGGCAGATTTATCGTGCCGTAGGCTGCGACAAATGCGACAGCCAGGGTTACAAGGGGCGCGTCGCCATCATGGAGTTGTTCAAGATCGATCAGGAAATTGATGAGCTCATCGCGCGCCGCGCCACCGGGCGCGAGCTGCGCGCCGCCGCGCGCCGCGCCGGCTATCAATCCCTGGCCGAAGATGCGATCGGGCGCGTGCTTTCCGGGCAAACCAGCCTTGATGAAGTCTCGCGTATTGTTGATTTGACAGATAGAGTGATTTAACTTGTCCTTATTCGCTTATCGTGCAATGGACGAAGATGGCCGCTTCACCAATGGCAACATCGACGCCATCAACGCGGTTGATCTCGAGCTGCGTCTGCGGCGCATGGGGCTGGACCTGGTCACCTTCAATGCCGTCAGAAAATCCAATTTGTTCAAGGCGCGGCGCATTTCGCGCCCGGAGCTCATCATCTTCTGCTTTCATATGGATCAACTGATACGCGCCGGTGTTCCCATCACCGAAGCGCTCACCGATTTGCGCGACAGCGTGGAGAACCCGGCTTTCAAATCCACCGTGGCAAGCTTGATGGAGGACATCGAAGGCGGCAAGAAATTATCTGAGGCGATGGAAAGCCACCCCAGCGCCTTCGATTCGGTTTTCACCGCCTTGATTCGCGCGGGCGAGCAAAGCGGACAACTGCCGGAAGTGCTGGGCAAGCTCACCGAAAACCTCAAGTGGCAAGATGAGCTGAATGCCGCCGCCAGGAAAGCCATGCTCTACCCGCTGTTTGTCGGCGTGGTGGTGTTCGCGTTGATTTTTGTACTGATGGTTTTTCTGGTTCCGCAACTGGCGATCACCCTCAAGGCACTGTCGCCCACCTTGCCCACAGAAACCAAAGTCCTCATTGCCGTCTCGAACTTCATGGTCAAGTTCTGGTATGTCGTTCTCGGCGTGCCGACAGCTATCGCGGCCTTCCTGTTCGTGCTGTCGCGCATCAATGAGGACTTCAAGTATCGTCTGGACGGATGGGCGCTCACCATGCCTTTTATCGGCCCGCTACGCAACAAAATCATTCTGGCGCGCTTCTCAACTTTTTTTGCCTTACTTTATCAGGCCGGCATAGGCGTTCTCGACTGTATCCAGATTTCCGAAAAAATTGTCGGCAACCGTGTCGTTGAGCGCGGCTTGCAGCGCGTGGGGCGCGAGATCAATGAAGGCCAGGGCATCACCCAGGCGTTCACCAATGCGCGCCTGTTTCCTCCCCTTATTCTGCGCATGCTCAGGGTGGGCGAATCGACCGGCGGACTCGGCGAGGCCTTGCTCAACGTGAGCTATTTCTACAACCGCGACGCCAAAGACACCATGGGAAAAATGCAGGAAATGATCCAGCCTATCCTGACGGTTTTACTTGGCGGAATATTCGTCTTCATCATCGTGACGATATTCAACCCCATGTATGACGTGATCAGCAAGGTCAAGTTCTGACTGACGCATTAAATGGCAAAGCATTTCCTTTATCTCACCAACGAAAAAATCACTTGCCTGCTATGGCGCGGCAACGCCTATTCGGGGCGGGAAGTGTTTGACGCCAATAACCCGCATAGCCTCGAATTTGAGCGCTATATCATCAAGCATAGCCATGTGCCGGTGTTCCTGGTTGTTGATCTGACTGAAGAGGATTTCCGCCTCGATAAAATTCCGCATCTGCGCGGCGCCGATCAGGATGCGGTTCTCACGCGCAGGCTGTCCCAGGTTTACCGCAACACCAGCTTCCGCCATGCCTTGATCCAGGGTCGTGAAACAGAAGGGCGGCGCGATGACCGCGTGCTATACCACGCCATCACCAGCCCTGACTTGATAGACCCGTGGCTGGCGCTTCTGGAAAAGCACGATGTGGCGCTCGAGGGCATTTATTCCGCGCCGGTGCTGAGCGCAAACCTGCTCAAAACGCTGGATGTTTTTTTCCCTCACACCTTGCTGGTGTCTTTGGTGGCGGGCAATGGATTACGCCAGACTTACTTTCATAACAAGCAAATCAAGTTCAGCCGCCTCACGCCGATAGAAGCCGAAAGCGAGCTTTCCTTCGGACAACAAATCGCCGACGAAAGCAGCCGCACCTGGCAGTATCTGGACAGCCTGCGTTTTTTCGCAGCCGCTGACAAACTTGAAATCTGTCTGCTGATTCACCCCAAGGATCGCAAAGAAACCGCCGACGCCTTTCAAAGCTATCCGCTGCTGCACTACCGCATCCTCGACACGGACGAGGTCGCGGCAAAAATCAAGCTCAAGCCTGCACCGTTGACCTCGCATGCCGAAGAAATTTTCGTCCATCTTTTCGCAACAGAATCGCTTGTCAACCACTACGCCGCGCCGCAACAAACACGCATTGCCAGAATGCGCAAGACTGGTCTGGGCCTCTACTTCCTCACGGCATGTGTGCTGGCTGCGTGCCTGACTTGGGCGGGTTTCACGCTATTCCAGGCGAGCATGATTGACGAGCAGATCAGCAAGCGCGATTTGCAGTCCAACGAACTCATGGGGCGTTATCGCGCGGCTACCAGACAGGCGGACGCCCCGCAGATTTCCGCTGACACATCGCGCGACGCAGCGCAGTTCTATAAAACATTCATGCAGCCGCTGCCCGCGCCGGGAAACTTGCTGCGCGAAATTTCCCAGGTGCTGACGAAATTTCCCGAAGTCAGGCTGACACAGATTTTTTGGCAGGCCGGCAACGACGCCAACGCCAACCCCGTGTTTACCTTGACCGTCCCCAAAGGCACGCCCGCGATCAAATCCGATTTTGCGCAAGACAAAGCACAGACTCCCGCCACTGCCGCCGCCACAACCGGAAAAGATTTGCCGCTGGCCGGCAATCAGGTAGAAATACTGGTGCTCGACGCAGGGCTTGCCACGTTTTCCGGCGACTACCGCAAAGCGCTGGCCGATATTGAGCGCTTTATGTCCGCCCTCAAAAACATTCCCGGCCTGCAAGCCACGCTACTGACTGCGCCGCTGGATGTGCGTCCCGGCGCGAGCATCAAAGCCAATCTTTCCGAGCGCAGCGCAGAATCCCTCGATGCGCGCTTCGCCGTGAGAATCGTGCGCAGGCACAGCGTTGCTATTGAAGGCAGTCATTCCAGTACCAGCTCAACAAACAAGTAATTCCAATTCCAATGTAGGGTGGATCAAGGCCGCAGGCCGGATCCACCGCAACGCTTAAATTTCGTGCGGATCGTGGTTGGTGGATACGCTGCGCTTAATCCACCCTACGCCTCGGGTGACGCCGGTAACAAATTTACTGTGCCCTCCCGCACTGTAGATTAGTCTCTTATCAGTTAAATCTTCACAATTTGTAAGAAGAATTTTCGCGCCAAGACGCAAAGGCGCAAAGAAAATCAATCCCGTTTTTGTTTTTCTTCGCGTCTTTGCGTCTTGGCGCGAGAATCGTTTTCGGTTCCGGCTCGTCCGGCTTAGGTCATTACGAAAGTTTCCCTGTTGCATCCGTTCTGCTGCGCAGGCGCCGCTTGCATGTCACGGTGAATTTTTGCTAGCCTAGTCATGTAACTATTGAGCGTTTCCTAATTTGTGACAGCCCCACCCTCACCCCCGCCCTCTCCCGCCCAAGCGGGAGAGGGAGT
>JAYWAM010000078.1:0-6834 GCA_043782425.1 Betaproteobacteria bacterium
CCCGCGATATGACTGTTATCGCGGGCAAGCCCGCTCCTACGGATAAGCGAATTTTCACGTTTCAAGCAAGCGCTGTGGATGGGTGAAACCCATCAGCCTTTCTTAGCGCTTGAGCAAGTTTTCAAGCAACTCTCGGGTTACGCTACCGGCTTTGTTGTATACCTGCTTGCCGGCCGGATCGTAAAGCAGCGTGGTCGGCAGACCTTTGATTGCGCCGAAATTTTCTTCCGCCTGATTTTCGCCAAGCACCAGCGGATAAGTCATGCCGATTTTTTTTGCGAAATCTTTCACTTTATTGATGTCGTCGTACTCCAACGCAACCCCCAGAACCAGCGCATCGCCGCTATGCGCCTTGGCGAAGGCCGCCAGATCGGGAATCTCTTTTATACACGGCGGGCACCAGGTCGCCCAGAAATTCACCACCACCCATTTCCCCTTGAGATCGGCGAGACGATAAGTCTTGCCATCGGCCGCCTGTAGCGTAAAAGCACCAGCCGAACCTGGGACGATGATCGCAGCAAGAATGAACGCGCTCAGCAAAGCGCCAAAAAAACGCGAGAACCGGTGTAAAGTTTTCATAGAGATAGATAACTGCCCTTCTGTTAGAATTTGTCGATTACCAATGATATGGCCTGTATTTTTATCGCTTGGCAAATCAGGTTGGGGGAAACATGGCCTTAGCTCTTAGTGTACCGACAGCAACACAAAATTCCCCAAAGGGCCTGGAAATTCGTCCGAAACAGGCAAAAACCTGGATTGAATCGCTGCCGCTGACAAAAATCATGGAGTCGGGGCGCCAGGTCTACGAGCATCTGGTCGCGTTAAATCGCGCCAAGATGCCCACTGACGAGCGCCTCGAACTGATGGAAATCTATCATCCGCTGCTCACCACGCTACAGGATGAGCTGGAGCACATTTACGCCTATAGTCCGCTGCCCCTGCCTGCCAAGCAGCGTGATGCCTATGAGCTGGCGCGCAGCCTTGCCAGCGAAAGCGCCATTGGCTACAAGCTGGTTATCGTGGAAAAAACCTCCAAGCTCATCGCTTTCGGCGCCAAGAAAGCGCTGCCTCTGCCGATTCATCGCGCACTCGGATACCTGCGGCAACTTCTTTTTCAGAGCTACAAGACTTATTACCCGGTGGCCGCCGGTACCTGGCGGGAAATTCACCAGCTTTATGGCTATTGTGAAGAACAAGGCATGCTGGCGGAAACACCCGATGCCGAAAACAAAACCAGTATTCAAAATTTGTATCTCGATGTGTTGTTGCTTTCTCTCGCTGATCCGTTTCGCCTGATGCAGCGTGAAGCGGATAAGGTTCTTGAGTTGCTGGCGCAAAATCGTGGACTTGTCGGCCTCAGCGATCAACGTCCCGAGGGAGTTGATCCGAATCAGTTTTTTGTGGTTGCGCTCGATTCGGACCGCGCGCCGCGGCTGCTCTCCCAAGCACTGCAAGACCCTGAAGGCCAGGCTCTACGCGCCCTCAATTTAGGCGCGCTGCTCGAGCGCCTCAAACAGCGCCAGCAAGCCCTGGCTGGCAACCGCGAAGCCCTGGCCAAAAGCCGCGCCACCCACGATAGCGCAGACCTCATCGGTCGTCTGCTCAGGCTATGGGGAGATCCTCCCAAGCGCCAATTCCGCCGCAACCCGGCTGATTCGAGCGTGGTGTTGTGTAGCGGGATTAAGGCGATCATTTATTTCGCCGACCTGGCAGAGCAGGAAGACCCTCACGCCGAGGCGCAAGCGATCGACAGCGCCAGGACACTTCCGTTACTGAAAATACCCCAAGATAAAGCCTCGCAAGCCATCGGCATAGAACAATGGGTGGTGCTCAATCAAAGCGCCAATGGTTTGCGCCTGCATCGCGAGCCCGGCGGTAGCGTCGGTATCACGGTGGGCGAGGTCATAGGCGTGCGCTTCGCAGACGGACGCGCCTGGAATATCGGCGTGGTGCGCTGGCTCAACATGCTACACAACGACGATCTCGAATTTGGCCTTGAGCTGATTGCCCCTTGCGCGCGCGCCATACGCATGGAGCCAACTATTGCGAGTAACGGGCGCAAACAGGCCGCGTTACAACTGCCGGCCATGATGCAAGACGACGAGACCGAATCACTACTCACCTACCCCGACACCTTCAGCGACCTGCGTGAATTTGCGCTCTCTGATGGCGACGCGACGCGCTACGTACGCGCCACGACTTTGGTGGAAAAAACCGCGCGCTTTGATCTGTTCCAGTTCATACCTTCATAGTAGGCGCTTGCTCCTCAGCAGGGCGAAAGACATCACTCAGCCGGCGTTGCATGCCCGCTTCGAGCGTAGTGCCGATCTCGGCAATCAAGGGCGCCAGTTCACTGCCCTGCTGCCCGCTCAAGCTCTCGCCGGGCAATACAAACAAGCGGTAGAGGTGCGCGATACTCAGCGTATCGGCTGTCTTGAGCAGGCGGTATTTGGACTGTAACCCCGGCAATTTCTCAACTATCCCATCGTGGCGCAACAAATCCAGAATATCCTCGATGCGGTCCAGCGCGATGGGTAATGCCTGCGCCAGTTGCGCGAGCGTAACGACATGCTCCTGGGCATGTGCTGCGACAAAGGCGCGCATCACCAGCAACCCATCGTGCAAACGCGTTTCCGCCAGGCCGATACGCCGCCACGAAGCACCTTTCCAATAGGCGAGCGTAGCAGTCAGCTCGGCGCCCAGCAGAATGACTATCCAGGACAGAAAAATCCACAACAGAAAAATTGGGACAGCGGCGAAGGCGCCGTAAACAATGTCGTAGGTAGGCACCATGGCAATATAGAGCGCAAAAAAATGCTTCATGGATTCAAACAATAGCGCAGCAAACAGTGCGCCGATCAAGGCATGACGCAGCGGCACATGGCGGCAGGGGACGATACGATAAATAAGGAAAAGCGTGATAGTGCTGCCGACAATGGAAAGCAGCTTGAGCAGTACTTGATCGACATAAGGCACGTTTCGTGTGACATCCATCGAAAGCGATACCAGATAAGACGTTACCGACATGCTCAGGCCGAGCATCAAGGGCGCGAGCGCCAGCAGCAGGATATAAGACAAGACGCTCATCCAGATGGGCCGCTTGCGCTGCGAACGCCAGATGATATTGAAGGATTTGTCCACCGTGAACAGCATGGAAAGCGCCATGATGAACAGCGCAAACAGTCCAACATAAGTGAGCTTGGCAGCATTACCGGCAAACTGTTCCATGTAAACGGTGATGATCTTGTAGGCGATCTCCGGCACCAGATTGAGGAGCAGAAAAATCTTGATGTCCGCCAAGGTTTTTTCAAAGAACGGCAAGGCCGACAGCAAGGCGACCAGGATGGTGAACAACGGCACAAGAGACAGCAGCGTGGTGTAAGTCAGGCTGCCTGCAATCTGCATGCAGCGATCCTGATTGAAACGCAGCACGACAAAGTGCACGAAACCGCCAAGCCGTTTTAGCAAATCAATCATCAAGCGCTCGTAAAAGAAAAAGCCCGCCCGCTATAATACCCGCATCGCCCCCCCGCTTTTGCCTTTTAATTTTGCCTTTTGCCTTTTAATTTTTGCCTTTTGCCTTTTCCAAACACCGTATGACAGCCAACCCAAACCCGCGTCTCATAGCGCTGCTGCATTACCTCAGCATAGCAAGCCTGATTGCGCTCATCGCTTTGTGTCTGGCGTGGGAGGCATGGCTCGCGCCGCTCAAGGCAGGGGGTTCGGCGCTGATACTGAAGGTCGTGCCGCTGCTGTTTCCGCTGTTTGGCATTTTGCGCGGCAAGCGCTACACCTATCAGTGGAGTTCGCTGCTGATCTGGTTGTATTTCACCGAGGGCGCGGTGCGCGCCTGGTCCGACACGGGGCTGTCGGCGCAACTCGCAGGAGCGGAAGTCGCGCTGGCGCTGCTATTTTTTGTCAGCGTCAGCGGCTATGCGCGCCTGTCCCGCTCACCCGCGTTGCCCACCGTAGACCGGCATTCGTAGGGTGCGCTTGCGCACCATCGCCACAACGGTGCGCAAGCACACCCTACGACGGCGGGGATTCAACGAACCCGTTCTTGCGCGCTGCGGCGCCCCTATTATCTCTACGCTTTTTTCGCCACACCGCGCGTTTTGAAATAACCGATCACGATGGGAAACAGGCTCAGCACAATGACGCCGATGACGATGAATCCCTGCTTTTCCTTGATCCAGGGAACGTTGCCGAAAAAATAACCCAGGTAAGTGAGGGTGACGACCCAGGCGAGCGCGCCGGCAACATTAAACAGTGTGAACTTGGCATAGGACATCGCTCCCAGCCCTGCCACGAAGGGAACGTAAGTTCTGATGATAGGTACGAAACGCGAAACCAGAACCGCTGCGCCGCCATACTTTTCAAAGAAGGCGTGCGTGCGCTCCAGGTAGGCTGGATTGAGCCAGCGCGAGCGCTGGTCCTTGAAAAAACGTGGGGCGCAGAAGCGCCCGATGGCATAGTTACTCGAGTTGCCCAGTACTGCGGCAAGTATCAGCAGCACGACGAGTAAATGTACATTCATGCCATCCAGCGCCGCAAGGGTTCCGGCGACAAACAGCAGTGAATCACCAGGCAAAAACGGCGTCACCACCAGCCCGGTTTCACAAAAAATGATGAGGAACAGGATCACATAGATCCACGCGCCATAGGTGCTGACCAAGATGCTTAAGTGCTGATCGAGATGCAGCAGGAAATTAAAAAGATAGACGATGAAGTCTACCAGAGGCGCCAGAAATTCCACTCGCTGCCCTTCGGCCAGCTAAGGCGTTTCGGCCTTGAGGTACTCCGGCTTTTTATCGGCCTTGACGAAATCTTCGCGCGAGGCGCCAAGATATTTTGCCAGCGGGCAAGCCACCAGCACCGAAGAATAAATGCCGAACAGAATGCCGATAGTCAGCGCCAACGCAAAATAGAACAGGCTGGGACCGCCAAAAACCAGCATGGCGATCACCATCGTCTCGGTCAGACCGTGGGTGATGATGGTGCGCGAGATGGTGCCGGTAATGGCGGCGTCAAAAATTTCCGCCGTGGTTGCTTTGCGCATTTTACGGAAGCACTCGCGCGCGCGGTCGAAAACCACCACCGACTCGTTCACCGAGTAACCGAGAATCGCCAGCACTGCTGCCAGCACGGGTAGCGAAAACTCCCACTGGAAAAAAGCGAAAAAACCCAGGATGATGACCACGTCGTGCAGATTAGCAATGATGGTCGCCACGGCAAAACGCCACTCGAAGCGCAGAGCAAGATAGGCCATGATGAATATACAAACGAACAACAGCGCCAGCAAACCATCATTGGCGAGCTCCTTGCCGACCTGTCCGCCGACAAATTCGGTTCTCACCAGACTGAGCAAAGCTGTTTTCTTATCCTCTTCTTTGGCCGGGCAAACCGTCTCTACTGGCAATGAGCGCAACGTGGCTTCATCTGCGCACAATGCCGCCATCACGGCAGCGCTTTGTTTTTGCATCGCCTCGTTCTGGTTTTGACCGTCGCTCGCCAGCTTCAGCGGCAGGCGCACCAGTACATCGCGCGAGGTGCCGAAGTTCGTCACCGTCACATCGGTAAGCCCTATCTTGTCGAGCGATGCGCGGATACGCGCCGGATCGGCCGCTTGGACATATTTGACTTCCATCACCGTGCCACCGAGAAACTCGATAGACAGGTGCAAGCCCTTGGTGGCAAGAAAAAATACCGCGAACAGAAAAGTCACCAACGAGATGATGTTGAACACCAGCGCGTGGCGCATGAACGGGATGGTGCGTTTGATTCTGAAAAATTCCATTTTTCTACCTTAGTTCGTTACGCAGAGCTGTCCTGCATTTTTAGAGACTCTCAAAAAATTCCTTAGCTGACAACTTATCAGTGTCCTTTACTATTGATGCTCCTAATTCACGACAGTTTCTTGACTCCACCACCCCCTCACCCCGGCCCTCTCCGCCGTCCCGGTGGAGAGGGAGAAAACCCCCTCTCCCGCTTGGGCGGGAGAGGGCTGGGGTGAGGGTGGGGCTGTCACAAATCAGGAAATACTTAATAGGTGTTGCGCGCAGGTTTACAGATTCAAGCCGCCACCTTCTTGTGCCAATTGGTATTGCCGATCGACAGCCGCATAACTTTCTTCCTGCCGCCGTAAATCAGATTGACCAATCCACGCGATACCACTACGGCGCTGAAAAGCGATGTCAGGATGCCCAGGCAATGCACGATGGCGAAACCGCGCACCGGCCCGGAACCCCAGATGAGCAGCGCCAGGCCGGCTATCAGCGTGGTGATGTTGGAATCGAGAATGGTGCCGAAGGCGCGCTCGTAGCCGTTGGTAATGGCCATTTGCGGCGACATGCCATTGCGCAGCTCCTCGCGCACGCGCTCGTTGATCAGCACGTTGGCGTCAATCGCCATACCGAGCGCCAGGGCGATAGCGGCAATGCCGGGCAAAGTCAGCGTCGCTTGCAGAATAGACAGCAAGGCCACCAGCAACAGCAGGTTGGACGCCAGCGCGATAACCGACACCAGGCCGAACACCATGTAGTAAATAATCATGAAAATCGCGATGGCGATGAAACCATAGATCACCGAATTTTTACCCTTGGTGATATTCTCCGCACCGAGGCTGGGGCCGACGGTGCGTTTCTCGATGAACTCCATCGGCGCCGCCAGCGCGCCGGCGCGCAGCAGCAAGGCGGTGTTCTTGGCCTCGAGCGCATCGGGCATGCCGGTAATGCGGAACTGGTTGCCAAACTCTTCCTGAATATTGGGCCAGGTCAGCACCTGGGCGCCGGTCTTTTCCACCAATATCATCGCCATGCGCTTGTTGACGTTTTC
>JAYWAM010000079.1:0-18085 GCA_043782425.1 Betaproteobacteria bacterium
TCTTCATCAACGCCGACCGCGAATTCCGCGAAGGCAAGGCGCAGAACTTCCTGCGCCCGGAAGACATCTCCAAGATCGTCCACGTCTACCGTAGCCTCGCCCAGGGCGGGACGGATGTGGCGGCCTACGCGCGCCGCGTGCCGGTCGAAGAAATCGCCGCCGAGGACTACAACTGCAACATCCGCCGCTACGTCGACAACGCCCCGCCGCCCGAGCCGCACGACGTGCGTGCCCACCTGCATGGCGGCGTACCGGTAACGGAAATCGATGCCCTCGCCCGCTACTGGCACAACTACCCCGGCCTGAGCGAGCGTTGCTTCACCCCAAGAGAAACCCCCTCTCCCCTCGCGGGAGAGGGCTGGGGAGAGGGGGAGAAAACCTACGTTGACTTCGCCCCCGAAATCACCGACCGCCGCGCCATCGCCGAACGGGTCAAAACCGATCCCGGTGTCGCCACAGCGCAGAACCGTTTTCTACAAATGCTGGAAACATGGTGGACGCAGAACCTGCCATCGGTCGAAGCCCTCGCACCCACCAATGGCCAGAAATGCAACGTCTACGCCCTGCGTCGTGCGCTGCTTGCCAGTATCGAGCAAGCCTTTGCCGCTAACACCCTGCTCACCGGCCACCAGATTCGCGGCGCCTTCGCCCGCTATGTGGACGACCTCAAGGCCGACCTCAAATCCATCGCCGCCAGCGGCTGGGGGCCGGAGCTGATCCCCGACGCCGACATCCTCGCCAGCCAGTTCCCGGAAATGTTGACCGACAACGAACAAAAGCGCATGCGCCTAGCCGAACTCGCCGCCCTGTTCGCCGCCGCCGATGAAGAGGATTACGAAGACAGCGACCAAATGAACGAAAGCGGTGTGCTGCCCGGCCATGAAGTAAAAGCCCTCAAGGCCGAACTCAAGGAAGCCAACGCCGAGGCGAAACTGGCGAAACGGGAGAAGCGCGACGCAACGGAGTTTCTGAGCCGTGCCGAATTCGCCGCCCGACGCCTTGCCCGCCACAAAGCGCTGGAAGATGAAGCCAAACAGCTCAAGGCGGAGCTGCGCGCCACCGAGAAAAAGCAGGAAGAACTCGTCGCCGCCGCCCGCGAAAAAATCAGCACTGACGAAGCCAAAGGCGTGATTCTGGAACGCCTGCACCGTCTGCTGCTGCAAACCTACGAAGGCTACCTGCGCGCCGACCAGCGCGCTTGTGTTGCCGCACTGGAAAATCTGCATGGCAAGTACGCCGTCACGGCGAAACAGATTGAGGCGAAGCGCGACGAGGCGGCGGCGAAGTTGAAGGTGTTTTTAGTGGAGTTGGGGTATGAGTGATTGGGTAGACGGGCTGCTTGCTGATGTCTGCGTGACGATACGCGCTGGTGGTACACCGCAGACAGATAACCAAAATTTCTACGGTGGCGGAATACCTTTCGTAACGATCGAAGATATTTCATCGGTTGGCCGCACCATTGAAACCACTGCGCGGACTTTGACGGCTGCTGGACTAAACGCTTCGGCGGCATGGCTCGTCCCGCCAGATCACTTGCTGTACTCGATGTATGCCACTTTGGGAAAGGTGACTCGAAACACTGTGTCTGTAGCGACGAATCAAGCGATCTTGGCAATCAAGCCTGACGAAAAATTGATCGCCTGCGACTTGCTTTTCTATCTGCTCCAATTCATGGAGTCATCAGTTGCCTCTCTTTCATCACAAACTACTCAGGCGAACCTGAGCGCTGACAAGGTACGAAAGTTCAAACTCAAATTTCCGAAGTCGCTTCCACAGCAACTCCGTATCGCCGAAATCCTCTCAACACTGGACGAAGCGATAGAGCAGACCGAGACGCTGATTGCAAAGCATCAGCAGATCAAGGCGGGGCTGATGCACGACCTGTTCACCCGCGGCGTCACCCTCGACGGCCACCTCCGCCCCAGCCGCGAGCAAGCCCCCGACCTCTACAAAGATTCCCCGCTGGGATGGATTCCGAAGGAGTGGGAGATCGCGCCACTATTATCCTTTTCTACCTCGCGCCTGGGCGGATTCGTTAACGGCCCATTTGGCAGCGATCTTCTGACCAGCGAGCTGACCGACTCCGGCGTGGTGGTTATTTATGTACAAGACATTAAGGGTGATGGGTACATTCGAGTTTCGAACGCGTATGTAACCGAGGAAAAAGCAAACGAGCTTCTTGTGTGCAATGTGAGACTTGGTGATGTGCTGGTCGCAAAAGTTGGCGACCCTCCCGGTATAGCAGCAGCATACACAGAAGAACAAAGAGCCGTGGTAACACAAGATGTCATCAGAATTCGCCCTGCAGATGATGCCGTTACGCAGTTCTTGGCGGGGCTTCTGAATGCGACCGTCGGTAGCCGCGCTATTCGAAGAATCACTATTGAAGGCACACGTGCCCGTGTTTCTCTCACTGAGTTCAAATGTCTTTTGCTGCCGAAGCCGACAAGTAAAGAACAGCAAGTGATTGCTGACAAGATGTCAGCGGCCCAACAAGTTCTTAGTGCTTTCACATTTGAATTGAGAAAATTGAAGACTCAAAAACACGGCCTCATGCACGACCTTTTGGCCGACCGTGTGCGCGTTCCTGAACCCACCCATGTTACGGTATGAAGCCTGGTTGAACCATTTATGGATGAAGAAAACCGCACGCCCCAGATAGAGGCAGATGATTTTGCCCGACGCTTCTCCCTACGGGCAGGGAATCTCATGTGGCTACTTGGTGCCGGTGCGTCGGCCTCGGCGGGGATCCCAACTGCCGGGGATATGGTGTGGGAGTTTAAGCAGCAACTCTTCATCAGCCAGCGACGGGCTACGCCACAAGCCGTGGCTGACCTCTCAAGCCCTGCGATCCGAGCACAGTTACAGGCTCACATCGATTCATCCGGTAGTCTGCCAGCTCCGGGTTCTCCGGATGAATACGCATCACTGTTTGAGGCAGTCTACCCTGCCGAGGCGGATCGGCGTGCTTATATAGACGCCAAGATGGCCGGAGCAAAGTTATCCTATGGGCATTTGGCCCTTGCTACGCTGATGCGAGCACAACTGACGCGATTGGTGTGGACTACCAACTTCGATCCGCTGGTGGCGGATGCTTGTGCCAAGGTCTATGACGGTACAGGACCACTTACGACCGTGAATCTTGATGCGCCGGATTTGGCTGTTCAATGCATCGGCGAGTGTAGGTGGCCAATCGAAGTAAAGCTTCATGGGGACTTCCGATCTCGGCGACTTAAAAACACTAGCGATGAACTGCGCCACCAAGACATACGCCTCAGGAAAGTTCTGGTCGACTCGTGTCGACGCTTCGGCCTCGTAGTGGTCGGTTACAGCGGGCGCGACGACTCAATTATGGCGGCGCTTGAGGAAGCCCTGGAACAGACCGGGGCTTACCCGGCCGGACTGTTCTGGCTGCATCGTGGAGAGGGTGCGCCGCTTGCCCGAGTTGAGCGATTGCTGGCACGTGCAAAGCAGGCTGGAGTGGAGTCAGCCCTGGTTAGGGTGCAGAACTTCGACGAGGCAATGCGAGACATGATTCGCTTGGTAACAGGCATCGATACCACGATACTCGACACTTTCGCTGCCGAACGCCGTCGCTGGAGTAGCGCCCCGCAACCGGGGGGAAGCCGTGGCTGGCCCGTGGTGCGCATCAACGCCTTGCCAGTGGTTCAGATGCCCACCGTATGTCGGCGCGTTGTCTGTCAGATCGGCGGCCACGCAGAAGCGCGCGAGGCTGTCGAGCAGACTGGTGTCAACGTACTCGTCGCTCGTACACGGGCCGGCGTGTTGGCTTTTGGAGCCGATGCCGACGTGCGCGCGGCCTTTGGCAATTACAACATCACCGATTTCGATCTGCACACCATCGACATCAAGCGCCTTCGCTACGATTCCGGCGAGCGTGGTCTGCTACGTAATGCTCTGACCCGTGCGATCGAGCGCCGCTATAGACTGGATGTCATTCACCGACGGAGCACGGATTTGCTGGCGCCATCGGACCCAAAGGAACCCGTCTGGGTGCCACTGCTACGTCTAGTAGGGTCACTTAACGGCACGGTCAACGGTTTCCCTCGTCTGCATTGGCGCGAAGGGATCGGCACCCGCCTCGATTGGGCGGATGATCGTCTGTGGCTTTTGGTCGAACCACGTACAGTCTTCGACGGCATTACCGACGAGAACAGAGCGGCTGCCGCCGATTTTGCCCGTGAGCGAGCGGTCAAACGTTACAACAAACAACTCAACGATCTCATCGCATTCTGGGCAACCCTACTCGCCGGTGACGGCGATGATCTGCGCGCGTTAGAGGTGGGAGACGGGGTCGATGCGGTTTTCCGTCTTTCCCCCATCACGGGTTTCTCAAGGAGGGCTGGAGCATGAGTAGTGAAATTTCACCTCACATTTTGCTACCTGAGCCCAAGCTGTCCTTCCATCCAGATCGCATCTCGGACCAAGATATCCATCCACTGCGTGGGTTACTGCGATTCGGCCCTCATTCAAGTGGTCTGGTGCCTGATCCTATCCGGGTCGCTACAATCGCTCCAGCCGGTGACAGCCATCATCTTTACGGTTTCATGAAAGAACTCAACTCGGTAGTTCAACCGACAGAACGTACCGACTATCTTCCTGAGTGGCCGGGCTTTCATGGCGTGTTCGGCCTACATATGCGGGGTGCCGGTCCGGGCTGTCACGTTGATCTCGACAAAGAGCTCGAGCCCGAGTTTCGTGCCTCCTCAACGCAGCATGTTGTGTTGGCTGACTATCTAATTCGTGCGATTCATAGCCTTGAGGCTCACCGTGCCAAGTTCGATGTGCTGTTTATCTACATTCCTCAGCGTTGGATGCCTGGTTATGTAGGAGGGCCAGGTGAGGATTTTGATCTGCATGATCACCTGAAGGCTGCAACAGCTACGCGTAGCATCCCTGTGCAGTTGGTGCGCGAAGACAGGGCCCTCGCCTACCCGCATCGTGCCAGCGTTATGTGGCGAATTGGGTTAGCGCTCTACGCAAAAGCTGGTGGGGTACCTTGGAAACTGGCTGAAGTTGATGCGGAGACGGCTTACATAGGCATCTCTTATGCTGTCCGTCCGCCTGATTCGGGACGTCCGCGGTTTGTGACTTGCTGCAGCCAAGTTTTCGACGCCGAGGGGTCAGGTCTGGAATTCGTGGCATACGATGCCCACGAGGTTGAAGTCCAGCGTGAAAATCCGTTCCTCTCTCGAACAGAGATGTTCCGTGTCATGACGCGCTCCATGGATCTGTACCGCCGACGACATGCGGGTCGATCACCTCGCCGTGTGATGGTGCACAAGACCACTGAGTTCAAACCAGACGAGATTGACGGTTGCATGGAGGCCCTGCACCTGTGTGAGACCGTTGATTTGGTGCAGATCGTCGAAGACGTGGGATGGCGTGGCATCCGAGTTGATAGCGACGATGGTGCCACGAAAGGTAAACCCGCCGCCTTTCCGGTCTCACGTGGCACCCTCATTGGCATAGGTCCGCGTGAGGCATTACTGTGGACTCATGGCGATGTGCGCGGTATCAGTGAGCGCGGAGCATACTTCCAAGGGGGTCGAAGTACCCCTCGCCCGGTTCGCTTGGTGCGGCATGCTGGCCACGGACCTTGGGATGACACGGCACGAGCGATCCTTGCGCTTTCGAAGATGGACTGGAACAATGATTCGTTGTATGACCCTCTACCCGTGACCATCGGGTACGCGAAGGTACTCGCGCGGGTGGTCAAGCGCATGCGTGGCTTGGGCAGCGCACCTTACCAATTTCGGTTTTTCATGTAATGACATCCAAACTCCCCATCAACCTAGCCGACCTCCTGCGCCAGCGCACGGTAGAAGGCGACCGCATCGAATACAAGGCGGGCTGGAATCCGGAGAGTGTGCTGCATACCCTGTGTGCCTTTGCCAATGATTTCCATAACCTCGGTGGCGGCTACATCATCATTGGTGTTGAAGAACGAAACGGTCGGCCGGTGTTGCCTCCCAAGGGCATTGATCCCGACAGCCTGGATGCGATTCAGAGGGAGATTCTTAGCCTGGGTCATCATGCCTTGCAGCCCAACTACCATCCGCTTTCAACTACGTATGAGGTGGAGGGAAAGTCGGTGCTGATTCTCTGGGTGCCCGGTGGCGAGACTCGGCCTTACCGGGCGAAGGTCAGCGTTGCGAAAGAGGCTAAAGAATGGGCTTACTACATTCGAAAGCAATCGAGCACCGTCAGGGCCCGGGGTGAGGATGAGCGCGAGTTGCTCAGCTTGGCGGCAACGGTGCCGTTCGATGATCGTTACAATCAGTCTGCGTCATTGGATGATCTTTCTCCCCGTTTGATCGAGGATTTTCTGCGCGAGGTGGGCAGCGATCTGGCGGAGGATGTCCGCAATCTTTCGATTGAAGTGCTTGGGCGGCAGATGAATATCGTGGGCGGCCCAT
Organism: Betaproteobacteria bacterium; assembly: GCA_043782425.1. GTDB lineage: Bacteria > Pseudomonadota > Gammaproteobacteria > Burkholderiales > Usitatibacteraceae > JAYWAM01. The sequence continues at coordinate 6,441 of JAYWAM010000079.1, forward strand.
CGGAAGCGGCTTTTCCGAAGAATGTTGGTTTACTGTTCTTCAATGAAGCGCCGCACCGGTTTTTTCCCGCCACCCAGATTGATGTGGTGTGGTTTCCGGAAGGCGCGGGGGGCGATCGTTTCGAGGAAAAGATCTTCCAAGGGCCGCTCGCTCGCATGACCCGCGAGGCGCTCGACTTCATTCAACGCAACTACCTTAAGGAGACGGTCGTAAAACACCCGGATCGGGCCGAAGCCGAGCGCTTCTGGAACTTTCCTTACGCTGCCATTGAAGAGGCGGTAGTCAATGCTGTGTATCACCGTTCCTACCAGGAGCGGGAGCCAATCGAAGTCCGGATCAGCCCGGACGATCTGGTGGTGCTGAGTTTTCCCGGCCCGGATCGCTCGATTCGGATGGAAGACCTGCGGGCCGGCAAGGCGGTCAGCCGCCGTTACCGCAACCGCCGCATCGGCGAATTCCTCAAGGAACTTGACCTCACCGAGGGGCGCTCCACGGGCATTCCCAAGATTCTGAAGGTCATGGCGGAGAATGGATCACCAGCGCCCGAATTTGAGAGTGACGACGACCGCGCATCTTTTCTGATCCGCTTGCCGATTCACGCAGGGGTGGCTGGGCCAAGTGCGGACGAAACCCAGCAAGTTGGCACCAAGTTGGCACCAAGTCCGGACCAAGTCGAAATTCTGAAAAAATGCCGTAAAACAGCGGCCTTGTTGGATCTCATGGCCATTACGGGAAGATCTGATCGCACCAAGTTTAGGCACCAAGTCTTGAATCCTCTTATTGAGGCAGGCCTGGTCGAGATGACCATCCCTGACAAGCCCCAAAGCAGCAAGCAGAAATACCGGCTTACGGCGGCAGGAAAGGCAGTGCTCGAACAGTATGCCGACAGCAAGGATGGAGCCGATGTCTGAATACCTCCACGTCGAAAAGCCCTTCCTCGACCAGCTCGCCGCGCTGGGATGGACGGTTGTCGATCAAGGACAGGGCTTTATCCCAAGCGACCCGGCGGCGAGCCTGCGCGGTAGCTTCCGCGAGTGGCTTTTGCCCGATGTGTTCCGCGGGGCGGTGCATGCCATCAATCGCACCGCCGACGGCACGGCCTGGCTGACCGAGCACCAGCTCGACGATCTGCGCGACCAGATTCTGCGCCAGCCGAATCGCACGCTGCTGGAGGCCAACGAGGCGGTGCAGTCGCTGTTCCTCACGGCGCAGGTGGATCGCAATGAGGTGACGGACGAGAGCGACCCGGTGGTGGTGCTCATCGACTTCGCTCACCCGGAGCGCAACGTCTTTCACGCCATCAACCAGTTCCGCATCGACACGCCGGGCTGCGTGAAGCAGTGCATCATCCCCGACATTGTGCTGTTCGTGAACGGCATCCCGTTGGTGGTGGTAGAGGCGAAGATCGGCGATGCGACCACGGCCAACCCGATGCACGCGGCATTCGAGCAATTGCTGCGCTACCGCAACGGGCGGACTGAAACCATCGCCGCCGGACTGCGCGAAGGCGAGCCGCGCCTGTTTCACACCAACCTGCTGCTCATCCGCAGCTGCGGCGAAAAGGCGGAGTTTGCCAGCATCACCTCCGATCATGAGCATTTCTATGCCTGGAAAGATATCTGGCCCGAAGCCAATCGCAACTACACACCACCGCTAGGCATCGAGCGCGAACAGGAGCGGATGATCCAGGGTCTGCTCGCGCCCGCGACCCTGCTGGACGTATTGCGCACCTGCACGGTTTTCATGGACACGGATTCGGGCAAGCGAGTGAAGGTGGTGTGCCGCTACCAGCAATATCGCGCCGCCCACCGCATTGTGCAGAGACTGCGTAGCGGCAAGACGCCTGAAGAGCGTTCCGGTGTGGTGTGGCATACACAAGGTTCGGGCAAGTCGCTGACCATGGTGTTCGTGGCGCGCATGCTGCGCGCGTCGCAAGACTTGGCGGATTTCAAAATTCTGCTGGTCAATGACCGCGTGGACCTGGAAGAGCAGCTTGCCGCCACGGCCAAGTTGATCGGCGGCAAGGTTAACGTGATCGAGAGCACGGCGCAACTGCGCAAGCACCTGAGTACCTATGCTTCCGACGTGAACATGGTGATTGTGCACAAATTTATGGAGCGCACCGAGGCTTTGCCGCTCAAAGTGTCGGAAGCGCTGGCAAGTTACAGTGTGGCGCCGTCCGGGCAGACCTTCGGCGTGGTAAACCCTTCAGAGCGCATCTTGCTGATGATTGACGAGGCGCACCGCACGCAAAGCTCGGACTTCGGCGATAACATTTTCGAGGCTTTTCCCAATGCAACCCGCATTGCCTTTACCGGCACGCCGCTCGTTACCGAGCAGCACGGCAACCGGCGCACGATGAAGCGCTTCGGCGAATACATCGACACTTACAAGCTGATGGACGCAGTGCACGACGGCGCCACTTTGCAAATTCTCTACGAAGGCCGCACGGCGGACACGGCGCTGCAGGACAAGCACGGCTTCGATGCAAAGTTTGAAGACCTGTTCCGCCATCGTACGGAAGAAGAAATACTCGCTATCAAGAAGAAGTACGGCGCCAGCGGCGACATCCTCGAAGCAGAGAAACGTATCGAGGCCATTGCCCGTGATCTGGTGGCGCATTACATCGACAATATCCTGCCGGATAGCTTCAAGGCGCAGGTGGTGTGCCACTCCAAGCTGGCGGCAATCCGCTACCAGAAATCGATTCGCGCAGCCTTGGCCGAGCGGCTGGATGGCGAGAGGCTCAAGCCGAAGCCCGACGCTGACTTGATCCGCCGCATCGCTTTTTTGAAGGCGGCAGTGGTCGTTTCTTCCGATGCCACCAACGAGCTGGCGGTCATCACCGAGGCGCGCAAGGAAGCCAAGCGTTGGAACACGGTGGAGAACTTCTGCAAGCCCTTTGACTTCGATGATCCGGACAAAAACCTGACCGGCATCGCCTTCCTGATTGTATGCGACATGCTGCTGACCGGCTTCGATGCGCCAGTGGAGCAGGTGATGTACATCGACAAGCGGCTCAAGGAGCACAATCTGTTGCAGGCTATCGCGCGGGTGAACCGGGTGGCGAAGAACAAACATCGCGGCTTCATTGTGGATTACATCGGCCTGGCGAACCACTTGGCGCAGGCGCTGGCAATTTATGCGCATGAAGACGCCCAAGACATCCAGCAAGGTTTGAAGAACCTGCTGACCGAATTGCCGATATTGGAAGAACGCTACCAGCGCCTGTTGCAGCACTTCCGCGCTGCTGGGGTGGGCGAGATCGAAACTTTCGTGAAGGACGAACTACCCACGCCCGAGGCGGAAGTCGCCGTGGTGCATGCGGCGGTGGGCGCATTGAAGGACATCAAGCGCCGTGCGGATTTCGAGGTGTACCTGAAAAAATTCTTGCAGAGCCTGAACCTGATCCTACCCAATCAAGCGGGGCACCCCTATCGCGGCCCGGCGCGGCGCTTAGGGTACCTGCTACGGATGGTCAAGGAGCGCTACAAGGACGACTCGCTCGACATCGCGGACGCAGGCGAGAAGGTGAAGGCGCTGATTAACGAGCACCTGATCGACCTAGGCATCAATCCCAAGATTCCGCCCATCGAACTGCTGGCAGACGACTTTATCAGCAACGTGCAGAAGCATGCCCAAGGCGACCCAGAGGCCAAAGCCAGCGAGATGGAACACGCCATCCGCAAACACTGCACGGTACATTTCGATGAAGACCCGGCTTTCTACAAGCGCCTGAGCGAGAAACTGGAGAAGCTGATCCAGGAGCACCAGAATAACTGGCAGGCGCTGGCCGAGGGCTACGAGCAGATTCGGAACGAGGCAATGCAAGGCCGCACAGATGCCATCGAAGGGTTGACCAAAGAGGCGACGACCTTCTACGACTACGTGGTGCAGCTTGCTTTCGGCGGCGATGTCGTGCCGCCTGATTCACATGCGCCTCTGAAAAAACTCATGGCGCGCATCGTGGAGATATTGCAGGGCACTATCGACATCATCGACTTCTGGAAAAAACCCATCGAGGTGAAAAACCTGCGGGGCAATATCGATACAGAAATCCTGCTCGCCAACATCCCGCAGATCACCGCGAAACACGAACGGATCGCAGTGGAGATCGTCAAACTGGCAGAAAAGCGCCACGAGGAACTGACGAAATGAGCAGCGCGCGCAACAAAGACATTACTTACGAAGTTATTCGTAGCCGCCGCGCAACGGCGGATATCGTCATTGAGCGCGATGGCCGCGTGCTTGTTCGCGCGCCCGAGTTGATTCCTGACGAGCGAATCGATGACTTGATCGAGGCCAAGCTATACTGGATTTACAAGAATCTGGCTGAGTGGCGCGACCTGAACGCTACCCGCGTGCTACGCGAGTATCGCAACGGGGAAGGCTTTCTTTACCTGGGCCGCTCGTACCGCCTGCTGCTGGTCGCCGACCAGGAAGATCCCTTGCTACTGAAAAACGGGCGCTTCTGCTTGCGACGCGACCTGGCGGACCGGGGTGAAATCGAGGCGGCCAAGGCGGCCTTTCGTAACTACTACATCGCGCGTGGCAGCGAGCGCATCCGCAAGCGCGTGGACTACTACGCACCCAAGGTCGGGGTAACCCCAGGCGACGTCAACGTTCGTGAACTCAGCAATCGCTGGGCTTCATGTTCACCGAACGGCAGTCTGGCCTTTCATTGGAAGTGCATGATGGCTCCGCAAACCATCATTGACTACATCGTGGTGCACGAGCTTTGCCACTTTCATCACCTTGATCACACTGATGCGTTCTGGAATGAGGTGGACAAAGTGATGCCAGCTTATGGCGAGCGCAAGGAGTGGCTGCGGATGCACGGTGCGGGGCTGGATGTGTAGTTACTGAGTCTCAGAGCTTGTTATTTCTGGCACTTAACCAAGCGCGCTTTTATTTTCGGCTTGATTCGCGTCTTTCTTCGCAGGCTCTTCCGGCTGATACGGCCTCATATCTCTGACCATCATGGTGGCCCCGGGGTCGAATTTTTTGGGTACGAAGGGCGCTCTGACTATCGGGGCGGGATTCGCTGTTTTTTGGGGGCTAGTATTTTCTTGTTTTTCTTCTTCGGGTTTTTCCAAACCGAACAGATTGCGCAGGAAATTCATTAACTTCGTCATGGTCCATTCTCCGTCTTGTAACACTTGCGATACATCCAGTTGTTATGGCGCAACTTGAGCGCCTAACACCAAGCCTGCACGGCCAAAGCGTCATCATAGCGCGGAGTCGGGAGATTGTTCTGGAAAAAGCAAGGCGACTCTTCCCCGGGCGGGGAAAAGTCAGGATGAGGGCCGCTAGCAGCGCTCGCCCGGCAGCCTAGAACGCTGCCACATCAGTTTGAAGCGCACCCTCAAAAGTCCAATTCATACCGCCATCTGGCTGGGAAGATGCGCTCCTACGACGCGTAGCAGATTTTCTCTGGTAAACGGCTTGGTCACATATTCGACCGTCCCGGCGCTTAAACCGCGCGCGCGGTCGTATAGCCCATCTTTCGAGGACAACATGACTATCGGTGTATTTTTGTGCTTGGCGTTTTTCTTCATCAGCGAACAAAACTGAAAACCATCGAGACGCGGCATAAGGACGTCAACGAAAATCAGATCGGGACCCTCGCTCGAAACCTTGGCGAGAGCATCGAAACCGTTTTCCGCCAGGATCACTTTGCACCCGGCTTGTTTCAAGAACATCTCTGCGCTGCGGCGGATGGTGTTGCTATCGTCAATGACCATGACGCGTGCGCCAGATAGGCTCTTCGGTTTTTCTGGTGCGCAGTTTTCCATGATTTTCTCCGGGTTCTACCCCACTGGGGCGATAGAAACATGATCCGCCCGCTGCCTGGCCGACGTCTCTAGGGGAACACGGAAAAACGCGCTTCGTAAAACGCTACCTTGATGGCGGATGACCCCGCCAATCAAGCGCCATCCCAGCATTGGCGCGGGTGTCCGCGCCCTGCTTCAATCAGAATTTCTTCCAGAACCGGGCGAAATACGCCGCGCCATTCAAGCCAAATTGCACGCTGTCGTAGATGAAGCCGTTGTCGGTTTCGTTGGGGTCTTGTTTGCTCGGTTTGACATTGAAAATATTCGTGCCGCCTATGGTGAGCTTGGTCGTCTTGTTGATACTGTAGGTAAAGCTGAGGTCAGCCGAAGTCTTGGCCGCATAGCGCGCGTTGGGCACGCCAGCCGCCGTGCCTGAGAAGGTTCCCAGGGTCTGCGTACCAAAATGAATAATTTTAAGATCAGACTCCCACGCGCCGGTGACAAAATTGAAGCCCAGGGTCGCCTTGCTGCGCGGCCCGCCCTGCTCGATGAATAGCCGCTCACGCTCGGAAAGCAGCACATCCTCAAAACCCGTTAACGTGCCCGGCGCCTTGATGCCGGTGACTTCGGTCTTGCTGTAGTTGAAAGCCAGGAAGGTGGAAAGTTTGCCGCTGCCTACGTCGGTTTTATGCGCCACGGTCAAATCCAATCCCTTGGTTTGGGTGTTGACCGAGTTGACGAAGAATTGCGCCTGCCCTACGCCAAGCCCAGTCAGAATAGCCCCCAGCGCAGGATAATTGTCGGCATCGAAACGCCCCGATAACACGATGCGGTCGTCGATATTGATGCGGTATAAATCGGCGGTCAGCGCCAGCGCGCTGTTGGGGCTCCACGTCAGGCCGAGCGTGAAATTCCTCGACTTCTCTTCTTTCAGCTTGGGAATACCTGCGGCGTTGGCGATCGCGCCGCCATTGGGCGCCAGCACCACGTCCAGCGGCACGCCACTGATGAAATCGGTGAATGTCGAGGAGAAGTACACCTGTTGCAACGACGGCGCACGGAAGCCAGTGCTGCCGGAAGCGCGCAATAGCAGTTTTTCATCGATGCGATAGCTGGAGGCAAGCTTGCCGATGAGCGTCGATCCAAAATCGCTGAAGCGTTCGTAACGCAAGGCGGTCTGTGCTTTGAGGCGTTGCGTAATATCGGTCTCTATATCGACATAGGCAGCCCAGCTATTGCGACTCTTGTCGGTCTGGTCGCCCGGCTGGAAGCCCGGAAAACCCTGGCTGCCGGCATTGCCGCCCATGCCCACGCCGTCTGCATCGACGTAAGAGCCGCGCTCGCCGGCCGTGATCTGATAATTTTCACGCCGGTACTCAGCGCCTAAGGCCACATTCATGCCGTTTAACACGCCAGTATAAAAGCGGCTCAAATCGAGATTGGTGGTGAGCTGTTCAAAAGAAAAACCGCCCGCGTCGAAACGGCTTGGGCTGATCCCTGGCCCGCCGCCGAGTAAATTCTGATTAGCGAGCGATGCGTTGATGGTGTTGCTGATGTTGTAGCGCAGGCGGTTGTAACCGTAGGTCTGCGATAGATCGGTATTCCAGCCGCCGATCTGGCTACGGTGACCTAGCGTGGCGTAGCGGTCATCGATGTCGTCTTCCAGTCTTGAGATGTTCGCAAAGTATAAAACAAGAAAGGCGAGCCACGCTGGCCTCGCCTTTCTTTGAGTTGTGCGCCTGAAAAGCGTTAACCCCGATTAACGCGAATAACGGTGATCGCAGCCGGTGCAGTTTGTTACTGCCTCGATAGTCCAGAACACGTGAGTGAGTGTTTTTGATCCATCCCATTCATAGCGTTCGTAAGTTGAACTACGGCCATCTGAGGACTGTCCTGTGAGTTGTCCCCAGCTATTTTGGTCCTCGCTCTCATCATCATTCTCTCCCCCGCTTGCGCCGCGCGAGGCGTCCGATGCCACAGCAGCGGCTATCGATGCGACCGTTGTAGTGCTATCCAGATGCGCGTAGATGATTCCCAACTCCTGGAAGTCGTGTGCATTGGGTTTGGTGCTCAACGTGCTGGTGGCGTTGGCGCCGGTGTTTGAGAAGTAGTCCATGCAACTATTTTGCGAACTGCCGTTGGTAGACTGGTGGTCGAGCCCAAAAGTGTGCGCTACTTCTTGACACACCACATGCTGCTTCTCGTTGGGATTATTGTAGGTGGAGGTGCTGAAGTAGGTGTCGTTCATCTTGGCCGAGCCCTGCGTGATGTGGGTGCCGCCAGTGATGTTGATCGAGGCCAAACCTAGCCAGCCATTATTGCCGTATGCGCCATTACACACCTGCGTGGTGCCCGCGACCATCGAGCAGCGCTTGCTGGCAGTGCCGGCAACTATTGCAGTCAAGACCGGACTGTTTCCGGCATTCCAGTCACTCGACGCTTGCGCAAGATGCCCCTTCCAGGCGGCGGTGCTCATCCTATCGCCAAGCTTCAAAGTGAACTGCGGTGTAGTACGCGCCCAATGGTAGCCGCCCCATGAATGAGTCGCGTGGGTAACGCCAGGCATAGCGGTGAATGCCAACCCAACAAAAAGTCCTGCCAATGAGCGTTGCAAAGCTTTTTTGACCATTTTATTTCCCTTAAAGAATAGAAGTTAAAAGAAAGTCAGACTCGTATTACCCGAAGTTGCACAGCCGCCAAGTTCAGCGGAAGATGTCTTGTCATCCCATCATTCGAGTTTACGAACTAGCGTTATAAACCTTTTCTAGTTTTAAGTCGAATCGAACCTCACGAAAGCTGCGCTGCGCCTGGTGCACCGCGATCCAGTCCTGCTTCGCCCACTTTGCAGTAGTGCTTTTTGTGTCCTGTTCAGGATAGCGGGTGCGATTAAAACTGATGTGGGGTAAGCCCACCACCGTCTATTTACGGAAGGCAAAAAAAAACGGCAGCGCGTAGGGCGGACCTGTCCGCCAAAGCTCCAGCGCCTCTCTGCAAGATGCAGCGGCGGACAAGTCCGCCCGAGCTTTTGGCTTTATGCGTGTAGCATAGCTTCCACATCAGTTTGAATCGCACCCCAGGATAGCCATAAATTTAACCGCGTAGTGAATATCGTGCGAAACTGGTCATAACTTTCCCTATTTTCAATCTTGAATCGCGCGCTTGAGCGCGCTCAGTTTTTGGTGTACTTCTTCCGGCGTCATCGATTGAAAACGCGCAGGCAACATGGAGCGCCGCGAGGTCTCGAACACCGCCAGCATTTCCATGAACTGGATCATCAACGTATCCTGCGGCGGCATGAAATCCTTAACCGCTTCAGCAAAAACCTGCGCACTGATTTCGCCATCACCGCGCTGTGCAAATTCCAGCGCCAGCAGCGCAACGGCTTCCAGGTCCGCATTGGAATAGCCACCAAGATTCTCAAACAAAGCATGGGCGTTTGTGTTTTCGTTAGACCAGTCAATCGAGCACTTGACAGCGTATCTGCCCAGAATGGCTTGGACGATAGCGGCGCGTTCCTGCGCCGAGTCAGCATAAAAAAACGGTATTTTGCGATCCAGGCGTCCGGGGCGTTTAATATCGGCATCCAGCTTGTCCGGCCGGTTGGTCATCAGGATGAAGAGCACTTGTCCGCGATTGTCGGTGTCGGACATAAACTCTTTCAAGCGCGCAATCACGCGCGAACTGGTGCCGCCGTCGGAGTCTTCACCTTGCTTGCCGAAGCTGCGATCCCCCTCGTCGATAATGACGGCGATCGGCCCCATCGCCTTCACCGAGGCCAGCACGCGCTCGAGGTTTGACTCGGTCGAGCCGACCCATTTGGAGCGGAAGTTTTTCAACGCCACGCCCGACAGTCCAGCTTCCTTCAGAAACGCCTTGATGACAAACGTTTTGCCCGCGCCCATCGCCCCGACCGCAAGCAATCCCATAGGAGACCTGGCGTGGTCGCCCGATTTAATCGCCTTGGCGATTTCCATCAGCTCGGTCTTGATATGCGCGTTGCCGCCGACGGCGCTCAAGCCGTGTTTGGGCACGATAAATTCGATCAACCCGGCGCATTCCTTTTCGATCAGCTCGCGCTTTCTCTGGCGCACTACTTCCAGCATTTCCGCATACGGGTCATCGTTGCCGGGCAGCATTTTGGTCGGGTCAACCAGGTTGCGGATTTCGTCCGGCGTCATGCCTGCTGTAATGGCGGAAAGTTTGACCGCCCTATCCTCGGCGTTGGGCTGGCCTTGCAACAGGGCGCGGATCAAGCCGGTGCGTTCTTCCTCGCGCAAACCCTGCTGGCCTTCTGCCGCCACAATGCTGCTGAGTTGAACAATGCGCAAGCCACCCGTCTGCTCCGCCAGCAGCTTCACCTGTTGCGTTGGCATCTTGGGCGCATAGTGACGAATCGCCTCGGCGCGTAACGGCTCCAGTGGAATCGGCACTTCAATGGCCGCCACCTTCGGGTTGGACAGTATGGCCTGATTCATTTCTGCAAGCGATTCGCTAATCAGAATCACCACGTTATCCTTGGCAGATATATCATCGTCCAGCGACCAGCGATGCAGTGTGGTGAAGGCAATACGATCTTCTATCGACAGAACTTGCGCGTCGCCGCCCGGCAGGATGGTGGCGGCATAAGGAAAGATGACAGCATTCGATTTGTACTCGCGCATGCGACGTTCGACCGATTCAAATATTCCCTGCAAACCCTTGCCTTCGAGATAGCTGTAAAGCGCAGCCTTTTCAGCGCTCGTTCCGCCTTGCAAAAAGCGCAAGCCGCGATCAAGGCTGATCTCGTAAATGTGCTCCTTGTTGTCTTTCAGCAGCACTTCTGACAGAAAGCTGCTCATGTCATAAGCCGTGCCCTCTATCAGATAGCGGTCAAACACATTGCCATATAAAACAAATACCGACGCTTCACCCGCCAGATACTTTTGCCTGACGTGTTCAGCCCAACCCGGCAACAAGCATTTGAGATTTTGAACAGTCATAAACAGTCTATCCGCCTACATCGATTTGCCGCTGCCAGCGGCGCCTGCCGCCTGTGCTGCGCGGGCTTTTTTCATTTCTTCAAGCTGTTGTTTGGCGGTGATAGCGCCGCTGCTTTGGCGCAATTTGTTCAAGCGCACATCGAGATCGGAACTGCGCAGCTCCTGTCCCAGATTGGCTTCGGCAACGGTGTTTTTGATATGTTCGCGCACATTGTCGAGCGCGCGTACTTCGGCATCGACCGAGAGGCCTTCGAGCTGGTTCTGAATTTTGAGACGCGCCTGCGCACTGAGCATCTGCGCCAGCATGCGATCTTTTTCAGCCTTGAGCTTTTCGATTTCCCCCTTGACTTGCAAGAGCGAATCCTTGGCGTCCTCGCCATCTTTCATGGCCACATCCAGATCGATTTTGAGTGCTGCGATACTCGCATCGAGTGCATTCTTTTTTTGTATCAGCACGACCGCCAGGTCGTCCTGTGTAGTCGCTATCGCGCCCTCCAGATCCGCAGAGATGGCGGCGAGCTCGCTTTGTTCCGACTTGAAGCGCGCCTCCAGGTCTTGTCGGCGCCTGATGATGGCGGCGGTGGCCGATTTCAGCATGGAGTATTTTTCAATCATCGCGTCGATGGAATTTTGGTAGGCGATCTCCGGGTGGCGCTTTTCCACATCGGTGATCCACAGAGAAACAAATCCCGCCCACAGATTGGCCAGCCGGTCGAAAAAATTAATGTTTGCCATGTTATTCCTCTCTAAAATTTCGCTTTCGTTAAGAGCTACGCATTATTTAAATTCAATTTCAACAGTCATCCCTCTCCCCGTTTTTTGTGGAAAGGGTTAGGGTGAGGGGTGAGCAACATACGATGATTTTGGGACTGGCGAAACACGCCGCCACCCT
>JAYWAM010000080.1:0-6809 GCA_043782425.1 Betaproteobacteria bacterium
ACCGGCTTCCACAAATCGTGCGCGATGCCGAGCACCGTGTAGCACTCGCGAATATTGTTGACCAGCACGCGCACCGCGCGGATGTCGTACAACTCGTCAAAGGCGGCATTTTTGCGCTGCATTTTTTTGTGAATGCTGAAAATGTGTTTCGGTCGCCCGCTGATCTCGCCCTTGATGCCGAGCGATTCCAGTTCACTATGCAAAGTGTCGATGACGTTTTTGATGTAACGCTCACGCGCGTCACGCTTTTCGTCGAGCAATGCGGCAATTCTTTTGTAGAGATCAGGCTCCTGAAACCGAAATGTCAGATCTTCCATCTCCCACTTGATCTGAAACACGCCGAGGCGGTTGGCCAGCGGGGTGAACAGTTCCTGCGTCTGGCGCGCCGCCGCGCGCCGCGTGGCGTCGTCGGCTTTGGTGAGTGAGCGCATATATTGCGTGCGCTCTGCAAGTTTTATCAGCACCACGCGCACATCGTCGGCCAGCGCCAACAACATCTTGCGCAGGGTTTCAACGCCAATTTCCGCGCCGCTTTGCTGTGCGGAAAATATTTCAATCTTTCCCGCCCGCTCGATGCCGTGCAGCAGCTCGCATACCGTTGCGCCAAAGGCGTTAGTCAACGTATCGAAATCCATCTCCGCAGCGGGGATGGCGCCGCTGACGAGAGTTGCCGTCAGCGAATCCGGATCCATATCGAGATCGAGCAGGATATGCGCGACATCGCAGGCATGGCCCAGTTGTTCAAAGCGCGCTGCGGCGCGGCACGCGCTGGAAATAAAGTCCAGAGCACGCAGCGGCCTGGCGCTATCGTCTGCGCCAAAGTGCGCCAGCATGCGCGCCTTTAATGCGTCGGTGCGCTGTAGTGCGGATTGCGAGTCAAAAGCGCTTTCTGTGGCGAACATGAGGATAGCTGGGTGAGTAGAATTACAAGTCGAATTGTAGCCGGGATAGGCATTTTCCGGTGGGTCTGCTAGAGTGTGTTCTCGTGACTCCATGGGCGTCTGCCCTGTCACCGCCAATCCAACCATTTAGAATTGGGGACCTCATGATAAGGACTGACATTGGTTTCATTCATCGCTACAACTACGTCAGCGTGCTTTGCGCAGCACTACTGGTCGGCGCCTGCGCCAGCCCGGATTCGGGCACTGCGCCTGCCGCCAGCACCACCGTTGCTACCGCATCAGCGGCGCCCGCACCTGCGCTGATTACCGCGCTGCCCTATGATGAGGCGGTATTGTTTGCGGCGCGGGAGGTTTTCTCCAAGGCGCCGCTTTCCGCCGCTCAGAAATACAGTGTGGTGATTGATCCGCTGGTCGATGGCGTTACAGGTGCGCAATCGATCGCCACAGCGGCAATGGAAAAACAAGTTGTTGGCCTCGTCAGATCAACTTTCCCGCAATTCGAAATCAAACCGTTCAATGCTTCCAACGTGGCGACGCTGCCGCTGATTGTGGTGGGAACGTTTACCCCAATCAACCTGCAAGGCAAAGCCGACGGAGAACGCGACGCCTATCGCGTGTGCTTCGCGCTGGCCGATTTGAAAACCGGAAAAATCATCAGCAAGGGCTTGGCGCGCTCGCAAACCGGTGGCGTGGATTCCACTCCCCTACCGTATTTCCGCGATGCGCCGCTGTGGGTCAACGACAAGATAGTCGAAGGGTATATCAAGACCTGTCAAGGCACCAAAGCCGGCGATCCGATCAATCCTGCTTACGTGGACAAGGTGGTCGCTGCAACCACTATCGACGAAGCTATAGATGCTTACAACAACAAAAAATACAAGAATGCCCTGGCGCTCTACAACGCCGTGCTGCGCAACCCGGCGGGCGATCAGCCGCGTGTGCATTCCGGCATTTACCTCGCCAATCTCAAACTCGGCAACCGCAATGCGGCCATGAAAGCCTTCGACAAAGTGGTGCAATACGGGCTGGACGCCAAGCGACTGGCGGTGAATTTTAACTTCCGCCCCGGCGCCAGCGGTTTCACCGCCGATGGTAATCCTTACGAGCAATGGCTTAAAGAAATCGCCAAACTATCGGCCAAACAAAGCGCCTGTATCGAAGTGGCGGGACACTCCAGCCGTGGCGGCTCAGAGCCCATGAACGAGCGTATTTCCCTGCAACGCGCGGAGTACGTGAAGCAACGTCTGGTAAGTGAGAAAAAAGATCTCGCCAAGCGCGTCAACGCGCAAGGCTACGGTTCGCGTCAGAGCATGGTCGGCACCGGCAAAGATGATGCGTCCGACGCGCTTGACCGGCGTATCGAGTTCAAGACTTCAGCCTGCTAAGAAAACTGTCTTCCCCGCCCCCGATTAAAGCATTCGAGGGCAGGCTGCAGCGGGGAACCATTTTTCCTTATCAAAATGGGTTCACGAGCAGATACGACTCAAACATGAAAGTCATGAGGGACCCGTCGTCCCAGCGAAGGCTGGGACCCAGTCCCATCAACATCACTTTGAAAAATAATCAGATTGTGTAGCGAACTGGGTCCCAGCCTCCGCTGGGACGACGAGTATTTGCGATTTTTGAGCAGTCTCAATTAAGAAACTAATGGCTGAGCAATGGAATCAGGACTTGTTCAGAGGCACCCCAAATGATGTTCCGTCAAGTCATTTTTCTTGCAGCGGCATTGGCGCTGTATCTTGGCGTGCCCGCCATCGCTGCGGAGCAAGCGCAGTTGCGCATCGAAACCGGGGCGCACACGGCGCCGATCCGCGCCCTTTCGCTGGATGCCGCCGGACGCTATGCGCTCACTGCTGCGGAAGATAAAAGCGCGCGCATCTGGGATACTGCCAACTCGCGTTTATTGCAGGTACTGCGCCCGCCAAGCGGCAAAGACAGTGAAGGAAAACTTTATGCCGGCGCGCTAAGCCCGGACGGTAATTTCGTCGCCGTTGGCGGCTGGTCCAAGGACAACGATGTTTATGTCTTTCAGCGCAGCTCGGGGCAACTGGTGCATCGCATTACCGGCCTGGCCAACGTTATCACTCACCTCATGTTCTCGCCCGACGGGCGGACGCTGGTGGTGAGCCTATGGGGACGCAACGGCATCCGCCTTTATAGCAGCGACGACAGTTGGAAAAGCAGCCGCGAAACTGCGCTGGATAGCGATTACGCCGGAGAATCCTATGGCGCCGACATCTCACGCGACGGTAAACGCCTGGTCACCACTTCGTTCGACGGCCAGATACGCCTTTATGAATTGATGCAGGGACGTTTGCGCCTGTTGAAAAGCGCCACCGTCGAAGGCGGGCGGCGCCCGTTCAGCGCGGTTTTCTCGCCTGATCGCGCCAGTATCGCGGTGGGCTTTGCCGACAGCCGCGCTGTATCGGTGATAGACGCTGAAAAACTTACCCTTGCTTATTCACCTGCGGTCGATGACATCGACAACGGCAACCTGAGCGCCCTAGCGTGGTCGGCAGATGGCGCGCAGTTATTTGCCGCAGGTTCCTGGAAACGCGGCGACGCGCAACACGGCCTGCGCCGTTGGGAAGGGGGCGGCAAAGGCCCGTATAGTGACAGCACCATTGCCGCCAACACGGTGGTCGGCCTGCGCGCACTTGCAGATGGACGCCTGGCGTTCGCTGCAACCGATCCCGTCTGGGGCATAGTTCAGGCCACGGGTTCGGTTGCGAACTCACGTCCCACGACAAATACTTCAGGGCTATTCGATTTTCGCGGTAATCGCGCCGCGTTTCGCCTCGCGCGCGATGGCAGCGCGGTGAGTTTCGGTACCGCATTGGGGCAGACGCAAAGCGCTGCCTTCGATCTGACGAAAATGGAAGCGGTTGCGCCCGCATCGCAGTGGGCGGCGCCCTTGGCAAAGAGCAAAGACCTGCTGGTCGAACAATGGTTCGAGAGCGCACAGCCAAGCCTCAATCAACGCCGTCTTAAACTCGACGCGAACGAAATCTCGTTCTCCGCCGCGCTTAACCCGGCCGGCACGCACCTCGCGCTCGGCACCAGCTTCCACGTGCGCTACTACAATCGTGATGGCGTGGAGCAATGGCGCGTGGCCGTACCAGGCACCACCTGGCAGGTGAATCTGTCGCCCGATGGGCGCTGGCTGGTGGCTGGATTCAGCGACGGCACGCTGCGCTGGTATCGCACCCGCGATGGCGCGGAACAACTGGCGTTATTTGCGCACGCCGATGGCGTGCGCTGGGTGGTGTGGACACCGCAGGGCTATTACGCGGCGAGCGTCGGCGGTGAGGATCTGATCGGCTGGCATATCAACCGTGGCAACGAGCGCGCGGCGGATTTCTTTCCCGCTTCGCGCTTGCGCGCCACGTTCTGCCGCCCCGACGTCATCGCACAAGTGTTGCTGAAAGCCGATGGTGATGCCGCACTGCAAGCCGCCAACAGCGCGGCGGGGCGCAAGCTTGCCACCGCGAAAATTGAAAGCCGCCTTCCCCCCGTTGTCACCTTGTTATCGCCCAACGATGGCAGCAGCGTGTCGTCCGCAGAAGTGACGCTCAATGTTGCAGTGCGCGCACCGTCTGACGCGCCTGCCACCAGCCTGCGCGTACGCATTAACGGGCGCGTGGTAGAAGCCGCGCAGCAATCCGCGCCACGTCCATCGACAAGCGCTACGGATGAAGTGCAACACCAGTTACGCATCGCACTGCCGGCGCAGGATGCCGAAGTCATGGTGTTCGCGGAAAATCAGTACGGCTTTTCCACTCCAGCAATAGTCAGGCTGCGCTGGACCGGCGCCGAGCCTGCGACTACACCTTCGACCGCAAGCGCTGCGCCGCCCAAGCTTGCCTCCGGCATGCCCGACACGCGTCCCGTGCTCTACATCCTCGCCGTTGGGGTAAGCAAGTACCGCAATGCAGCGCTCAAACTCGATTACGCCGCTAAAGACGCGAGCGATTTCGCGCAAGCCTTCAAGTCGCAACAGAACAAACTGTATCGTGACGTGGTGATAAAACTGCTGACCGACGAAAACGCCAAGCGCGACGATGTGCTCGACGGCCTCGAATGGATACGCCGCGAACTCACCAGCCGCGATGTCGCACTGGTATTTTTCGCCGGGCACGGCGTCAATGACAGCGACGGCGTGTACTACTATTTGCCGCAGGACAGCGAACTCGACAGGCTGAAGCGCAGCGGCGTCATTTTCACCGAGATCAGAAACACGCTCGCGTCGCTGCCCGGCAAAGCACTGTTCTTTGTCGATACCTGCCACTCCGGCAATGTGCTGGGCACCGGCAGGCGCGGCGCGCGCAACGACTTAACGGCAGTGGTGAACGAGCTTTCCAGCGCCGAAAACGGCGTGATCGTGTTCGCCGCATCGACCGGACGCCAATATGCGCTCGAATCCTCCGAGTGGCGCAATGGCGTGTTTACCAAAGCTTTGCTGGAAGGCGTCGGCGGCAAAGCCGATCACGCCAATTCCGGGCGTGTCACCCACAAGATGCTCGATCTTTACACCTCAGAGCGCGTCAAAACGCTCACCAAAGGCAGCCAATCCCCAGTCACCATCGTGCCGCAAGGCGTGCCCGATTTTCCGTTGACTATTTCGCGTTAGAAACGCGCTATTCATCAGGGGGATTAGAGCACCCGCATGTCTAGATGCTTGCCCAGGGCTTGCAGTGCAGCGGCAATGCCGTCAATGCGCGTGGTGTGCCGCACGTTGGTCAGCCGATTGACTTCCTGCGGGGTGGTATTGAGGCGGCGTGCAAGTTCCGCAGGGCGCACATTCTGTGTGACCATCTCGTTGAGCAACAGCACCTTAGCCGACAAACTGGCCGGTAGCTCAATGACGTTCTGGCCGCGCTTGGCTTTTGAAGGCGCAGGCACGGCGCGTTTGTCCTCAAAGTAGAAATCAAGAGCAGTCTCCAGTGCCTCCTTAGCCGCAGCCAAGGCTTCGGCCTTGGTTTCGCCCTGGGTGATGGCTTCTGGAATATCAACAAAGGTCACAACAAAACCGCCATCCGCGATGTCAGGGGTGAGGGTGACAGGGTACATAAACATGGTGAGTTCCTTATTTCAATCCAAGTTGTTTCTTGATGCCTTGCAGCGTTCCGGTTTTCAGATCGGTGTTGTGCATCGGGAGAACAGACTGCTTGCCGTTAAGATACACTTTCAGATGCGAGCCTTTCCCGGGTTGAAATGTTGCGCCCTGTTGGGTCAGCCAGCGTTTAAATTCTTTACTGTTCACGAGTCGCACTATAAACAATATTGTTTATATAGTCAAACTCACATACTTTCAAATGGACGCTGTGATATTCCCGGACTGTCTCGTTTGCAAGCGAGCGGCCAAGTTGGATAACGCGGGCCAGGGTCTATTAACGCAAACACTATGCAAATAACCCTGCGCGAAATCACGGCGCAAACCGTACGCCACATCACCAACCTCTCCGTTGACGCGGAGCAGCTGCGTTTTGTCGCCAGCAATGCCATCTCGCTCGCCGAGGCGCTGTTCAATGATGAGGCTTGGTATCGCGCCATCTACGCTGATGAGTCTCCTGCCGGTTTCGTCATGCTCTACGATGAATCGCTTCGACCCACGCCGCCCGCCGCGCCACTGATCGGCCTGTGGCGCTTTATGATTGACAGCAAGTTCCAGGGTCAAGGTGTTGGAGCAGCGGCGCTTCAACTAGTCATCGCTCATGTGCGAGGCAAGGCTTTGTATTCTTCGCTCTCCGCTTCATACGTTCCCGGTCCCGGCTGCCCCGAGCAATTCTACCTTCGGGTAGGCTTTCAGCACACCGGAAAAGTCGATGGTGGCGAAGTTGTGCTTGAGCTTCCACTCAAGCCACATGCACAAGATGTTTGATCTTTAATGCTCGAAATCGCAATTTT
>JAYWAM010000081.1:0-18033 GCA_043782425.1 Betaproteobacteria bacterium
GTGTTCGAGAGGGACGCGCCAAAAGCGGCGCGCCCCTCAACTTTACGTTGAGGCTGTAGAAAAACCCCAATTCGCCCCATAAATCCGCCCGCGATCTGCCATAATTTCATGGCGAGATAAAACAAGGGTGGAGACGACATGGCACGGTTCAAACCAATACACAAAGGCTTAAAACTGTTGCCTGTCGATTTTGATCGGCAAGTCATCGCGGGCAGTTTTGAGCACGCCTTGTGCCACCTTGTCGATCACGAACTAGATCTTTCCGCCTTCCATGCACGCTACAGGAATGAAGTCGAAGGCGCCCCTGCCTTCGACCCCGCCGTGCTCATCAAAATCATCCTGTTAGCCTACAGCCGCGACATCATCCACAGCCGCAAAATAGAAGCAGCCTGCCGCGAGAACGTATTGTTTATCGCGGTCTCGGGAGACAGTCAGCCGCACTTCACCACCCTCGCCGCCTTTGTCTCGGGCATGGGCGAGACCGTCGCCAAACTGTTCGCGCAAGTGTTGCTCGTTTGCGACCGCCAGGGCTTGATCGGACACGAAATGTTTGCCATCGATGGCGTCAAGCTTCCGGCCAATGCCAGCAAAGCAAAATCGGGCACGCGCGCCGATTATCAGCGCCAGCTTAACCGGATGGAACGGGCCACCACGCAGATGTTAGAGAAACACCAGAAGGCCGACACCGCACCGACCGATGATGCGATCATCAAAGGCGAAGCACGCAAGCTTGCGCGCCTGCAAACAGAAGCACAGCAACTGCGCGACTTTCTCCAGAACAACCCGGCAGACCGCAAGGGCAGCAAAGGCAGCATTCGCTTATCCAATCGCACCGACAACGAATCGGCCAAGATGGCCACCAGCAAAGGCGTGGTACAAGGTTATACCGGCGTGGCGACCGTCGACGAGAAAGCCCAAATCGTCGTCGATGCGCAGGCGCATGGCACAGGCTCGGAACAAGAACTGCTGCTGCCGGTGCTCAACGCCACTGCGGCCCTGCGCACTGCCCACACGGTGATCACTGCCGATGCTGGCTATCATTCAGCAGCCAATCTCAAAGCCATGTCCGAACAGCAGATCAATGCCTATGTACCCGACAACGGCTATCGCAACCGCGATGACCGTTACGCCGACCAATACCTGCACGCTGCCAAGCCTGACCCGCTGTGGAACAAGGCAGGGCAAACAAAAAAGTCCAGGTGCTTTAAATCTGCCGATTTCCATTTGGCGGACGACCACTCACACTGCGTCTGTCCCGCCGGAAAACACCTCTACAGCAACGGCTCCAATTGCACGATCAATGGCTATGTGGCGCTGAAATTCAGCGGTGCAAAACAGGATTGCGTACCGTGCGGGCGGCGCCACGAATGTTTGCGCACCCCCGACAAGACCCAGACACGGCAGGTTTCGTATCTGCAAGGCAAACGCGATGCCGGTGAGAATCATGTCGGCCTGATGAAGGTAAAGATCGATTCTGAAAAGGGTCGACAGATGATCACACGCCGCTTTGCGACGGTGGAGCCGGTGTTCGGCAACCTGCGTGGTAACAAGCGTCTGCACCGCTTTACGCTACGAGGAAAAGCCAAGGTGGATGGTCAATGGAAGCTGTACTGCATCATGCATAATATCGAGAAGCTAGCGCATCATGGTTATGCGGGATAAAGCGGTTGTAAAAAGGCTAAATAAGGCATGCTTGCCTCTATGTCGCGTGAATTGATTGCCAGATCAGCCGGATTTGCAATGAAAATATTTTAGAAAAACGGAAGCCGCAAATGAAGACATCGGTTTGCATAGAAAAAAATCTTCCCAAAGCTGAAGCGGGTGTTCAGAATGGGGTTTTTCTACAGCGTCGTTAGCATCATGAAACCCACTCCTCAATCGGTACTCGGTGATTCCACGAAGGCAGATCGCGCGATAGGCGCGATGTTCTTTTCGGTGTTTGGTGGCGTTTGGCTCGGACTGTGGGCCCATTCCGAATACCCTGATTCCGTAGGCGCTCTGCTCGTGGTTGCAGCGGCCGCAGCCGCTCTGCTCGCTGCCGCATACAGGTTGTACAACGTAAACTCGTTCGCACTGAAAGCACTCGCACAAACCCCCGAGAAGCTTCGAAAGTCCCGCATGTTTAACCTGGTCAACGCTGGGCAATGGGTCGTCATCGTTGTCGTGACACTCATCCTATCCCAGACCGGGTACGCGAAGTGGAGCTTGCCTGCTGTCATTCTCATCGTCGGCATTCACTTCTTGCCGCTCGCGCGCTTGTTCGCGTGTCGGTCGCACTATCTCACCGGTGCTGCGTTGATCCTGCTTGCCTGCGTCTATCCACTTGTCGCACGCGAAGGCCCCGAAAGCGCTGTTGGCGCACTCGGAACTGGCCTTATCCTCTGGCTTAGCGCCGTCTGGGCAATTCGTCCTTCTCTCGCTCGCAAGAATGACGCCTCTTAAGAAACACCCTCTAACCAATTGATAATAAATGATAAACTTTTGCCCTATTTTTGTGTTTCTTCAGGGCGATTTGCGGTCGCGGCTCGATTACTACGCTAACCTTCAATCGAGAGGACATGCCCCGGCAAGCCGGGTCATGCCTCTCATCTCAAAAGTCTTCGGGGTCAGAGTAAGCATTGGTGTCGGAGACGCATACTTTAGGGGGAGCTTGAGGCGGCGAAGCAAGCCAAGAAGAAGGGTGGTCGCAAATGTAAGAAGCGAAGAAAAAGCTGGCAGGCTTCTGGAACGAAAGTCTGAAATTGAAAAATCGGGGACACTCTGAATCGATTGCCCAACCCGGCAGTCGAGAGGGACTGCGCAAAAGCGCGCGGCCCCTCACTTCGGCGTTAGCCGCCTTCGGGCGCTCAGGTTGAAAGTGATAGCACTATATGCTATCGTTTTCCTGTGAACGCCAAACAACGCAAAACGCTGACGGCGATCTTTTCCCGTCCGACATCGGCGTCCATCTCGTTCGCTGACGTTGAGGCGCTTATCAAGGCTCTTGGCGGCTCAGTTTCCGAACGCGCAGGCTCGCGCGTCAAGATTGAACTCCATGGCGAACAGTGGCGTTGTCACCGACCGCATCCTGGAAAGGAAGCCAAGCGTTATCAAGTTGAAGAAGTGCGGGAGTTATTGGAGCGCATAGGAGTAATGCCATGAACACAATGTCACACAAGGGCTATACCGCTCGTGTCGAATACGACGAGCGGGACAACATCCTTATTGGCCGCATCTTGGGAATTCGCAGCATCATCAGCTTTCATGGCGAGACAGTTAAGGCATTGCGTGCTGAGTTTGAACGCGCCGTCAAAGACTATCTCGCTGACTGCAAGAGCGAGGGCGTCGAGCCCGATAAACCTGCGTCGGGTAAGCTGTTGCTGCGTGTGCCACCTGAAATTCACGGTCGCGCACTTGTCGCCGCACAGGCTGCGGGAAAGAGCCTTAATCAATGGGCTACCGAAGCATTGCAGCTTGCTGTAGTTCCGGCGACTAACCCATCATTTCACCGGACGCTGCGCGATAAAGCCGAGCGCCGCCGGTGAATTCAGACGTTTTGCGTCAAATCTAGGTGGGGGGGGGAATTGGATCTCCAAAAGCTGAGGTACGCCCGAGCTTTTGGCTTCATGTGTGTAGCATAAGCACGCCTCCACAACAGTTTGAATCGCACCCCAGGGGTGCCGCCCATTTGACAATTTTCTTTACTGTAGCTACAGTAAAAAATGCGAACTATGTCCAAACTCTCTAAGCGCCCTAGCATTGTTATGCCCACCGAAAAGGAAAGCAGGCTGATTGCTGCCGCAGCAAAGGCTGATCCTGATGCGCAGCCGCTTACTCCCAAGCAACTCAAGGCAATGCTTCCTATGCGAGCATTGCGCGGGCGTCCGGAGTTGCCAAACCCGAAGCAACTGGTGTCTGTACGCTACAGCCCTGAAGTGCTGGCCTATTTCAAGGCAACGGGTGCAGGGTGGCAAGCACGAATGAACGGTGTGCTGTGCCAATACGTCACACGTCGCTCCCGCCAAACCTGAGATGGAGCAAGCGCAGTTGTAGCGCTACTAATCCAGCGTCTCGCGATAGCGCAACAACGCCAAGCCCGCCACGACAAACATGAACAAAGCGATGGGCCATAGATGCGGCCAGACTTCCGGCCAGCCGTTGCCTTTGAGCAGGATGCCGCGAATCACGCGCAGGAAATGTGTGACGGGAAGTATTTCGCCCAACACTTGCGCCCACCGGGGCATGCCGCGAAACGGGAACATAAAACCGGTAAGCAGGATGGAAGGCAGCAAAAAGAAGAATGACATTTGCATCGCCTGCAATTGGTTCTTGGCGATAGTGGAGAAAGTAAAGCCTAGCGCCAGATTTGCCGAGATAAACACAATCAGCACCGCCGACAGCAGCGTAAGGCTTCCCACCATAGGCACGGCGAACAGAAATTTGGCAGCGATGAGGATGACGCTCACCTGTAGATAGCCGACGATGATAAAAGGTGCGATCTTGCCGATCATCACTTCGATGGGCCGCACCGGGGTGGCGAGCAGATTTTCCATGGTGCCGCGCTCGCGTTCGCGCGTCATGGCGAAGGCCGTCATCATCACCATGGTCATGGTGAGCATGGTGCCGATCAACCCCGGCACGATGTTGTAGCGCGAATAGCCTTCGGGATTGTAGCGGCGCTGTATGCGCAAATCGACAGGGTCGGGCGGCGCCGCATTGCGCGCGAGGGGCCCTTGCAAATCGCGATTGAAGGCGCTGCGCGGCAAGGCCTGCAATGCGGCGATGGCATTGCTGGTGGCGGAAGGATCGGTGGCGTCGGCCTCGATGAGCAGCGTGGGACGCTCGCCGCGCACCAACTGGCGCGAGAAATCCGCCGGAATGTTTACCACAAATTGCACCTCGCCACGTTCCAGCAAGGCGTTGGCCTCGGCTTGCGAAGCCGCGTGCTTGACGATATCAAAGTACCCGGTGTTTCTCATGGCTGCGAGAAAGCTGCGCACGTAGGCGCTGTTGTCGGCCGACAGGACGGCGGTTGGCAACTGCTTCGGATCGGAGTTGATGGCAAACCCAAACAGGATCAACTGCATTACCGGAATGCCGACGATCATGGCGAAGGTGAGGCGGTCGCGCTTGAGCTGGATGAACTCCTTCATCATCACCGCAAGCAGGCGGCGCCAGGAAAAAAGCGTGGAGAGCGTGGAAAGGGTCATTCGAAATTGTCCTCCGCCTGATTCATGAGATGAATGAACACATCCTCCAGCCCGGTAGCGATGCTCTCCCAGTGGTAGTCGACGTAGGCGTTCAAGCTGCGGATAGCGACGCCGAGTTTTGCGCCGTCAGGCCCCACCACATGCAGCGTGTTACCAAACGCCGTGACTTGCGCGACATCGGGCAGCGCGCGCAATGTGATGGCCAACGCGGCAAGATTGGGGCCGCTCACCGCCCAGGTGGTCAGGCCCTGCTGCGCAATCACTTCCTCTACCGTGCCGCTGGTCATGAGGCGGCCATAGGCGATGTAACCCAAGCGCGTGCAACGCTCGGCTTCGTCCATGTAATGCGTGGTGACCAGCACGGTGATGCCGCTGGCGGCGAGCTTATGAATTTCCTCCCAGAAATCGCGTCGCGCCTTGGGATCGACCCCGGCAGTCGGCTCGTCGAGCAGCAGCAATTGCGGCTGGTGCAACATACAGGCGGCCAGCGATAAGCGCTGCTTCCACCCGCCCGACAGCGAACCCGCCAACTGGTGTTGACGCGCTGTCAGCCCGAGCTTTTCAATGGCGCTTGCGACTGCGCGCTGGCGTTCGTCCATGCCATACATGCGCGCCACAAAATCGAGGTTCTCGCCGATGGTGAGGTCTTCCCACAGCGAGAAGCGCTGCGTCATGTAGCCCACTTCGCGCTTGATGGCGGCGCTGTGTTTGCCGATATCCCAGCCGAGCACCGAACCGCTGCCGCTATCGGGACGCAACAAGCCGCAAATCATGCGGATTGAGGTGGTTTTGCCGCTGCCGTTGGGGCCGAGAAATCCGTAAATCTCACCGCGCTTTACCTGCAAAGTGAAGTCGCGCACCACATGTTTGTCGCCGAAGCGCTTGTTAAGGCCGTGCACGTCGATAACGAGGTCGTCTGTCATTTCAATGTGACATCGACCGGCTGACCGGGATGCAGTCTGGTCGCTTGATCGGCAGCGGGCCTGGCTTCGACATAAAAAACCAGCTTGGTGCGCGAATCCTGGCTATAGATCACCGGCGGCGTGTATTCCGCCTGCGGAGAGATAAAGCTCACTACGGCATTGATGGGCTCGCCACAGCCGTTGCAGGCCAGGGTGACGTTTTGCCCCATCTTGAGGGAACCTACGCTGGCTTCGGGGACAAAGAAGCGAACCTTGATCTTGCCAGGCGGCAGCAAACTGACCACCGGGCTGCCTGCGGGAACCCACTCGCCGGGCGAAAAAAAAGTATCCTGCACCAATGCCGTGGCTGGAGAGGAGACGGTTTTTTGCGCCAGCTTCCACTCACTTTGCGCCAGCGCCGCCTTGGCAGCCTCGATTTCGTAGCGGGCGGCATTAATTTCCGCTTCGCGTCCCACACTTGACTTCGCCGTGCGCGCCTGGGCCTCCATTTCCGCCACCTTGGCAAGATCGCGCTGCGCATTGGCGCGCGCCTCATCGAGCTTTGCCTTGGAAATGAAGCCTTGCTTGAAAAGATTCTCCTGTTGCACCAGTTGGTTGGCGGAAAGCTCGCGCACCGCGTTTGCCTGCGCGCCTTGCGCGCGGATGGCGTCCACTTCGCTGCCGCGCCGCCCGGCCTCAAGATTGGCAAGCCGCGCCGCCGCAGCGCCGACACGCTCCTGGGCCTCGCGCAGCGCGGCTTGCTCGCTCATTGCTTCAAGCACAAATAGCGCCGCGCCCGAGGCCACCTGCTGGCCGCGGCTGACGGAAAGTTTTTGCAGCGCGCCTGCGAATGGCGCCGCGATATGCAGGAATTCGCCTTCGGCATATCCCTGGAATGTTGCCGCTGGCCTCTCGCTGCACGCCAAGAGTAAAAGGGGAAACAGCACTATAGAGTAGGGTGTGGCAGCGGTTTTAAGCATCGGAGGCGCTTTAGGCGGCATTTGACTGCAATCTGGCAAGAATACGGGTTTATTGGATTTCCAACGTAAGAGTACATTATGGCTCCCCCGATTGAACACCGCTTGAAAATACCGCTTGAAAATACGCTTGCCAAGCGCATGAAATTGCGCTTATAATCGCGCTCTTTGCTGCTTCAGGCCTTGGTTTCGATGGCCTAAAGTCTGCTGTTTCGCCACCTGCGAGTAATCAAAGGGGCGTCGCCCGAGAGTCTGCCGAAACCGCGCGCCGCGTTTGTAATGTTGTATGCGGAGCGCTTTAAATGATCGGGCCATAGACGCGTTTTTTTGCGTATTCGTAACCTGTCAGGTGTTTCCCCCCGGGAAGTTTCTGGCTTTAAACGGATCCAAAACTAGCTATTGCATGGGTTGTCATCCTGCAATGGGTTAAGTTGGAGAGATAATAAAATGATTCAGATGCAGTCTATTCTCGATGTCGCCGATAACACCGGCGCGCGATCGGTAATGTGTATCAAGGTGCTGGGCGGCTCCAAGCGTCGCTATGCAGGCATTGGAGACATTATCAAAGTCAGCATTAAATCCGCCGCGCCGCGTGGCCGCGTGAAAAAAGGCGAGATATACACCGCCGTAGTAGTGCGCACCGCCAAAGGTGTGCGCCGCAGCGACGGCTCGTTGATCAAGTTCGACTCCAACGCCGCAGTGCTGTTAAACCCCAAAATGGAACCCATCGGCACGCGCATTTTCGGGCCGGTGACGCGTGAGCTGCGCAATGAGCGCTTCATGAAAATCGTCTCGCTCGCGCCAGAAGTATTGTAAGGAAATCCGCCCATGAACAAAATTCGCAAAGGCGACCAGGTGGTCGTCACCACTGGTAAAGACAAAGGCAAGCGCGGCACCGTGCTGCGCATATTGCCTTCCTCCAAGGTAGTGGTTGAGGGTGTCAATCGCGTCAAGAAGCATCAGAAACCCAATCCAACGAAGGGCCAGACCGGCGGCATCGTGGATATAGAAATGCCGCTCCAGGCTTCAAACCTGGCGATTTTTAATTCGGTCAGCAGCAAGGCCGACCGCGTTGGCTTCCGTGTGCTTGAAGACGGCCGCAAGGTGCGTTTTTTCAAGTCCAACGGTGAAGTCATCGACGTATAAATGTACGCTTAGTGGAGTAAGCAATGGCTCGTCTACACAGCTTTTATAAAGAGACCGTTGTGCCGCAACTGATGAAACAGTTCGGCTACAAGTCGCTTATGCAGGTGCCGCGCATTTCCAAGATCACCCTCAACATGGGTGTCGGCGAGGCGGTTGCCGACAAGAAAGTCATGGATCATGCGGTCAGTGACATGCAGAAAATCGCCGGGCAGAAACCGGTGGTCACCAAGTCGAAGAAATCCATCGCCGGCTACAAAATCCGCGAGGGTTATCCCATCGGCTGCATGGTGACGCTGCGTTCGACGCGCATGTATGAGTTTCTTGATCGTCTGGTTACCGTGTCGCTGCCACGGGTGCGCGACTTCCGCGGTATTTCCGGCCGCTCGTTCGATGGGCGCGGCAATTACAACATGGGCATCAAAGAGCAGATCATTTTCCCGGAAATCGAATACGACAAAATCGATACGCTGCGGGGCATGAACATTTCCATCACCACGACTGCGAAGTCCGATGCGGAAGCCAAAGCGCTTCTCGCCGCCTTCAAGTTTCCCTTCAAGAATTGAGGTTGACGTGGCAAAACTCTCTCTGATCAATCGTGATGAAAAGCGCCGCAAGCTGGCCAAGAAATATGCGGGCAAGCGCGCTGATCTGGTCAAGATTATCGAAGACCAAAGCATTCCGGAAGAAGACCGCTACCAGGCGCGCCTGAAGCTGCAAGCGCTGCCGCGTAATTCGAACCCGACGCGGCAACGCAATCGTTGTGCGCTGACCGGGCGCCCGCGCGGCGTTTACAGCAAGTTCGGTCTGGGACGCAACAAGCTGCGCGAATTCGCCATGATGGGCGAAATTCCCGGCGTGACAAAAGCCAGTTGGTAAGGAGCATAGCGAATGAGCATGAGTGATCCGATCGCCGATATGCTGACTCGCATCCGCAATGCGCAAGCATCGGAAAAAGTCACCGTATCGATGCCTTCATCCAAGGTCAAGGTATCCATTGCCGAAGTCTTGAAGAGCGAAGGGTATATCGACAATTTCGCGGTGCGCGATGTTGAAGGCAAGCCGCTGCTTGAGGTTGCTCTCAAGTATTACGCCGGCAAGCCCGTCATCGAAAAGATCGAGCGCGTATCGCGTCCCGGTCTGCGTATTTACCGCGGGCGCGAGGATATTCCGCAGGTCATGAACGGTCTGGGGGTCGCAATTGTGTCGACTTCCAGGGGCGTGATGACCGACCGCAAGGCGCGCCAGACGGGCGTCGGCGGCGAAGTTCTGTGTATCGTGGTTTAAGGGGAACAACATGTCACGAGTTGCAAAAGCCCCCGTCATCGTTCCGGCCAAGGTCGAGGTGACCATCAGCGACGCGCAGATCATGGTCAAGGGTCCGCTCGGCACACTGCATCAGGCAGCCAGCACCGATGTCGTCGTCAAACGCGATGGCGACAAGCTGACTTTTGCCGCCGCCAACGACAGCAAGCAGGCCAACGCCATGTCGGGCACCATGCGCGCACTGGTTGCCAACATGGTGACGGGTGTAGACAAAGGTTTCGAGAAAAAACTGCTGCTGGTTGGCGTGGGATACAAGGCGCAAGCGCAAGGCGCCAAGCTGAATCTGACACTGGGTTTCTCGCACCCGGTGGTGCATCAAATGCCCGAGGGCGTGAAGGTGGAGACGCCGCTGCCCACGGAAATCATTATCAAAGGCGCCGACAGACAGAAGGTCGGCCAGGTCGCTGCGGAAGTACGCGCCTATAAAGCTCCCGAACCCTACAAGGGCAAGGGCGTGCGCTACTCCGATGAAAAAGTGACACTGAAAGAAACCAAGAAGAAGTAATCGAGGCCGCTATGATAGACAAAAATTCAGCGCGTCAGCGTCGCGCCGCCAAAACCCGGGCAACCATTGCCCGCTTGAAGGCTGTGCGCCTGACGGTGCATCGCACCAATCTGCATATTTATGCGCAAATCATCGATGCGAGCGGCAGCAAGGTGCTCGCCTCCGCTTCAACTGCCGAGAAAGTAGTGCGCGGCCAGGTGAAAAATGGCGGCAACAAAGAGGCTGCGGCTCTGGTGGGCAAGCAAATTGCCGAACGCGCCAAGCAAGCGGGTATTGAAAAAGTGGCGTTTGACCGCGCCGGTTACAGCTATCACGGTCGCATCAAGGCGCTTGCCGATGCTGCTCGTGAAGGCGGTCTTCAGTTCTAAGCTGAGAAAGAACCCCTATGGCAAAGATGGAAATGAAAGAAGAACGCGGCGACGGCTTGCGCGAGAAAATGATTTCGGTAAACCGCGTCACCAAAGTGGTGAAGGGCGGACGAATTCTCGGCTTTGCGGCACTCACTGTGGTCGGCGACGGCGATGGTTCGGTGGGCATGGGCAAGGGCAAGTCGCGCGAAGTGCCGGTGGCGGTGCAAAAAGCCATGGAACAGGCGCGTCGCAACTTAAAGAAATTACCGCTCAAGGGCGGCACCATACACCATGAAGTGCTGGGCCAGCACGGCGCAACGCGCGTATTCATGAAGCCCGCACCTGACGGCAACGGCATCAAGGCCGGCGGCGCCATGCGCGCCGTGTTTGAGGTAATGGGCGTGACCAATATTTCCGCCAAGTGCCACGGCTCGACCAATCCGTATAACGTGGTTCGCGCCACCTTGAACGGACTGGAGCAGATCAGCCGTCCGTCCGAAGTCGCAGCCAAGCGCGGCAAGACGGTCGAAGAGATTATGGAGTAAGTCATGACTGCCACCAAGGAACCCGCAAAAAAAGCCGAGACGAAAGTCAAAGCAAAAGTTGAGAAGAAAGTTGTGCCGCCCAGCGGCAAGAAAATCCGCGTCACCCTGGTAAAAGGTCTGCGCGGCACTATTGAAAAACATCGCGCCTGCGTGCGCGGCCTGGGTTTGCGTCATCGCGAACACACGGTGGAAGTGCAAGACACGCCGTCGGTGCGCGGCATGATTAACAAGGTCAGCTTCCTGGTGAAGGTTGAGGATTAAGCAAATGGAAAACGCGATGGTAAATGCGAAAGACAGCGCGATGAAGGACACGATGGAGCTGAACACCATCAAGCCTGCTGACGGCGCCAACAAACCGCGCCGCCGTGTCGGCCGTGGCATAGGCTCGGGCCTGGGCAAGACTGCGGGCCGTGGTCACAAGGGCCAGAAATCGCGCTCGGGCGGATTTCACAAAGTCGGATTTGAAGGCGGTCAGATGCCGCTACAGCGTCGTTTACCCAAGCGCGGCTTCATTTCGCTGACGCGCAATGATTGCGCCGAAGTGCGCCTGTCTGAGATCAACCAATTGAAGACTGACACCGTTGATCTGGTCACGCTCAAGCTGGCCGGTGTCGTGGGTCATGCCGTTCTTTCGGCAAAGGTCATACTGTCCGGCAAAATCGAGAAAAAAGTCAAAATCGTCGGCCTGGGTGTCACCAAAGGTGCGAGAGCGGCTATCGAAGCGGCAGGCGGCTTGATCGAGAACCCGGTCAAAGTTGAAAACACGGCTAAAGGCTAGTCAGAGGAATCGATTTGGCGTCCAATCCTATAGCAGCGGTAAGCAAACTCGGTGACTTAAAACGTCGCCTGTGGTTTCTGCTGTTTGCGCTTGTCGTGTTCCGCATCGGTACACACATCCCTGTGCCCGGCATCAATGCGGACGAACTTGCGCGGCTGTTCGAGCAGCAGAAGGGCACGATACTGGGCATATTCAATATGTTCTCTGGCGGCGCGCTGCAACGTTTTTCGGTGTTCGCGCTGGGCATCATGCCTTACATTTCGGCTTCCATCATCATGCAATTGCTGACGGTGGTGGTGCCGACTCTGGAAACGCTGAAAAAAGAAGGCGAAGCCGGACGGCGCAAGATCACGCAGTACACGCGCTACGGCACGGTGTTCCTGGCGTTGTTTCAGTCCTTTGGCATCGCCATTGCGCTTGAGTCACAGCACGGCCTGGTGCAAGAAGCGGGAATGACATTCCGCCTGGTCACCGCCACGACGCTGGTGACAGGCACAATGTTCTTGATGTGGCTGGGCGAGCAGATCACTGAGCGCGGTGTCGGCAACGGCATATCTATTATCATTTTCGCCGGCATAGTCGCCGGTCTGCCAGCGGCCATAGGCGGCACGCTGGAGTTGGCGCGCACCGGCGGCATGTCCATCCCGGTGGTGCTGCTGGTCATCGCGCTGGTGATTGCGGTCACTACTTTCGTGGTTTTTGTGGAGCGCGGGCAACGCAAGATTCTGGTTAATTATGCCAAGCGTCAGGTAGGCAACAAGCTGTATGGCGGGCAATCGTCGCATTTACCGCTCAAGCTCAATATGTCGGGCGTGATCCCGCCGATTTTTGCCTCATCGATTATTCTGTTCCCCGCCACCATGGCAGGCTGGTTCGGCGCCAATGGCAGTAACATGACTTGGTTGAAAGATGTCGGCGCCGCGATGTCTCCCGGGCAACCGCTTTACACCACGCTGTACGCCTCGGCCATTATATTTTTCTGCTTCTTCTATACCGCGCTGGTGTTCAACTCAAAAGAGACCGCCGACAACCTGAAGAAAAGCGGCGCATTTGTACCCGGTATCCGCCCCGGCGAGCAGACGGCGAAATTTATCGACAAGATTCTGATGCGCCTCACCTTGATTGGCGCGCTGTACATTACGCTGGTGTGTTTGCTGCCCGAGTTCCTCAATATCCAGTTCAATGTGCCGTTTTATTTCGGTGGCACATCGCTGCTTATCATCGTGGTGACGTCCATGGACTTCATGGCGCAGTTGCAGGCCTACATGATGTCGCACCAGTATGAAAGCTTGCTCAAGAAGGCCAACTTCAAGGGCGGCGGCTTTCCGGTTCGCTAAAGCGGACGGGTAAAGAAAGGATTGAATGGCGAAAGAAGAAACCATCCAGATGCAAGGGGAGATTGTTGAAACCCTCCCCAATGCAATGTTCCGGGTGAAGCTGGAAAATGGCCACATAGTCTTGGGCCACATTTCTGGAAAAATGCGCATGCACTATATACGCATATTGCCAGGCGACAAAGTGACGGTGGAATTAACGCCATACGATTTAACCAAAGCAAGAATTACGTTCCGCGCCAAGTAGGGGCGGTGGTAAGCAAAACGAGACGTAAAACAAGGAGCAAGAAATGCGAGTACAGGCTTCCGTAAAGAAAATTTGCCGCCACTGCAAGCTGGTGCGGCGCAAGGGCGTGTTGCGTGTGATCTGCGTTGAGCCGCGTCACAAACAACGTCAAGGTTAATCGAGAAAGCACAAGGTACATCATGGCCCGTATTGCTGGTGTAAACATACCGAATCATCAACACGCGGAAATCGCCCTTCAGGCAATTTTTGGCATCGGTCGCACGCGCGCGCAACTCATTTGCGCCGCAGCCGGTGTCAACAAGTCCGCCAAGATCAAGGATCTTTCGGACTCTGAAATGGACAAGCTGCGCGAGCACATTGCGCGCTTTACCGTAGAAGGCGATCTGCGCCGCGAAGTATCCATGAACATCAAGCGCCTCATGGATCTCGGTTGCTATCGTGGCGTGCGCCACCGCAAAGGGCTGCCGGTGCGCGGTCAACGCACCCGCACCAACGCGCGCACCCGTAAAGGGCCGCGCAAAGCAATCCGTCTGGCGAAGTAAGCGCCGACGCAAAAAATGCATAGCAAGTAAAGGAAGCACATGGCCAAGCCTACCGCAGCACGTGTACGCAAGAAAGTGAAAAAGAATGTCTCAGAGGGCATTGCTCACGTTCACGCGTCGTTCAATAACACCATCATCACCATCACCGATCGCCAGGGTAATGCCTTGTCGTGGGCGACTTCGGGCGGCGCAGGCTTCAAGGGGTCGCGTAAATCGACGCCGTTCGCCGCGCAGATGGCCGCCGAGCAGGCAGGCAAAGCTGCAATTGAATGCGGCGTGAAAAATCTCGAAGTACGCATCAAGGGCCCAGGCCCAGGACGCGAATCCGCCGTGCGCGCGCTCAACGCGCTGGGCATGAAGATAGTCAGCATCGCCGACGTGACGCCAGTGCCGCATAACGGCTGCCGTCCGCCCAAGCGCCGTCGCATGTAATTTAGGAGAAGACAAGTGGCTCGATATATTGGACCCAAGTGCAAGCTGTCCCGCCGGGAAGGGACGGATCTATTCTTGAAGAGCGCGCGTCGCGCCCTCGACACGAAATGCAAGCTTGATACACGTCCCGGACAACACGGCGCGAAAAATACCCGCGTGTCGGAATATGGCGTGCAGTTGCGCGAAAAGCAGAAGATCCGCCGCATGTACGGCGTGCTTGAGCGCCAGTTCCGCGGCTATTTTTCCGAGGCTGAACGACGCAAAGGCGCAACCGGTGAAAACCTGCTGCAATTGCTCGAATCGCGTCTCGACAATGCGGTGTATCGCATGGGCTTTGGCTCCACGCGCTCCGAAGCGCGCCAGCTTGTCAGCCACTGCGCGGTGATGGTGAATGATAAGGCGGTGAACATCCCGTCCTATCTGCTGCGCCCGAACGATGTGGTGACCATCAAGGAGCGCGCGCAAAAGCAACTACGCATCCAGGATGCCCTCAAGCTTGCCGAAGCCAATGGCTTTCCAAGCTGGGTTGAGGTTGACGTGAAAAAAATGACCGGCGTTTTCAAGTCCGCACCGGATCGAAGCGAATTTGCCGCCGACATCAACGAACAGTTGGTGGTTGAGCTCTATTCCAAGTAACGGTTGTCCTGTTTTTTTTGAAAGCCGGAATTACCGTTTAACTGCAAAAGGATTGAGGCCTACACAATGCAAAGCAACGCTACGACATTTCTGAAGCCACGCATCATCGACGTGCAAAACATATCACCCGCTCACGCGAAAGTGTTCATGGAACCTTTCGAACGCGGCTACGGCCACACGCTGGGCAATGCCCTGCGGCGCATTCTGTTGTCCTCGATGCCGGGCTATGCACCCACCGAAGTGAAAATCACCGGGGTGTTGCATGAGTATTCGACCATCGAAGGCGTGCAGGAAGATGTGGTCGATATTCTGCTCAATCTCAAGGGCTTGGTGCTCAAGTTGCATAACCGCAACGAAGTCACGCTCAAGCTCAAAAAGGCCACGGCGGGCGCTGTAACCGGCGCCGATATTGAACAGGTGCATGATGTCGAGATCATCAATCCCGATCATGTCATCGCCAACCTGACGCCCGGTGGCAAGCTCGACATGCAGATCAAGGTGGAAAAAGGCCGCGGCTATGTTGCCGCCACGGCGCGTCATGGCGACGATAGCCGCACCATCGGCTCCATACTGCTCGATGCTTCATTCTCGCCGGTGCGGCGCGTGAGCTACGCTGTGGAAAGCGCGCGTGTTGAACAGCGCACCGACCTTGACCGCCTGGTGATGGATATCGAAACCAACGGCGTCATGGAGCCCGAAGAAGCCGTGCGCTATGCGGCGCGCGTGCTGGTCGATCAGCTCTCGGTATTCGCCGATCTGCAAGGCACCCCCATGCAGACCGAAGAAACCAAGTCGCCGCAGATCGATCCTATCCTGCTGCAACCGGTTGACGATCTGGAGCTCACAGTGCGTTCGGCCAACTGCCTCAAGGCGGAAAATATTTACTACATCGGTGATCTGATCCAGCGCACCGAGAACGAATTGCTCAAGACCCCTAACCTCGGCCGCAAGTCGCTCAACGAGATCAAGGAAGTACTGGCGTCAAAAGGACTCACGCTCGGCATGAAGCTTGAAAACTGGCCGGTGGCCGGTCTGGGCAAGTAACAAGCTTTTAGCTTGTCATCCCCAGGAAAACGGGGATGTTATAAACCATAAAGATAACAAGACTGAACAAGCCAAGAATTTAAAAGGAAGCTGCAATGCGTCATCGTCACGGACTTCGTAAACTTAATCGCACCAGCAGCCATCGCCTTGCGATGCTGCGCAACATGACCAATTCTTTGCTCAAGCACGAGGTCATCAAGACCACGCTGCCCAAGGCCAAGGAACTGCGTCGTGTTGCCGAACCGCTTATCACCCTCAGCAAGACCCCTAGCCTCGCGAACAGACGTCTGGCCTTCAACCGCCTGCGCGATCGCGACATCGTCGTCAAGTTGTTCGACGAGTTGGGTCCGCGCTACAAGAGCCGCAACGGCGGCTATTTGCGCATTCTCAAGTTTGGCTTTCGTCAGGGTGACAACGCGCCTATGGCGCTAGTTGAGCTGCTCGACCGCCCCGATTTGCCAGTAGCACTGGAAGCAGGACAAAAAGCCGAGTAAGTAACCGCTTTTTTGGGCGCCAAGGTCAGTGCACAGGCGCAACATCCCGAGCTTGGCCACACTGGACGTCTGCCCGACATCCACGAGTTAATCACGCGTCCGAGTCACATCATTTTACCGTGTGGTGGCCGAGGGCGGCAGCGTGCAAATTTTGCGAATGAAGCACGCGGCGCAGCAAATGCCGCGACATGCTAAACATTGACCTGCCCTCGCATGCGATAATTCGTAGATCCGTTTCCCATTTGTTTTCCACACCTCTCTGCCTATCATGCCTGTCAACTACGCCACCCCCGAAGCCCAATCCTTGCTGCCTGTGCGCGGCGTTGAGCTTGGTGTTGCCCAGGCGCATATACGTAAACCTGATCGCAAAGACTTGCTTCTCATCAAGCTTGCTGAAGGCTCGCACGTTGCCGGCGTGTTTACGCAAAACCGTTTTTGCGCAGCGCCGGTAAGCGTTTGCAAGGAACACCTGGCGGCGAAAAAGCCAATCTGCGCTCTGATTATCAACACCGGAGTGGCGAACGCCGGCACAGGCCAGCAAGGTATGGACGCGGCGCACAAAACCTGCGGACACGTGGCAGTAGAGCTAGGCTGTGGCGCGCGCCAGGTGCTGCCGTTTTCCACCGGCGTCATCATGGAGCCGCTGCCTGTTGAGCGCATCCAAGCGGGCCTGGGGCAATGTATCAGTAACCTCGCTGCGCATAACTGGTTTGCGGCGGCGCAGGCGATCATGACCACCGACACCGTTCCCAAGGCGGCGTCCAAGCGCATCATGATCGACGGCCAGCCGGTCACCATCACCGGCATTGCCAAAGGCGCGGGCATGATACAGCCCAACATGGCGACCATGCTCGGCTTCATCGCCACCGATGCGATTGTCGGCCAGGATGTACTGCTTGATCTGGTGCGCTACGCGGCCGATCATTCTTTCAACGCCATCACCATCGATGGCGATACTTCCACCAATGATTCGTTCATGCTCATCGCCACCAATCAGGCTAACAACCCGCCGGTCAATGGCGAAGGCACGGCGGAATTTACTGAATTGCGCGACGCCATTACCGAAGTCGCCGTGTTGCTGGCGCAGGCGATTGTGCGCGATGGCGAAGGCGCAACCAAGTTCATAACGATAGTGGTGGAAGAAGGAAAAACCGCCGCCGAGTGCGCGCGCGTGGCCAAATCGATTGCGCACTCGCCCTTGGTGAAAACCGCATTCTTCGCCAGCGATCCGAACCTGGGGCGCATCCTTGCAGCCGTCGGCAATGCCGGAATTACCGATCTCGATCCAGCCCACATCAAATTGTTTCTCGGCGACGTATTGGTGAGTGAGTGCGGCGGGCGCGCTGCGAGCTACAGCGAAGCCCGCGGCCAACGCGTCATGAAGCAGCCCGAAATCAGCGTGCGCGTGCTGCTCGGACGCGGCAAGGAAAGCGCCACCGTGTGGACCTGCGATCTCTCCTACGACTACGTCAAAATCAACGCCGACTATCGCAGTTAGGAACCGAGAAAGAATAACTTGAACAATTGGCCGCTTGCAGACGAGATGCCAGGCAAGGCGCAGAACGCGCTGTGTGGCGAGCCACACAAGC
>JAYWAM010000082.1:0-6799 GCA_043782425.1 Betaproteobacteria bacterium
CACAAAAACGTGCCCACCCTACTTGAAACGATTTTCTCATAGCAAGCACGCGAAGCGGGAAACTAGAGTAAACTTTTTCCCGCAACCTCACTCCAACATACTATGATCTTCAAACGCCGCATCCTTCGCCACTTTACCGCCTACCTCGGCGTGTTGTGCTTGCTGTTTGCCCAGCTTGCGCTGTCGGCTTATGCTTGCCCGATGCTGATGGAAGGCGCGGTCGCCGTGCAAGAAGACACTATGACGCAGGAAGATGCATCCTCCGCCACGCCCTACATCGCTGCCGACATGTACCAACCTGCCCTGTGCGAGAAACACTGCCAGGACGACCAGCAAAACGTCAACGATTCTCCCTTCCATTCCGCAGCGCTCGATTTTGTACCAGGATTAGTTATAACGCTCATTGTCGCCGACATGGCCGCCCTGCCCGGCGCCTTTGAGTCGTCCTTACTACTGCACGCCACCTCCCCCCCGCTGATTATCCGCAACTGCTGCTTGCGCATCTGATTTTTCATCTCCTTTGGTCAGGGCGTTGCGTATCAGTTTAGTGTCGCAACGCGCCAATTTTCTGCTTGCCTTGGAGGTGATATGGTTTACCGTACTGTCTGTTTTCTTCTCTGTACATTCGCGCTTGCTCCCTTAACGGGCCACACGACCACAGCGCTATCTTTGGCCGAGGCGCAAAGCATTGCCGCTAAGG
Organism: Betaproteobacteria bacterium; assembly: GCA_043782425.1. Taxonomy (GTDB): domain Bacteria; phylum Pseudomonadota; class Gammaproteobacteria; order Burkholderiales; family Usitatibacteraceae; genus JAYWAM01. Next base: position 701 of record JAYWAM010000082.1, read on the forward strand.
AAGCCCCGCAACTTGCCGCGCAAGACGCAGCTTTGCGCGCAGCGCAACAAGCCAGCATCGGCGCTGCTGAGCGGCCCGACCCCAAGCTGATAATCGGTCTCGACAACCTGCCGCTCGACGGCGCCGATCGCTACAACGTGACGCGCGATTTCATGACCATGCGCAAAATCGGCTTTATGCAGGACTTTACGCGCAGCGAAAAACTCCAGTTGCGCGGCGAACGCGCTAGCGCCGAGGTGCAAAAAGAAGCCGCTGTTCTACAACAGAGCGCCGCGACTTTGCAACGCGATGTCGCGCTCGCCTGGCTGGAAACCTACTTCGCCGAACGCCAGCTTGCACAGCTTAAAGAACTGGTCAATGAAACCCGCCTTGAGGTCACAGCGGCGCAGGCCGCACTGGCCGGCGGTAAAGGCCAAGCCGCAGACCCTTTCGCGGCGCGCATTAGCGCTGCACAGCTCGACGACCGCATCAGCGATGCTGAACGACAGGTCACCAAGTCGCGCGCCAACCTGGCGCGCTGGATAGGCGATCAAGCCACCCGCCCGCTCGATAGTGCGCCTGCGTTTGAGGTCCCAGACCATGAGCACGCCGCACTGTTAAATAACTTCGACAATCTGCCGCATCTGGCGATGTACGCGCCGTTACAGGCGATAGCGGATAGCGAAGTCAGGCTGGCCGAAGCCGCCAAGCATCCCGACTGGAGTCTTGAAATCGTCTATGCGCAGCGCGGGCCTACGTACTCCAACATGCTTTCCATCGGCGTGCGTATAGATTTACCGATTTTTCAGTCACGGCGCCAGGATCCTGCCATCGCCGCCAAGCTCGCACTGGCTGAACAGGCTCGCGCTGTAACTGAAGATGCGAAGCGTGCTCATGTGGCCGAAATAAAAAACCTGATGGCCGACTGGGAATCGGCCAAGGCGCGCGTGCAGCGTTATCAATCCACCCTGCTCCCTTTAGCTCACGAGCGCAGTGCAGTGAGCCTCGCGGCGTATCGCGGCGGTAAAGCCGATCTCATACCGGTGATCGAGGCGCGCAAGGGAGAAATCGACATGCGCATGAATCTTCTGCAAGCCCAAAGCGAGCTGGCGCGCGCCTGGGCGAATCTGCATTTTCTGCTCCCTGATGCCAAGTCAAAGGACACACCATGAACAAAAAAATTATTTACCCTCTGGCCGCTGTGGTACTCATCGGCGTCGGCAGCGGCGCGGGCTACTGGTTCGCCACGCAGCGTATGACAGCGCAAAACGACGCAAAGGCCAGCGCACCCGCTGCTGAAGGCAAGAAGCCGCTTTATTACCACGACCCGATGTACCCCCAACAAAAGTTCGACAAACCCGGCAAATCACCTTTCATGGATATGGCGTTGGTTCCCGTTTATGGCGATGCCGAAGCCGATGGTTCATCAGTCAATATCAGCTCGCGCGTAGTGCAAAACCTCGGCATACGCACCGCAGAGGTCACCCAGGGCGTGTTGACACGCAAGGTGGAAGCAGTAGGCGCCGTGGCGTTCGACGAACGCGCGGTGGCTGTGGTGCAGGCGCGCGTCGGCGGCTACATCGAAAGATTATTCGTGCGCGCACCGCTCGACCCCGTGGCGCAAGGTCAGCCGTTAGCGGAAATCCTCGCGCCCGATTGGGTGGCGGCACAGGAAGAATATCTGGCATTGCGCGCCAGCCCGCAGGCGGACGACACGCTCAAACAGGCCGCACGCCAGCGCCTGGTGTTGCTGGGCATTCCACAAGCGATAATCAGCGCCGTAGAGGCGAGCGGGAAAACACGCGCGCGCATTACGCTCACCGCACCGATCAGCGGCGTGATCGGCGAGCTGGGCGTGCGCGAAGGCATGACGGTAATGCCCGGCACGATGCTGTTTCGCATCAACGGACTTGGCACAGTTTGGGTAAACGCCGAGGTGCCGGAAACGCAGGCCGCCGGGATCAAGCCAGGCAATACGGTCGAGGCGAGCGTCGCTGCCTATCCGGGTGAAACCTTCAAGGGCCGAATCGCGGCGCTGCTCCCGGAAGTCAACCAAACCACGCGTACGCTCAAGGCGCGCATCGAGCTTGTCAATCCGGGCGCGCGCCTTAAACCCGGCATGTTCGCCACGGTGGACCTTGCTCCACAAGCAAAACAAAAATCGCTGATGGTGCCGAGCGAGGCGGTGATTCAAACCGGGAGCCGCACAGTAGTGGTGATTGCCGATACGGCGCAGGACGGCAAGCAACAATTCAAGCCCGTCGATGTAGAGGTAGGCGCGGAAGCCAACGGCATGACGGAAATCCGCAAAGGCCTGGAGCTCGGTATGAAAGTGGTGGCATCGGGACAGTTTCTTATTGACTCGGAGGCCAGTCTGAAAGGAGCCACCACGCGCATGTCCGACGCGCCTTCAACGCAGACGCATAGTGGCGAGGGAAAAGTCGAGAAAGTCGGCAAGGACAGCATCACGCTATCCCACGGCCCGATTGCTTCGATGCAATGGGGCGCCATGACCATGGACTTCAAGCTGCCCAAAGGCGGCATGCCAAGCGGCATCAAGGAAGGCGGTACGGTTAATTTCGATTTTAGAGCCAACAGCAAAGGTGAATTCGAGATCACCGCCATCAAGCCCAAATCGAACTTGAAGGACGGAGCGAGGCAATGATCGCCAACCTCATCCGTTGGTCCATCACCAACCGCTTTCTGGTGTTGCTCGCCAGCGTCATTGTCACGGCGTGGGGCGTGTGGGCGGTGTTGAAAACGCCGCTCGATGCAATACCTGATCTTTCCGACGTGCAGGTCATCATACGCACCACCTTCCCCGGACAGGCGCCGCAGATTGTTGAGAACCAGATCACTTATCCGCTCACCACCACCATGCTGTCGGTGCCGGGTGTCAAAACGGTGCGCGGCTATTCATTCTTCGGCGATTCATTCGTGTACGTGTTGTTTGACGATGGCGTCGATCTTTATTGGGCGCGTTCGCGCGTGCTCGAATATCTCAATCAGGTGCAGTCGCGCCTGCCGCAAAATGCCAAGGCAGCGCTAGGGCCTGATGCCACCGGCGTGGGCTGGGTGTATGAATATGCGCTGGTGGACCGCAGTGGAAAGAATGATCTTGCGCAACTGCGCGCGCTACAGGATTGGTTTCTCAAGTACGAACTCAAGACCGTGGTCAACGTCGCCGAAGTGGCGAGCATCGGCGGCATGGTCAAGCAATATCAGATCGTGCTCGACCCGGACCGGCTGCGCGCTTACAACATCCCGCACAGCAAGGTCGTAGCCGCGATCCGCAACGCCAACCAGGAAAGTGGCGGCTCGGTGCTTGAGCTGGGCGAGGCCGAGTACATGGTGCGCAGCAGCGGTTATCTGAAAACGCTTGACGATTTTCGCGCCATTCCCATCATCACCAGCGAGGCCGGCGTCCCGGTGTTGCTCAAGGACGTGGCGCGCATTCAGACCGGACCGGAAATGCGCCGCGGCATTGCGGAACTCGATGGCGAAGGAGAGGTTGCGGGCGGCGTGATTATCATGCGCTCCGGCAAAAACGCGCTGGAAACCATTGCCGCAGTCAAAGCCAAACTTGAAATGCTTAAGCCCGGCCTTCCTGCGGGGGTGGAAATTATTCCCACCTATGACCGCTCCGCTCTTATCAAGCGCGCCGTCAGCAACCTCAATGAGAAGTTGATCGAGGAATTTATTATCGTCGCGCTGGTGTGCTTCGCATTTCTGTTCCACTTGCGCTCGGCCCTGGTCGCCATCGTTTCTCTGCCGCTCGGTGTATTGATAGCTTTTATTGTCATGAGCTACCAAGGCGTGAACGCCAACATCATGTCGCTCGGCGGTATCGCGATCGCTATCGGCGCAATGGTTGACGCCGCCGTGGTGATGATAGAAAACGCGCACAAACATATCGAGGCGTGGCAGCGCAACAACTCCCTCGCCCCGCTTGGCGGGGAGAGGGCTGGGGTGAGGGGCGATCATCGCAGTGACGCTCATCCCCTCTCCCCCAAAATCGGGGGCGAGGGAGTAGCAATTCTTACAGACGAAGTGCGCTGGAAGCTCATCGCCGAATCGGCCGCCGAAGTCGGCCCGGCGTTGTTTTTCAGTCTGCTCATCATCACGCTGTCGTTCATTCCGGTATTCACGCTTGAAGCGCAGGAAGGCAGGCTTTTTTCGCCGCTCGCCTTCACCAAGACCTATGCCATGGCGGCGGCGGCGGGCCTGGCGGTGACGTTGATACCGGTGCTGATGGGCTATCTGATTCGCGGCAAGATACCGCCTGAGAAAAGCAATCCAATCAATCGTTGGCTGATCGCCCTTTACCAGCCGCTGCTTGATCGTGTGCTGGCGTTTCCCAAGGCCACGCTCGTTGTTGCCTTTCTGATCCTGCTCGCCACCATTTTTCCGGCGACGCAGTTCGGCGGCGAATTCATGCCGCCGCTAGACGAAGGCGACCTGCTTTACATGCCCTCCGCCCTACCGGGGCTTTCGGCTGGCAAGGCGGCGGAAATTTTGCAGCAGACTGATCGTCTCATCATGACTGTGCCGGAAGTGGCGCGCGTATTCGGCAAGATCGGACGCGCCGAGAGTGCAACCGATCCTGCACCGCTTGAAATGGTAGAGACCACTATCCAGTTCAAATCACGCGATTTATGGCGCCCTGGCATGACCACGGAAAAGCTGATCGAAGAGCTTGATCGCACGGTGAAACTTCCCGGTCTCGCCAATCTGTGGATTCCTCCTATTCGCAATCGCATCGATATGCTGGCAACCGGCATCAAGAGCCCCGTTGGAGTCAAAGTGGCCGGCACTGATCTGGCCGAAATCGACCGCATTGCAGGCGAAATCGAACGCGTGGTCAAGGATGTGCCGGGCGTGACATCGGCGCTAGCGGAACGCTTGACCGGGGGACGCTACATCGACATCAACATTGATCGCTTGGCGGCGGCGCGCTACGGCATGAATATTGGCGACGTGCAAAGCGTGGTATCTGCCGCCATCGGCGGAGAAAATATTGGCGAAACCGTCGAAGGCTTGCAGCGCTTTCCCATCAGCGTGCGCTACCCGCGAGAAATCCGCGATTCGGTGGAAAAGATCCGCAACCTTCCCATCGTCACCGAGCGTGGCGCGCAGATCACGCTATCGAGCGTGGCCGAAATCAAGATCAGCGACGGCCCCCCCATGCTCAAGAGCGAGAATGCGCGCCTCTCAGGCTGGGTGTACGTGGACATTCGCGGGCGCGACCTCAAATCGACGGTTGAGGATATGCAACAGGCGGTCGCCAAACAAGTAAAGCTCACTCCCGGCTATTCGGTGTCGTGGTCGGGACAGTTTGAGTACCTGGAACGCGCCATGAAAAAAATGAAAGTGGTGGTGCCGTTTACGCTGCTCATTATTTTCGTGCTGCTTTTTCTCACCTTCAAACGCTTCGACGAAGCGCTGCTAATCATGACGACTTTGCCGTTTGCGCTGGTGGGCGGATTCTGGTTGCTGTTGTTGCTGGGACATAACTTGTCGGTGGCAAGCGGTGTCGGTTTCATCGCGCTGGCGGGGGTATCGGCCGAATTCGGCGTCATCATGTTGCTTTATCTGAAGCACGCGTGGGAACCGAGGCTCGCCGCCGGTCGCGCGAGCGGAAACGAAGACGATCTGATCGACGCTATCCGCCACGGCGCCGTGCTGCGCGTGCGCCCCAAGGCGATGACGGTGGCGGTCATCATCGCCGGCCTGCTGCCCATCATGTTCGGTGCGGGTACCGGCTCGGAAGTCATGCAGCGCATCGCCGCGCCCATGGTCGGCGGCATGATTACCGCGCCGCTACTGTCGATGTTTGTCGTTCCCGCTGTCTATCTCCTGTTGCGCCGCCGCGGGCTGCACCAGGCTTCCAAAGCGCAACCCTGAATGCACACCTCATACAAACAAAGGCGCGAGACATTACAAATTGGCGCGGCGCTGAACATCTTCCGATGATTCTGGCTTGCGAATGGCAGCGAAAATCAGCGTGAAAATCAGCGTGAAGAAGTATTTTCTAAAAGTGAAATGAGCCTGAGCGATAAGCTTTCAGGCCATTTTTTTTGATTGAGTTTGCTTGAATATTTTGCTGAAGATTTTGTTACG
>JAYWAM010000083.1:0-2569 GCA_043782425.1 Betaproteobacteria bacterium
CCATTTACAATTTTCTGCATGGCAAGTGGGCGAGGCAATAGTGGGCAGTAGCGGTCAACGTCGCTTTCCTTGACCGTTCGTCGACACTATGAAGGCGGCGGCTGAGTCGAGGCTGTGTTCGCTCACGCACAGACGTCGGCAGTAAGTCGGCGTATTTTCGCTTCAACACCACGGGCAGTCCGTCGAATTGCCTTTAGGTCCGTAGTCTTGGCAGTAGCGGGCCGTAATATTTGCGCAAGCAGCCTTACCGGTTGCGCAAAGCAGCACCAGTACTACCCTGCATCCGGGCATACGCTTTGGACAGGGGGTTCCTCAATCAACCTGGAAAGGTAATGTTATGAAACTCAACAAAATACTTGCAAGCTCGATGGTCGCCGTATCGCTGATGGCTGCACCCGCAGTATTCGCGGCGGATAAGGCCAAGAAGGTCAACATGGACGAATTCATGAAATCGTGCGACATGGACCATGACGGCATGATGTCCAAGGACGAGATGTTGAAGCACATGGAGAAGATGTTCGACCAGATGGACACCAAGAAGACCGGCAAACTCGACAAGAAGCAAACTGAGGAGTTCTTGAAGCAGTTCACAGCGCCTAGCGGCGGCTGATTACTGCTGGATTGTCGTCCTCGGCAATGCAACGGGGGGCTGGCCGTTTTTGCGGTAGGTTAGCTTCCCGAAGCGACGACAAACATTTTTCTTCCGTCATCTTCTGCAAGAAGTAAGGTAAGCAGCATCTCAGGGCAAATCGGTCAGATTCAATAATCTCACGAATATATTTCGAACCCTTTTAACCGTTCCACAATTTGCCAGACAGGAGTTCACTATGAGCATCGTAAACATACAACGCTGTGCGGTGGCGACCGTTGTTATTTTCGCTCTATCTGCGGTGGCTTGCACAGATAAAGGCGCGTCGCCGTCCAGAATGCAGGCGCCGCCTGCTACCGCCGCTGACATGGACCCGCGCTCGAAAGTGGTCGGTGTCGAGCCTGCCGGGCCAACGAAGGAGGCGCCGGCAACGACCTCGCCCGCCAAGTCCTCGATCAGCAAGGCCCAGCAGTCGAACGCCATGCCGTTGCCGGGACAGGCCAACGACGACTCCACGCTGTCACCGAAGGCGTCACAAAAGTCTGGAGCCACGGGCCGCTAACATGCAGGCGCGCGAAGAAGCTGATGGAACCATAACGGTTGCGTTCATGGATCCCGAGGCCGTGTTGCAGTTGGTCGATAAACCGGTAGTACATGCCCTTGGTAAGGAAGTGCGGGCGCTTTTGCAGCGGGTCAGCGCGAGCCTCAGGCCGTGACACCGAAACTTGAGCGCGGGCACGCGACATTTAGGGACGCAAGACGCGCCATGGCGATGCCCGGCGTCATGGCACGTGCAGGTCTCTGGTCGGCGCTCGCCTTCATTTTGAATCTGATGTGGGAAATTGCGCATGTCAGGCTGTATGCGCTCTGGGCTACAGCGGATGCTATGACCGTTGCATGGTCCCTGCTTCATTGCACCTTGGGCGATGTCGTGATTGCGCTTGCCATGTTCGCGCTGGTCGGCATGGTGCTGCGGCGCGTGGATTGGCCGATTTTGAGTCCGTGGACAGGCGGCGTAATTGTCGTGATCGGCACGATGGTTTTTACCGCATGGAGTGAATGGTACAACGTCTATAGCGTCGGCAACTGGGCCTACGCCGCGAGCATGCCGATGATTTTCGGAATTGGTCTTTCCCCGCTTTTGCAGTGGCTGATCTTGCCGCCAATAATGGTGATCACCTATCGAGGGCTAGGGTCGGCACTGTTCGACCGGCACAGTCCGCAAAGGCCGATTTTGACGCACAATTTTACAAGGAGCCAGAAATGAAGGCAGACACGAACCATTCGCACCAAGCACACGCACACGCTCATCAGCACACAGGATCCATTCCTCCGGGCGGCGCACTTGAAGCAAGCAGCACTCGTTACAACTGCACGATGCACCCGGAAATCGTGAGTGACACGCCGGGCAAATGCCCCAAGTGTGGCATGACGCTGGTACCAATGCTCAAGGCCACCCCGCGCGTCGACGCTCTGTTCCCCGATGCCGGGGCGATCAAACGCATGCGTGGTGACGTCGATACTGTGGACGTGGATAAAGCAGACATCCTGAGCTTTACCCGGTTTTTGATAAGCATCACAAATCATGCAGGAACAGCTTGCTCTCAAGCAAGAGTTCAGCCTCTACAAGTAACCTATGGTAAGGAACAGCACCATGCAAACTGAACTTTTAAAAGTAACAGGCATGACCTGCGGCAGCTGCACCAGCAATGTAACGCACGCGCTAAAGGCGATCAAAGGAGTCAGTGACGTGAAAGTGTCACTCGCCGCTGGCGAAGCCACGGTGCAATACGACGAGTGGCTGACCTCGCCCGATCAATTGAAATCGGCCGTGAAGGGCGCGGGCTATGGCGTGGATACCGCCAACACTGCGCAGAAACCACTAGAGTCGCGACCCAGAAATAGCGAGACATAATGAAACGGATGGATTTTTTCGCATGGCAAGGCGCGAGGAGGCGACATAGCATGGCCTATGGCAAC
>JAYWAM010000084.1:0-2564 GCA_043782425.1 Betaproteobacteria bacterium
GTCTGCTCTAGATGTTCAGCAATAGCGCTATACCCGCCATCGCAATAGCGATTCCACTGCGCCGTACCACGTGTCGCGAATCAATCCGCGACAGGCTAAGCCCGGCGAGAATGCCGACGACGTGCAATGCCGCTGTGGTGATACCGAACCCGAGTGCATAGACAACCCCAGGCGCGCCCCGCGTCAGCTCCATCCCATGTGCATGCCCATGAAACACCGCAAACCCTCCAACCAGCAACATCCCAACCGCCGTCGGCACGCGCATAGCGAAGCTGATCATCAATCCCAGCGTCAGCACCGACAACACAATGACAGCCTCCGTGAACGGCAGCGCATAACCCGTTATCCCAAGAACCCCACCAAACGCGATCGCGCCAACAAACGCCAATGGCACAGCCCATAGCGCGCGTCCGCCGAGTTGGGACGCCCAGAGTCCTACTACGATCATGGCCAGCAGGTGTTCGATGCCGGATAAGGGATGGAGCATTCCCTGTAGGGCACCTCCGGAAATCAGAACCTACTCAATCCCAATTTCCATCCTTCACAAAAAATGCGTAGGGAATCCGAAAACAACTCGCTTTTCCGCTTAGAAAGCCCTTTTCAGAGGCGCTTCTACGCGTCATTGCGGCGTGTTGTAGCCTTTTCTCAAACACGGGACGCATGGCGCCTGTGAATCGTTTCAAATCGCTTCAGGTTATACACCAGATTCATCAACCCCACCTTGGCTGTCGCGCGTATCTTGCCGATCACGCGCACCACGAGTCCTCCCATTTCATTGGTCATGGCGCCGAACACATGCTCAACACGCGCTCTGACTTTGGATTTTTCTTTGTTGCTGGCTTCTTGTGCGTCGGTGAGCGGACGGTTACGGTAAGCTTTTTCGTGGATATGACTGCAATAACCCCGCTCGGATAATTTGGCTTCTTGTTGCTCACTGCGGTAGGCGCTATCGGCCCATACCTCGTTCGCGGTGTTGGCGGCGAGGAGGTCAGTGCAGACATGTGCGTCATGCACTTCGGCGGAGGTGACCGCATAGTCGCGGATGATTTTGTGCTGGTTGTCCACGCTGACATGATTCTTGTAGCCGTAATGCGTTTCGTTGTTCTTTTTAGTCCAGCGTGCATCCAGGTCTTTCTGGCGCTTTTTGGCCGGGTTTTGGTTAAAACTGTCGGGCACCTCGCCCTGCTTGATCTGCGCGTTTTCTTCGCGACTGTTGCGCTGCCGGGGGGCTTCGACAAAGCTGGCGTCAATGATCTGGCCTTTTTGCGCCAGCACGCCTTGCGCCACCAAATAACACTCAAAGTCCTGGAAGAGTTGTTTAATAACGCCGGCCTGAATCAAAGCTTCACGAAAATCCCAGAAGGTGTTGGCATCGGGGATGCGATCTTCCGGCGTGAGGTCTAAAAAACGCATGAAGGTGAAGCGATCACGGATTTGATATTCCAGTTCTTCATCGGAGAAGCCGTAGAGGTGTTGTAGCACCAGTCCTTTGAACATCAGGAGGGCGTCGAACGGTTTACGTCCCGCAGCGCTTTTGCGTTCCCGACGGCGACTCTTCTCAAGCGTGTCTCGAAAGAGTGTCCAGTCGATCAGTTCATTGAGGCGCATCAGGGAATCCCGCGCATTCAGCTTCGCGAGTCGATCATCGAAGTCAAAGAAACTGGGCTGCATGAGCTCCCCCTCAGCGTTTTTTGGCAATGGCTTATTTTACCGGATTTTGCAAATCTATTGCGGATTTCCGGAGGTGCCCTTTAGGGGACCTCTATAAATTACCTCAGTCCCCAGTGAGGTTACCGAATTCTTTGTTCCAACATAATTCGCGTCGGAACTGACGAGAAATATTGCCTGAACCGTCGCTCTTTGCGGACATTTGCCCGCTTTTTACCCCACTGCAGGCACACCTCTCCCGTCAGGGGAGCGCACGCCGACCGTCACCAACGCATCACGCTTGATCCACTGAACCAGACGCGTCATGTTATAGACAAGGTTCATCCTCCCGATCTTCACCCGCGCACGCGCTAACCCTATCGTGCGCACAAGGTGCCCGCCCATCGCGTGCTGTGCACCGAACACATGCTCCACCCGTGCTCGCGTCTTCGATTTCACTCGGTTGGATGCCTTCTGTTCCTCAGTGAGCGGATGACCGCGCGTTCCTTTTTCATGGATCTGACTTTGCAATCCCTCCGCCGCCAGCGCCGCTTCGCGTTCCTTGGACTGGTACGCACTGTCGGCATAGACCGCACGCTTCTCGCCACTGGCATCCAGCGTCTGATCCAGCAGCTCTTCAAACACATGACTGTCATGCACCGCCGCATCGCTCACCGCGTAGCGCTGCACCAACTTATTCGCTGCGTCCGCATTGACAGGGTTTTTGTAGCCGTAATGTGTCTCTTCGTTCTTCTTCGTCCAGCGCGCCTCAACATCCTTCTGACGCTGCTTGGCCGGTGTCTCGTTCCACGCCGCCGGCGGCTCTCCCGCCTTGATGCCAGCGTTCTCTTCGCGCGTGTTACGTTGCCGCGGCACTTCCACAAACGTCGCGTCTATCATTTGCCCCGCTCGGGCCA
>JAYWAM010000085.1:0-2561 GCA_043782425.1 Betaproteobacteria bacterium
CAACACTCGTGACATTACGGTGACGGTGGGTGAATTCAAAGACGAAAAAGCCGCGACGATCAAAGCGGGTGTCAAACCCAAGTCCGATGCGGCGGTGGGCAAACTGGGTCTTGCCGTTTCAGACCTGAATGCCGAGCAGAAAAAAGAATTGAAGCTTGCAGGCGGCGTGTTTGTAGAAGCAGTGCAAGGCACGGCAGCGGCAGTCGTTCAAGCCGGGGACGTTATCCTGCGCCTTAACAACACCGATGTGAGCAATGCGAAGCAATTCAACGAAATTGTTGGCAAACTTGACCTCAAGCGTCCGGTGGCGTTGCTGGTGCGCAATGAGGAGGGCAACCGCTTCGTAACTTTCCGCCCGGATAGCGAATGATGAGTATTGAGGCGCCGCTCTGCGCCGCTTGACGCTCATTTCGCGCAGCGATTGCCACCTCTGCGAGGAAATGCTAGCCGCTCTGGAAGCTCTCCAGGGCGGTTTTGCTCTCGACATCATTGATGTGGACGCACACCCTGAGCTTGCGGCGAGCTATAGCGCGCTGGTGCCGGTTTTGCTCGATGGCGAAAACGAAATCTGCCATTACTTTTTAGACTTAGAGCGTCTGGCTGCGCATCTGGCCCGCAAAGTTTAGGTTGGACGCCTTTGCTCACGTGCGTTAAAATAGCAAGCTGTAAAGGGCATGGGTAAGGACATGTGCAAGATGCATATGTTTTACCGTGCCCTTGGTTTTTTTTTACGGCGCCATGAACCACATTCGCAATTTCTCCATTATCGCCCACATAGACCACGGCAAATCGACGCTGGCGGATCGCATTATCGAGCATTGCGGCGGCCTTTCATCGCGTGAAATGGAAGCCCAGGTACTCGATTCCATGGACCTGGAGCGTGAACGCGGCATTACCATCAAGGCCCAGACTGCGGCGCTGACTTACAAAGCACGCGATGGGCAGATTTATCAACTCAATCTGATTGACACCCCTGGTCACGTCGATTTCTCCTATGAGGTTTCGCGTTCGTTGTCGGCGTGCGAAGGCGCGCTGCTGGTGGTCGATGCTTCCCAAGGCGTGGAAGCGCAAACGGTCGCCAATTGCTACACTGCCACCGAGCTGGGCGTGGACGTGGTGCCGGTGCTGAACAAGATCGACTTACCCTCGGCGCAGCCCGAGCGTGTGATTGAGGAAATCGAAGACATTATCGGTATCGACGCCAGCGACGCGGTGCGCGTCAGCGCCAAAACCGGGGTCGGCGTGCAGGATGTCATCGAGGCCGTGGTGCTGAAGGTGCCCGCGCCGCGCGGCAACCCGGTCGGGCCGCTCAAGGCGTTGATTATTGATTCATGGTTTGATAACTATGTCGGCGTGATTATGCTGGTGCGCGTGGTCGATGGCGCGCTCAAACCCAAGGACCGTATCTTGCTGATGTCATCGCGCACCGTGCACCTGTGCGAGCAGGTTGGAGTGTTTACCCCCAAGTCGGTCAGCCGCCCGCAACTTTCTGCGGGTGAAGTAGGGTTCATCATCGCCGGCATCAAGGAACTCAAAGCGGCGCGTGTTGGTGATACGGTGACCTTGGTCGACAACCCCGCTAGCGAAGCGCTGCCGGGCTTCAAGGAAATCAAGCCGCAGGTATTTGCCGGGTTATACCCCATCGAGTCAAACCAGTACGAAGCGTTGCGTGAGGCGCTCACCAAGTTGCAATTAAACGATTCCAGCCTGCGTTTTGAGCCGGAAACTTCGCAGGCGCTGGGCTTTGGTTTCCGCTGCGGCTTCCTCGGACTATTGCACATGGAAATTGTGCAGGAGCGTCTCGAACGCGAATACGACATGGAGTTAATCACCACTGCGCCCACGGTGATTTATCAACTGGCGATGCGCGACGGCGAAGTGATTGAGATCGAGAACCCCTCGAAGCTGCCTGATCCGAGCAAGATCGAAGAAATCCGCGAGCCTATTATTACCGCCACCATGCTCATGCCGCAGGAATACGTCGGCCCGATCATCACCTTATGCAATCAGAAGCGCGGCGCGCAGATCGATATGCAGTATGTCGGGCGGCAGGTGATTCTGAAGTACGACATGCCGATGAATGAGGTGGTCATGGATTTCTTCGATAAAATGAAATCCGTCAGTCGTGGCTATGCGTCGCTCGATTACGAATTCAAAGAGTTTCGCGCTGCTGACTTGGTGAAACTTGATATCCTGATCAATGGCGAAAAGGTCGATGCCTTGTCACTGATTGTGCATCGCGTCAATAGCCAGTATCGTGGCCGTGATCTGGTGGCGAAGATGCGTGAGTTGATTCCGCGGCAGATGTTTGATGTGGCGGTGCAGGCGGCTATCGGCGCGCATATCATCGCACGCGAAACCATCAAAGCACTGCGCAAAAACGTTCTGGCGAAATGCTACGGCGGGGATATTTCGCGCAAACGCAAGCTTTTGGAAAAGCAGAAAGCCGGCAAGAAACGTATGAAGCAGGTAGGGAATGTAGAAATTCCGCAAGAGGCGTTTCTGGCAATATTGCAAGTAGAAGGCAGATAGCCCCGAGCGATAGTGATCACGCCGCTTTT
>JAYWAM010000086.1:0-2561 GCA_043782425.1 Betaproteobacteria bacterium
CGGGAACATTCCCAAACATGGAAGATGTTCCGTCCAAATTGCGGAACGCCAATTCCGTTTCCGCACGAAGCGCGATGCCAACGTACGAACCCAACCAGCCACAAGGCTGCAGTGCTGCTTCAAGCAAGACCGGATACGGCATCGTGGGTTGGCCATTGGCGTGGAAGTACCAATCAGAAGGGTCGATGTCGTACTCCGCTTCCACCGAACATCCAACACGTTCCACGTTAAAATCGCCATCAATCTTGGCGATGCGCGTAATGAAATGATACGGCGGTCCAGGCAGGCGGGGCAGACGCATACCGCTATCGAACTTTGTGAAAGGCCTGCCGAACGCGTGACTGGGCGGGCCCCAGGCGCAATTCAGTAGCGCGCGGTAATCCAGCGGCACATCGTTCACCGTGGCCACGGCGCGATTGCCGTCTAGTTTCGGATCAGGCTCGGGCATTTCGTCAAGCGGGCAGCCGGGCGTTAGTTCCAAGCCCATTCGCTTGCAGTGGAACGCCTTCAATCCGTCGATGGTACAGAGCAGGTCGACAAACAGCTTGGGCTGGGGGCCATCGATTACTTCATCGACGAACAACTCGTAAACCAAGTTGCGTGACGATGGAATCACTTGACCGCGACAGCGCAACGGGTACGCGATTTCAGGCACCGGCTCAAAGCGCCAGCCGTCTTTATCGGTGGTGAAGCCAAGGGCCATCATATAGAATGCCATCGCCTGCAGACAGCCTTCAAACATCAGCGTGCCAGGCATACAGGGATCGTTCTTAAAGTGGCCTTCGAAGAACCAGTTGTCGTCGCGGATGGGCAACTCTGCGCGCATGTAACCGCGTTTCCACGGCCCACCGGAGAAGTCCAAGTCGGTCACGTTGTCGAATAAAAGGAGGTCAGGCGAACCGAAGCCGGGCGAGCGCTGATGGGCCGCGGCAAATTCGAACCCCTTGCCGAAACAGGAAAAAGCCTTGCCCGCGGCAGCTTCCCGCACTTGGGCATTGGCGAAGCTGGAAGCGATACCAGCCACGCGGGGCTTGGCAACTTGCACGCCGGGGGTTGGCTCAGCTTTGTCCGCGGCCCATAGAATGCCGGCGGAGTCAGCCAATTCTTTTGCGGTGAAGAAACCGGCTTGGCCATTGCTGACCGAAAGGCGCACCTTATTGTTGATGTGGCAATCGTAGTGAAAAAAGAATAAGCGAACATCGCCTTGGCGAGCGTGCTGGTCAATAGCGATTTCGTATTGCAGAGTTTCGCCGGGTTGAGGCAAGCCACCGTGATAAGTGAGGTCACAACCAAGAAGGCGGTAAGCGCGTTCGCCTTTGACCAGTTGATCGATGCCTAGCCATGAGATGAGCAGTAAGTCGGCTTGGCCCGATTCGATCATAATGCCGCCGGGCATGCGGTTGCGCCACAGGTACCAGGAATCTGGTTTGACGTCGGTTTCGGTCCAGATAGTACCTAGGCCCATAGAGCAGGGGACAGCGTCGATGCCGGTGACGCGATCGGCGAGAAGGAGCGGCGGCATGGGCATGCGGACCACGCGACGATATTGGTCGATGTTTGCGAATTGCGGGCCGAAGATTGCGGAAATAGGGCCCGATGAAATTTGTTCCAGTTCAACGCGCGACAGAGCTTTCGAACCGGCGGACGGAAAAGTACGGCCCGTGATTTGAGCTTTTTCGGGCTTAAGGGGGTCCGGGATCACGCCCGGCCGCCGCAGTTGCGCCGTAAAGCCATTAGCAGCAACTACAGGCTTAACCGGCGGAGGCGGTGTTGAAACAGGAGTAGGCGCAATAAGCGCCGTTGCCGTCACCACTCCACCTGTGGCCACCGCGGCATAAGCCCGCCCGGAAATTTCCAGAAATTGCCGGTTGTGCTCACTCGCCATTTCAAGGAAGCGCTGGTGCTGCTCAGTCAGCGTATGCGCGTGCAATTCAAATAAAGACTGTGTGCGGGATTGCATAGGTGTGTTTGGTGGTGCGGAAAGTGCAAAGGACGGGGCGTGTGCCGGAAAAACTAAGCGGCGCGATTCAGGTTCTTGTGAAAGGCAGGGAGGTTGCAATGGTGTGAAATTTATGCCCGCCGCCAACAGTTGAGCTTGCGCGTTGAGCGCTTGGCGCACGCCGTCCACACTGGCAAGGTCAAGCGAAATAGCAATATGTTCGCGATCTCCAAGAATGCGGCGAATCCACGAAGTTGAGCCGCCTTGAGGGCCATGTTCAAGGAATATACGAACCCCGTCAGCGTAAGCTTGTTCGATCACAGCGGGAAAGTCCAGCGTGTGCAGGGCTTGATTCGTCAAAGCAGCCGCAATCTTTTCTCGCGACGGTTGATAATGTGTGTTGGTTGCGTGAGTATAAAACCGCACGCCTGGCACGAGAGTCGTTTCGCGGGAATGCAGGGTATGCCACGTTTTCTCAAACGGCTTGAATTCCGGGCAGTGAACAACCAGATCGTAATGGATGCGCTGGCCTTTCCCCACGGGCATCGCGCCCGCCGGACCAGCTACAACATAATCCCCGGCACAATGGATGGCCGTAAGCCGCAAAGCTGGGGCGGAATTT
>JAYWAM010000087.1:0-2544 GCA_043782425.1 Betaproteobacteria bacterium
ATTGAGGGAGGAAGCCTTCAGGCCTTTGCCACTGATGTGGCGCTGGCTGACCCTGCACGCCTCATCTGGGTTGATCTCAACGAACCCTCGATGGAAGAAGAAACGCGGATTGAAAAGCTCTTCTCCATTAACATCCCGACATCCGACGAAATGCATGAGATCGAGCTTTCCAACCGGCTCTATCAGGAAAACGGTGCGCTTTACGCCACCTTCACCATCGTCACCAAATCCGATGCACTGCAACCGGAAATGGCGTCAATCACGCTGGTGCTAGTGAATAATACTCTTATTTCAGTGCGCTACAGCACGCCGCAATCCTTCCGTGTATTGCAAAGCAGGTTGCAAAAGCTCTCCGTCACCGACGGGATGGGAATGCTGGAAGAATTGCTCGAAGCCGTGGTCAACCGCATGGCGGATATGCTGGAAGGTATTGGCCACCAGATGGACGGCATGACGCAAACCATCTTCTCACCTGATAAATCCAAGAAGCCGGATTATGAAGAGATCCTGCGCCATATCGGCCTTAAGGGCGATGCTATTTCCAAAGCACGCGAATCGCTCGTCAGCATGAATCGCATGGCCGGATTCCTCTTGCACAGCCCGCCCTTCACTCCCACCGCCGCGCATGACCGCATGCGCACGCTGGTGCATGATGTGGCCGCGCTCAGCGACCACGCCAATTTCCTCTCGAGCAAAGTGAATTTCATGCTCGATGCGACGCTGGGCATGGTGAATATTGAGCAAAATGCCATCATCAAGATTGTCTCGGTCGGCACCATCGTGCTGATGCCGCCAACGCAGGTGGCCAGCATTTACGGTATGAATTTTGAAGTGATGCCCGAGCTACACTGGGTGCTGGGCTACCCGATGGCCTTGTTCATGATGATCATGGCCGCGCTTTTACCCTACAAGCTGTTTAAGTCCAAGGGCTGGCTCTAAACCGAAGGGTTATACATCAGCTGCGGTTCGACGCCGTGGCGCAGGCAGGAAGCCTTGAGCGTATTGGCCAGCAGACAGGCGATCGTCATCGGACCGACGCCGCCGGGCACGGGCGTAATCGCTTTGGCATTCTGCGAGGCTTCGGCAAATGCCACGTCCCCCACGAGCTTAGAGCTGCCATCGGAAAGCGTTAGGCGGTTCATGCCTACATCGATTACCACCGCATGACTCTTTACCCATTCGCTACGCACCATTTCGGGCTGCCCGACAGCGGCGACAATAATGTCCATTCTGGCACTGAGGGCGGCAAGGTTTTTTGTGCGCGAATGCGCCACAGTAACGGTGCAGCTTTCGCGCAGCAGCAATTGCGCCATGGGCTTGCCCACAATATTGGAGCGGCCAATCACCAGCGCATTCTTGCCGGAGAGGTCCTCACCCAGCACCGATTTCAGCAGGATCAGGCAGCCCAGCGGCGTACAGGGAACCATGCCGTCCTGCCCGGTGGCGAGCTTGCCCGCATTGATAACATGGAAGCCGTCCACATCCTTAGCCGGGTCAATCGCGTTGATGATCGCGCTTTCCTCTATATGATTGGGCAAAGGCAGCTGCACGAGGATACCGTCCACCTTGTCGTCCTTATTCAGCTCTTCCACCTTGGCGAGCAACTCAGCCTGAGTGGCGGTAGCGGGCAGGCGGTAATCGTAGGAATTCATGCCTGCCTCGCGGCACATCTTGCCTTTGTTGGCGACATAAATCTCGCTGGCGGGATCACTGCCCACCAGCACCACGGCAAGGCCGGGCGTGATATTATGGCGGGCTTTCAGCTCGCTCACTTCAGCGCCCACTTTTGCGCGCAAACCCGCTGCTATCGCTTTTCCGTCAATCAATGTGGCCATGGTATGCCCCCTTTAACTCTTACGCAGGTAGCCTAATCACACTGATAGGCCGCGCGTGGTAGAATATTCAAAATGGTAGGCTTCGTTCGGATAGACAAGGTCGCGCGCTTTGTGGCAGGCGATTGCGGCTTCCGAAAACCCGCAGAGAATCAGCTTGAGCTTGCCGGGATAGGTAGCGATGTCGCCCACCGCATAAATACCCGCTACGGAAGTCGCCATGCTGGAGGCCTCCGCCGTAATGTGATTATGGTGCAGGTTGAGGCCCCAGTCGGCAATCGGCCCCAGCTCCATCGACAGGCCGAAGAAAGGCAGCAAATAATCGGCAGGTAGCGCGCGGGCCTCGCCTTCGAGCGTTTTAACGATCACCTTGGAGAGCTTGCCGCCTGAGCCTTCCAGCGAATCCAGTTGGTAGGGAATCACCATCTCCACCTTACCCGTAGCGGCGATGGCCTCAAGACGCGCAGCGCTTTCGGGCGCACAGCGGAATTTGGGACGGCGATGGATGACGTAAATCTTTTCCGCAACATCCGACAGCGAAATCGCCCAGTCCACGGCTGAATCGCCGCCGCCTGCGATGACGACTTTTTTGCCACGGAAATCCTCGCGCCTAGTGACGCTGTAGAACACGCTCGTGCCTTCATATGCCTCAAGCCCCTGCATCGGCGGGCGATTGGGGCCAAATGCGCCGCAGCCCGCCGCAATAATCACC
>JAYWAM010000088.1:0-2537 GCA_043782425.1 Betaproteobacteria bacterium
AATTTATTGCGGGCAAGCCCGCTCCTACATTTGGTTGGCAGCTTCGAGCACCTTAACGGCGCGTTTTGGCGGCAGTCTTCTTGGCTGTTGCCTTGCCCGCTGCGGCCTTAGGTTTGGCTTTAGCTGCTGTGCTACCGTGTTTCTGTGCGGTGAGAATACGCACGCTGGCAGACAAATCGGCAACCTGCTTGGAGAGCGCTTCAACTTCCTTGCTGGTGAGCACGCCGATGCGGTTAAGTGAACGATGGACGCGGTCTTCAAATACCTGTTCCAGCTTGTCCCATTTACCATCCAGCTTGCCGCCGACCTTGCCCATGGTCTCGCTCGCCTGAGCTTTGGCGGCTTCAACTGCTTTGCCTGCTGCAAGGCGGGTTTTTTTCTCGATTTCCTGACCTTGCTTGACCAGCGAATCAAATACCTTACTGCCCTCGTCTTGCGCCCTGGCGAATGCACCCAGGCCGGCCTGCCAGATTTTATGGGCGGAATCTTTTACTTGCTTAGCCAGTTGGTCCCCGGAAGCCGGGCTGACGGTTTTCTTGAGTTTCTTGGTCATGATGTTCTCCGTTGAGGTTTTTTCCTAGGCTGCGGCCAGTCCGCGAACCTTATCTGCGGGAAAGGCGCCGCCTGTCCCTTTGATGTGGCGAACAATAGAGTGAAAGATTAGAGCAAACACACTATTTTTGAGCTCGTTTGCCAGTGCTCGGCCAAGGATCGTCTTTCGTTGCTGCGCGACTGTGAGTTACTATTCTGAAATAACGCTAACAAGCGCACATTGGCGCAGAGGGATCGCATGGAAAAAATCTGGCTCAAGTCCTATCCACCGGGCGTATCTGCCGAGGTAGATCTCGGTGAGTTTTCATCGCTCAAGGACATTCTTAACAAAAGTTGCGACAGGTTTCGTCATCGACCAGCATTTAGCTGCATGGGCAAGACGCTGAGCTATGGTGATCTCGACCTGTTAAGCGTCAGGTTTGCCGCCTACTTGCAATCCTTGGGCCTCAGCAAGGGGGATCGTGTGGCCATCATGATGCCCAACATTCTTCAGTATCCGGTGGTGCTTTTCGGCGTGCTGCGCGCCGGACTCATTGTCGTCAACACCAATCCGCTTTACACGCCGCGCGAGCTTGAGCACCAGCTTGAGGATTCGGGGGCGAAGGCTATCGTTATCGTCGAAAATTTTGCTCACACGCTACAGCAGGTGCTTGCCAAAACTCATGTCAAACACGTCATCACTACGCAGATCGGCGACCTGCTTGACTTTCCCAAGTCGTGGCTGGTGAACTTGACCATCAAGTACAAAAAGAAAATGATTCCGAAGTGGAGCATTGCGGGCGCAGTCAGTTTGTCTCAGGCGCTGTCCCTGGGCGCCCATGCCGCCTTCACTGCGCCGCACATTTCTCAGGAAGATCTGGCGTTCCTGCAGTACACCGGCGGCACTACCGGCGTCCCCAAGGGCGCCATGTTGTCGCACGGCAATATCGTCGCCAATTTGCAGCAGACTGCGGCCTGGGTCGGCGCCTACCTGAAAGATGGTGAAGAAGTGGTCATCACCGCGCTGCCGCTGTATCACATCTTTTCACTTACCGGTAATTGCCTGACCTTCATGAAGTATGGCGCGCACAATATTCTCATCACTAATCCGAAGGACATGCCAGGTTTCGTCGCCGAAATGGCCAGGTATCCGTTTTCCGTGATTACCGGCGTCAACACGCTTTTCAATGCGCTATTGAATGCACCAGGATTTGAAAAGCTCGACTTCAGCAAAATCAAGGTGGCCCTGGGTGGCGGCATGGCGGTGCAGCGCGCCGTTGCCGAGCGCTGGCAGCAAGTAACTAAGAAGCCGCTGATGGAAGCCTATGGCCTGACCGAAACCTCTCCCGGCGCTTGCATGAATCCCCCCGGTATTACCGAGTACAACGGGACTATTGGTCTGCCGTTGCCTTCGACCATCATTACCATTCGCGATGACGACTGCAACATCCTGCTGCCAGGCGAGCGAGGCGAAATCTGCATCTCCGGCCCGCAGGTCATGAAAGGCTACTGGAACAGGCCGGACGAAACCGCCAAGGTCATGACAGCGGATAGCGCGTTTCGCAGTGGAGATATTGGAATCATGAATCCTGAGGGCTTCGTAAAAATTGTGGATCGCAAGAAAGACATGATTCTGGTATCGGGATTCAATGTGTACCCCAATGAAATCGAAGATGTCGTCGCCCTGTGCCCCGGCGTGTTGGAGGTTTGCGCAGTCGCCGCTGATGACGAGAAGTCGGGCGAAATCGTGCGTGTCGTGATTGTAAAAAAAGACCCCAAGCTCACACGCGAGCAGGTTGTGGAACACTGCAAGCAACATCTCACCGGCTACAAAGTGCCCAAGCTAATTGAGTTCTGGAAGGAGTTGCCGAAGACCAACGTCGGCAAAGTGTTAAGGCGCGAAGTGAGAAACATGAAAGCGCCGACGGTATGAGACGGATGTTTTGCCGGATGTAGGAGCGGGCTTGCCCGCGATGAATTGGCGTTGATTATCGCGGGCAAGCCCG
>JAYWAM010000089.1:0-6661 GCA_043782425.1 Betaproteobacteria bacterium
CCCCTCCACCACGCTCTGCGCGCTCTGCATCATCGTAATTTCCGCACCTATTTCACCGGGCAGGCGATTTCGATGATAGGCACCTGGATACAGAGCATCGCCAACACCTGGCTTGCCTACCAGTTATCGGGATCGACGGCCATCACCGGTCTGGTCGGTTTCATGGGACAAATCCCCATGCTGCTGGTCACGCCTTTTGCCGGCGTATTGGGCGACCGTTTTGACCGCCGCCGCATGCTGTTCATCGTACAGTGCCTGCTTATCGTGCAATCCATCACGCTCGCGCTGTTGACTGCCCTGCATGTCATCACCGTGCCTTTGCTGATTGCGCTGGTGTTGATGATCGGCCTGTTAAACGCCATTGAGACTCCGACGCGCCAGTCGTTCTTTGTGCAGCTCATCGAGAAGCGCGACGATCTGCCCAACGCCATAGCGCTCAATTCGGTGTTGATGAACGCCACGCGCCTCATCGGCCCGGCGCTGGGCGGCGTGCTCATCGCCATCGCCGGTGTGGCGGCGTGCTATGGCGTTAATGCGCTGCTGACCGTGGCAGTGCTGATCTCGCTGACTCGCATCAGGGTGGAGACTAACAAACCTGGCGTGCAGCGCGCCAGCACCTTCCTGGCGGAATTGCAGGAGGGCTGGCAGTACGCCTTCGGTACTCCGGCGATTCGCACCTTGCTCGCCATCATCGCCGTGGTAAGTTTCACCATAACGCCTTATGTAACGCTGATGCCTGCCATTGTGGTGGTGACCTTTCAAAGCGGATCGGAGCTGGTCGGTTATTTTATCGGCGCGGTGGGCTTGGGCGCTTTCATCGGTGCGCTGCGGCTCGCTGCACACAAAAATGTGCGCGGTCTTGCCAAATGGATTGCCATCGCGGCTATCATTGCAGGTCTTGCCGCTGTGGGTTTTTCATTTTCGCGCAGCGTCTGGATTTCGATGCTCTGCATGGCCTTCGCCGGATTCGGCCTGATTACGGTCGGCGCCACATCAACACCATCCTGCAATCCATCGTCGATGACGACAAGCGCAGTCGTGTCGTGGCGCTTTACACCGCAGCCTTCATCGGCGCGACGCCACTCGGGCATCTGACTTCGGGCTGGCTGGCCGAACAAGTTGGCGCGCCGCGCACCTTCCTGGTCAACGGCATAGTCTGTTGCGCAGCCGGCCTGCTGTTCGCCTGGCGACTGCCGCACCTGCGCGGCGCACTGCGGCGCATCTATATCAAACGCGGTATCATCCCCGCACCCCCTACGGACACCTAAGCCGGACGAGCCGGAACCAAAAACTATTCTCGCGCCAAGACGCAAAGACGCGAAGAAAAACAAAAACGGGGTTGATTTTTTCTTTGCGCCTTTGCGCCTTGGCGCGAAAACTCTTCTCACAAATTGCGCAGATTTAACTAATAAGAGACTAACAATGAACGATACCGTCCTACTGGAAAAACGTCACGCCATCGCCGTCATTACGCTCAACCGACCAGAGCGCTTGAATGCTCTTAACGATGACATGATGTTCGCGCTGCGCGAAGCTCTCAGCGATGTGGAGCACGACGCTGCCACACGCGCCGTCATCGTACGCGGCGCGGGCAATGCCTTCATGGCGGGCGGTGATGTCGCGATGTTCCATGCCAAAAGAAATGAGCTTGCCGAACTGTTTCGTGACTCCGCAACCGTATTCCACGACTCCATCCACTGCATGCGCCGCATGCCCAAGCCCATCGTTGCCTGTGTGCACGGCGCCTGCGCCGGTGGCGGGCTGTCGCTGATGCTGGCGTGCGATGTCGCCATCGCCGCCGACAGCGCCCAGTTCACGCTCGCCTACGCGCGCATCGGCGCCTCGCCCGACGGCGGCAGCACCTATTTTTTGCCGCGCATCATCGGCACGCGCAAGACGCTGGAGCTCGCCATGCTTCCCGATGCATTCGACGCCGAAAAAGCGCAGGCGCTGGGCATCATTAACTGGGTCGTGCCCGCAGAGCAGTTGCCGGGCGAAACTGAAAAAATCGCGCAGCGCCTCGCCACCGGGCCGACGCACGCTTTTGCTAATACCAAAAAACTTGTCAACGCCACCTTTGAACAGCCGATGGCGGCGCAGCTCGACATGGAAATCGCTCTATTCGCCGACTGCGCCAGCGGCCAGGATTTCAAGGAAGGAATTGCGGCTTTTGTCGAGAAACGCAAGACGCAATTCAAGGGATCCTGAAGCGCCCGACAATCAGTGGTAGGGCGCGCACCAGGCGCTGCGCCATGCATGTAGTGCTGTCGCCCTTCTGTCGTGCAGCACGCGCCCTACCACTGATCGCCAGTTGCGCAAAGCTTCAAAAACGCAGCATTACCGACAGCGCATACAAGTCTATGTTGTCGAATTTGCCGTTCGAGGTTTCATTGTCGGCCATGGGATTACCGATCTCGGTGTAGCGATCCCAGCTTAGACGCAAAGCCAGCGCGTTATTGATTTTGTATTCCCCGCCCAGGCCATAACTTAGCTTGCTGCGTTTCAGATCAGGCGCAGAAAAGGAATGTTGCGGCGGCAGCGTGCTGGGAATGAATGCGGGGAAATTGTCACCAGTTTCAGAGTATTGGTACTTGGAATAGAACAGCCCCACGCGCCCGAACACGGAAAATTGTTCGTTTAGCGGGTGCGAAAACACGCCGGACAGATTGACGCCGCTGATCTTATAGGTAGCTTCGCGCGTGAAACGCCCCAGCCCGTTGTACTCGTAGCTGGTTCTAGGCTTTCCCAGATCCACATAATCCAGTTCAAGGGCAACTTGCGGCAGGAATTGGTAGCCTAGTGTCAGCTTGTAGCCGCTATCCGAGTCTTTGCTAAAGCTCGCACGGGTGATGGGAAGCGCGCCGGTTGATAGCGCCCTCACCTGCTCGCGGAAATTGAAATCGTATTGCGCGCTGCCGATAGAGGCGCCGACATAGAAGGGGGTTTGCTGGGCGTAGGCGCTGCCGCTGAGAGAGAGAGCAGTAAAGGTAGCCACAAAAGCAAGTTTTTGCATTGTATTCATGATGAACTCCAATCCAGGTTGTTAAAATATTTTTGCTAAATCGCTTTACAAATTCCCATTCTGCATTTAACATACTTATGCGGGAATATATCCCGCATTCATTATGAACCAACAAAAACCCAAAAGCAAGCGCCCCATGGCAAAGCAACACTCCAAGGGGCGCACAGAACCTAAAGGCGCTACGCCAAGCGTAACGTCGAACGCCGTCTTGTCGGCAACGCCGGGCGCGCTGCTGCAAGCCGTTGCGCGCGTGATAACACCGTTGGTAAGGCTGCTGATTGCGCGCGGCGTCACCTATCAGGCTGCGAGCGAGATGCTTAAGCGCGTCTACGTGCGCGCCGGGCAAAAACATTTTAATCGGGAATCAGCTCAGAGTCAGGCGACCGGCACACAGCTTTCCCTCATCACCGGGCTTAATCGCAAGGAAATCCGCCGCCTCACTGATGAGGCCTTACAGTCGGTGGCGCCGGAAAGCGTGACTTCTTTCGCCGCAGCGGTGCACGCGGCGTGGCTCACGCAGCGCCGCTTTCGTGAGAGCAACGGCGCGCCGCGTGTGCTGCCGCAGCGCGCGCAGGGCAAACAACCCTCCTTCGGCGAGCTGGTGCGCAGCGTCACCACCGATCATCGCCCGGCGGCGTTGTTGGAGGAGTTGCGCCGCCTGGAGCTGGCCGACATCAACGAACAAGGCGATGTGGTGCTGCGCACGCAGCCCTTTCTGTCTCGCCGCAGCGCGCAGGACCGCTTGCTCCCGCTTGCGGAGAGTCTGGCAGATCACGCCAGCGCAGGCGTAAGCAACGTTCTCGCCAGCGAACCATCCTTCCTTGATCGCTATCTGTTTTCGGACGAGCTGTCCGAAGAATCGGTTGCGCGCTTGCAACAACTTGCCAGGGACAAATGGACGCAAATTCATGATGACCTGATTAAAGAAGCAATGCGCCTTGAGGCCGCAGACAGCGCCGCCAAGCGCACGGCCAATCGCCGCATTAGCGTTGGTATGTATTTCTATTCAGAGCTACAGCAGCAAAACAAAGAGGATGAATGACCATGAATAAATCACCAATAGTTGTTGCCTCACTGTTTGCTGCAGCGGCAATACTCGCCCTGGCAGGCTGCGGCGGCGGCGCAGATACCAAGACCGGTTCCAATGGCACTGGGGTTGCGCCGCCACCGGGGGAACCCACGGTTGCCAGCGGCGCCTTGACTGGCCTGGGCCCGTTGGGCTTGGCGGGCGCCAGCTTTGATGATGCAGCAACACAGGTGCTGCTGAACGTCAATGCCGGGGGCGGCGCCAATCAACTACGACTGGGGATGACTGCCAATACCAACGGCACAGCCTCGAGCAGCACCGCATCCGGGCAGGCATTCGGCGCCGTGGTGCAGAGCCTGGTGCTGGGGCCTGCGACCAGTGTCGATGCGCCAGCCAATAAGTTGACTATCCTGTCGATTGCGGTGCGTGTCGATCAAAACACCCTGCTCGCGGGAGTCAACAGCCTGGCCGAGTTGCAGGTGGGCGAAGAGGTGGAAGTTTTCGGTTTGGCGCTGCCTGGCGGCCAAGGCGTACTTGCAACGCGTCTTATCGTCCACAAAGCAGCCGACAGCGCCAACGTTGAAGTGCTCGGCGTCATCAGCCAGGTTGGCGCTGCCTCCTTGGTGCTGCAAGGCATCCCGGTCAATCTGACCAATGCGCGCATCGGCACGACAGGCGCTGCGGGAGTGGTGTTTTCGCCGCCGCCGGGAACGGCTGCACTGGCGGCTGGGGTGCTGGCGCGCGTGATTGGTGTTTATGACCCTGCCAGCGGCATACTCAACGCCAGCACCATCGCCACCAGTCTCGCACCGGCGCGGGCGGAAGGCGATCTGGTATTCATTGAGGGCTTCGTGCGCGAGCCGTCCAGCAACGCTATCGGCGCCACACGCTTCAGCTTGCCCGATCTGGATATCGAGGCCAGCGCCGTGCCCTCTGTGGCAGCAAGCATTTTCACCGGAACACGCGTGCGCGTACGCGGCAAAATGCAGACAGGCGTACTCAAGGCCGAAGCCATAGACATCATTGCGCCCTCAGCGCGCACCGAGTTCGTGGTGGAAGGCGATGTGGCGGCGTTGGCTTCCGCCGCCTCTTTTGAGGTGCGCGGCGAACGTATCGACGCAACACTTGCCAGCTACTCGGGCGGCACGCTAGCCAATCTGGCAAACGGCAGGCGAGTGCGGGTAAAAGGTTTCGCAGGGCCGGGGAAATTGACCGCTAGTGAGGTGTTGTTTGTTAATTAAGGGCTGACGCTAATCTGAAGCGCAGCTTTTCGCAGGCGCTACATACAATGGCGACAGGGCAATCCGCCTGAGAATTAATATTCCATGCGAGTTTCTGGCCTGCACAAGAAGTCATTCAGCCATCCAATCTAAGAATCTCTGAATGGGAGCAGGAAAAACCGTAGCCTACTAGCGGGTGATTGGGTTGGCTTTGCAAGGCCGTTTCTAGTTTGCAATCAACAAGAGGATCGACACATGCCATAATCCATCGCATCATATCGCGCAGCAGACGATATTCAGAAGGGATAAGGGGAAGCGGTGGTTCCACAACTAGAAAATGAAACCAGCGTAACAATCAACCAAAGATCGCGCTGCTCCGTCCGGCTTCAACATTCATACAGCGTTACCGCATGACCAAGCTCACCCTCAGCCAGCTATCCAGCCTGCTGTTCCGCGCCTGCGACGACCTGCGCGGCAACATGGACGCCTCAGAGTACAAGGAATACATTTTCGGCATGCTGTTCCTGAAGCGGCTTTCCGACCTGTTCGGCCAGGAACGCGAGCAACTCGCTAAAGAACTCAAGACCAAAGGCATGGCGGATAAGACCATCGCCGCACAGCTCCTCAATTCCGACAAGTACACCTTTTTCGTCCCTGAAGAAGCGCGCTGGTCAACCATCCGCCACCTCAAGACCAACGTCGGCACTTCGCTTAACAAGGCGCTCGAAGCCCTCGAAGACGCCAATGTCGATACCCTGCAAGATGTGCTCAAGCACATCAATTTCAATCGCAAGATCGGCCAGCATTCGCTTGACGATGACACGCTCGCCAACTTCATCCAGAATTTTGAAAAAATCCCCTTGCGCGACGAGAACTTCGAGTTCCCCGACCTGCTCGGTGCGGCCTACGAATACCTGATCAAGTTTTTCGCCGACTCCGCCGGCAAGAAAGCGGGCGAGTTCTATACCCCGGCTGACGTGGTGCGCACGCTGGTCGAGATCGTCGCTCCCCAACCCGGCATGAGCATCTATGACCCCACCTGCGGCTCCGGCGGCATGTTGATCCAGACCCGCGACTATATCCGCGAGTGCGGCGGCGATCCGCGTGATCTCACGCTAGAAGGACAGGAGAGCATCGGCACCACCTGGTCCATCTGCAAGATGAACATGCTGCTGCACGGCATCTCCCACGCCGACATCCGCCAGGAAGACACCCTGCGCCGCCCGCAGCACAAGGCCGAGAGCAACGAACTGAAACGCTACGACCGCGTGCTCGCCAATCCGCCCTTCAGCCAGAATTACATCAAGAAGGACATCGAATACCCCGGCCGCTTCGCCGTGTGGATGCCGGAAAAGGGCAAGAAGGCCGACCTCATGTTCGTGCAGCACATGC
>JAYWAM010000090.1:0-17625 GCA_043782425.1 Betaproteobacteria bacterium
TTTGCGCACCGGCGCCGCATACTTCATGGCCGGGTGGTGATTGGGCGCGAACATGAACCCCACTCCCACTCTGCGAATCGACTCTGCGACTTGCGCGGGCGTAAGGTTAAGATTGATACCCAAGGCCTCGAGCACGTCGGCACTGCCCGATTGTGAAGACACCGAGCGGCCGCCATGTTTGGCGACCCTGGCCCCGGCAGCAGCCGCCACAAATGCCGCGGTAGTCGAAACGTTAAAGGTATGCGCCATGTCACCACCGGTGCCGCAGGTATCGACCAGATGGGCCGCGTCCGCCACCTCCACCTTGGTGGAAAATTCGCGCATCACCTGTGCGGCGGCGGCGATTTCAGACACCGTTTCGCTTTTCACATGCAAGCCCATCAAGATGGCGGCGAGTTGCACTTGCGAGACCTTGCCCTCCATCACCTGGCGCATCAGGTCCACCATTTCGTCGTAGAAAATTTCGCGTTTATCGCTGAGACGATTAATCGCTTCGTGTGCCGTAAACATCATTCCACCTTCATTTCCAGAAAATTCTTCAGCAACTGATGGCCATGCTCGGTTTCTATCGATTCGGGATGGAACTGCACGCCCTCGACTGCCAAAGTTTTATGGCGCACGCCCATGATTTCCCCATCGTCAGTCCAGGCGCTAAGCTCCAGGCAGTCAGGCAACGTGTCACGCTCGATCACCAGCGAGTGATAACGCGTGGCGCGATAAGGCGAGGGCAAGCCGCGAAACACGCCCGAATTGACATGATTGATTTGCGATATCTTGCCGTGCATGAGCGTCTTGGCGTGGACGATGCGGCCGCCAAACGCCTGTCCTATGCTCTGATGACCCAGGCACACACCGAGGATGGGAATCTGCCCGGCAAAATGACGCACCAGCGGCACCGACACACCCGCCTCGTTGGGGGTGCAAGGCCCGGGGGAAATAACAATTTTCTGCGGCTTGAGCGCGGCGATCTCATCCAGCGTGATGGCGTCGTTGCGCACCACTTTGACCTCCGCGCCCAGCTCCCCCAAATATTGCACCAGGTTGTAGGTAAAAGAGTCGTAGTTATCGATCATTAGAATCATGCGGCCCCCGCGCTGCTATCGAGACCGGCTTTTACCATCTCGGCGGCGCGCAGTACGGCGCGCGCCTTGTTCTGCGTCTCCAGCCATTCGAGTTGCGGAATCGAGTCCGCTACTATGCCCGCAGCCGCTTGCACATAGAGGATTTTGTTCTTGATAACGGCGGTACGGATTGCGATGGCAAGATCCATGTTGCCATTGAAGCCCAGGTAGCCCGCCGCACCGGCATAAATGCCACGCTTCGTAGGCTCAAGTTCATCGATGATTTCCATAGCGCGCACCTTGGGCGCGCCGGTTACAGTGCCGGCTGGAAAGGTGGCGCGCAGCAGATCGATGGTGCTCACGTCGTCGCGTATTTCAGCATCAACATTGGAAACAATATGCATCACATGCGAATAGCGCTCCACGACGAAGCGCTCGGTCACATTGACGCTGCCGGTCTTGGCGATGCGGCCAATATCATTGCGCCCCAGGTCGATTAACATCAAGTGCTCGGCGCGTTCCTTGGGATCGTTGAGAAGCTCCAGCTCGAGCTCCTTGTCGCGCTGTGGCGTAGCGCCGCGTTTGCGCGTGCCCGCTATGGGGCGCACGGTGACTTTGTTTTTTTCGCGCCGCACCAGAATTTCAGGAGACGCCCCGACAATATGGAAATCGTCCATATCGAAATAGAACATGTACGGCGAGGGATTGATGGAGCGCAGCGCACGGTAGAGGTTAATGGGCGGGGCATCATACGGCTGCGAAATGCGCTGTGAAATCTGCACCTGCATGATGTCGCCAGCGGCAATATAGCGCTGCGATTTTGCCACTGCATCTAGAAATGCCGCTTCACCGATTTCCGATTGCGGCTCGGCTTGCCCGGGCTGCGGCGTGTAGGCAGGAAACGACGCGGGCTGACGCAATGCCAGGCGCAATTGCGTGAGGCGTTGCATGCCAGCCGCATAGGCATCGGGTTGTGCCGCATCGGCGTAGACAATGAGGTGCAGCTTGCCGGACAAATTGTCGACCACCGCAAGCTCTTCCGACAACATGAGCAGAATATCGGGCACACCGAGCACATCAGGCTTGTTCGTTGCTGCAAGTCGGCTTTCGATATATCGCACCGTGTCGTAGGAAAAATAGCCCGCCAGGCCACCGGTGAAGCGCAGCTCGCCCTCAAGAGGCGCGGCCTTGATACGCGCCTGGTAACTCTCCAGGAAGGCTAGAGGATCCTTTACCGTAACTTTCTCGACCAGCGCGCCGTCGCGCATCACGCAGACTTCGTTATCGTTAACGCGCAGCAACTCACGCGCTGGCAGTCCGATGATCGAATAACGCCCGAAGCGTTCGCCGCCGATCACCGATTCGAGCAGATAGGAAAAGGGTTTGTTGGCGAGCTTGAGATAGATAGACAGCGGCGTATCAAGATCGGCAAAGGTCTCAAGCTTAAGGGGAATGCGGTTGTAGCCTTGCGCGCGAAGCGCGAGAAATTCTGGTTCGGTCATGGTTCCATCATCCAGCAGTGGGTAAACGGGTCAATCAACAAGAGCGCAGCAGCGGCGCTATTGCCATCGCCAGTCGAAAACCAACCTGCGAGAAGATAGAGTCATAGTGGTATGAGGATCAGTTACGAAGAAGTACCGACATTTTCAATTAAATTCGCCGCTTCATCAAGCCCCGCGATAAACGCCGCATAATTCTGGATGCGAACGTCCTACCATTTTGTCGAACCCAAAGTAGTTAAAATGAAAAGGGATTCCTGGGAAAGTCTCTGCCAACTGGTCGCCACGACGCAGGTCGACCCTTTTTTCTAGCGCCCCTTACCAAGTCCGTAGCGCTTTCGCAGCATCCCCAAATCGCGCATGCCGGTCCCTTCACAATGATTTCGACGTTCATAACCGGACCGACAATCTGGAAATCCATAGGGGCAATACCACTGCAACTAAAGCGCCGCTTGGGACACGTTTATTTCCATCCCACCCGCCCTCACCGTGTGGAGCTCGATTCAACATGGTCATTGCAAGCTACCGAACGGTCGTATAGAGTTTCCGGGGCAATGTCCAAATCTCCTGGCCAACACACTGTGTCCAGTGCAACGAAAGCCTGTTTGAATAAAGACACATCCTGTAAACGCACAAATACGCCCCGATTAAGATAAGGGCGTGCGTCAAACATGCGGTGGTCTCCGGTGTCGAACCAGAGCTCCAAGGAGAAATCTTCATGGGCTACTACGCGGATGACGGTTTCCATGGTCAGGCTCAACGCAAGGGATCAATAGCAAACGGCGTTTGACCATTGACGGCCAACTCCCAGTCAGCCAACAGT
The DNA here is from genome assembly GCA_043782425.1 of Betaproteobacteria bacterium. Lineage (GTDB taxonomy): Bacteria > Pseudomonadota > Gammaproteobacteria > Burkholderiales > Usitatibacteraceae > JAYWAM01. Next base: position 3,384 of record JAYWAM010000090.1, read on the forward strand.
GCTTCGCGGTGGATTTCAATCCATGCCTGCACCAGCCGTGTTTTTGCTACAGGAATATCTCCACTTAGGATTGACCCATCGAGAATGGAGAACGAAGCCTCCGCGCCTTGATACCTCGCATGGATATGAGGAAGTTTGTGCCGTTCATCATCATAGAAATACAGGCAAATGATGATGCCGTAGAACATGCTGATTGTGGGCATGAAAAACCTCTGACGAGACAAGTTGGATGATTTTAGACCTAATCGAATTCTTGTGTGAGACTGATTGAAATTAAAGAAGGCGCCGGCAACGCCTATGCAAATTTAGGCATGGCCGACGCCGACGAAATGAGTATGAAAGCACAGCTTGCGGGCAAGATCGGCGAAATCATCAAAGGCAGGAAATGGAGCTAGCAGCAGGCCGCCGAGGTTCTAGGCATAGCACAACCGAAACTGTCCAAGATGCTGCGCGGCCAGTTTCGAGGCATCAGTGAAGCGAAGATGCGCGACTGTCTGGCGCGACTTGGCCGTGACGTGCAAATTGTCGTCGGCCCGGCTCGCCGTGCGGCTTCGGTCGGGCGCGTTGCTGTCGTCTTCGCCGTTTAAACGACTCCAAGATTGCAAAAAATTGCCGACAGCCGCTCCCGGCGGTTTTTCGCTGCAATGCAATTTAGCTCAACCTGGCCTTGTGCAGTTCAGGCGTAAGCAGCAGGTGCACGTGGTTGGTCATGAGCACATAGGCATGCAGCGCACAGCCGAAGCGCAAGGCGAATTCTTCCAGAAGATGCAGATAGAAACGGTAGTCATCTTCGACAAAGAAACACACCGAGCGGTTGTTGCTGCGCTGTATGATGTGTCAGAGTATGCCTAGGAAGGCGCAGGCGTGCGCGGCTTGGCATGGCGGGGAGGAGGGAGCAATGAGACTCATGCGGCTAGTCTGGCAGAAATAAACGTGGTCCCTATTATTATTGATTGTTTTCATCAAGACAGCTTTGAGAGAGGTTCTAAAATGGCCGACATCATCAGACGCTATACGGTGCAGGGCATGGCTGCAATTGCTGAATGGCTTAAAACGCTACTTGAATCTCGTAAACTGACTCAGTCTCGGCTAACCGAATTGATCGGCGTAAATCCGCGCGCCTACAACCGGTGGGAGTGTGGCAATTTCGTTCCACGACTGGATACCATTATTAAGATTGCTGATGCGTTAAACGTCAGCCTTGGTGAGTTGACGGGACGCTCTCAGACGATACAGGGACCGGCGGTGCATAATCCGATGCTGCGCACGCTACTCAAGGAAGTGTACCGGTGGCCCGACGAGGATCAGCAGGCGCTCGTTATCTTGATGGATAGTCTGGTCAACAAGCGTTCACAGATGTCGAATCTGATGGCGGCCTGAGCATGCCGTCTCGCACGTTCTACGATTTCGATTGGGATGCGAACAAGGCGCGCACGAACCTCAAGAAACACCTGGTGTCATTTCGCCTTGCTACCTCGGTCTTTCGCGATCCGCTGGGCTGACGATTTTTGATGAGGAACACAGCAGCGACGAGGATCGCTGGGTAATGCTGGGACGCGCCCAGAACGGCCAGGTGCTGGTGGTGGTGCATAGCAGTGAGGAAATCAGCGCCACGGAACTGCGCATCCGCATCATTTCGGCGCGCAAGGCCGACAGGCAGGAAATGCGCGATTATGAACAAACGCCGCGCTAGCGGCCGAAAGGTGAAACCATGAAGGATCAATACGATTTCAGCAAGGGTAAGCGCGGCAAATTCTACAAGCCTGACGCGATCTTCCGTCTGCCAGTGTATCTAGATGAGCAGATAGAAACCTATTTAGCCGCTAAAGCAGAGGCCAAGGGCATCGACCTGTCCGACCTGGTCAACGATCTGCTTAAACGCGAAATCGAAATCATCGAGGCAATCAGATAAACGCCGGATGACACTAAAATGCCCACGATCAGCGGGCGTGGGGGAGAACTTCTTCCTAATTAAGGACTGTATCATCGAGGGCGAACCTAGCCCATTTGGTTCATCCGGCTCGTGCGTCATGGGGAATGTGATAATGAAAGACCTGCCCCTGTCGCGCAATCGGGCGCAGATATTCAAAGACTTGACCCTGGGCGCAATATCAAAGACCTGACCCCGTGCGTTCTCATGCAACTAAAAGAATGCTAACTCCGACCCCGAACATGGAACATGGAACATGCAATATTAAAGACCTGACCCCGGCGTTGTGCCCGGTGTTGACCCCGGCGTTCTCATGGTCAAGCGCAGAAATTCTCCGTACAAATCACATCAACGTCCTCGACCTCCAGCGCCTATCATTGACTTCACACCGGAGATTTAATCGCCTAATGCGACTAAGTGAACAGTATTGAGACCTGACCCCGGCGTACCCCGGCGTGCTGACCCCGAAGGTTTCTGACCCCGAAGGTTTTATTTGAATAAAGCTTGCCCGCTCGTAGTCTCAATATCAAATTTCACAGCATCACCAAACTTGCCCTGCATCGCCTCCACCAATCGACGATATTCTTGCACCGCATCGTTGACGAAACGATCAGTACCACCAGCCACAAGACATAGCTCGGCGAATTTCGTCGAGCGAGCAGAGAAGTGAAGATATTCAGTGGGCAAGTCACTTCGTCGAAAGTAAACCTCAACCGCACTGCTCCGATCTGTTTTCCGCCATCCTTGTGACAAGCAAATTTGCTCAATTTCTGAGTTAACCAATTTTTTAAAACCATCTAACGAGACCCTAATGCACGCGGACGTTGCTTGCGTGCAAGACGGCAACATGGAACCGCCAATTAAGCCAATAGTTGCTACTAGCAACTGCCGCCGTGTGGCACTGATATCCATAGTGGATTGCACTCCAAGAAGTTATAACGACCATGATGACCGCCCGGCAAAAAATTGGTGACGCTCAAAACGCCGGGGTCAAACGTCGGGGTCACAGAACGTCGGGGTCAGAACGTCGGGGTCAGGTCTTTCAATATCACACTCCGTTTCGTTGTGCGTCTTCATAAACCTTTACCAACCAACGCCCGAACGCGAAGAATAGGGAACCACAATTATTTACCCTTGTCTCAATCACCCCCCCATTCCCTCCGCCGTAAATTTTGCGGTGGCGGATAGCGCAGAACCACATTAACGAAAAAGGTTCAATTACGAAGAAGAACTACCGGCATTCTCAATTAAATTCGCCGCATCATCAAGCCCCGCGATAAGCGCCTCGTAACTCTGGGTGCGTATGTCCTGCCCCTCGTTATAGCCGTATGGCACAACGAATACCGGACAGCCTGCGGCATGCGCGGCTTGCACATCGTTGACCGAATCTCCGATGAGCAATAACTCGTGGGGCTGCACTTTAAAGAATTCCGCAGCATGCAGCAGTGGCAGCGGGTCGGGTTTTTTCCTCGGCAAAGTATCGCCAGCCAGCACGATTTCGAAGTAGCCTGCAAGCCCGGTCTGCTCCAGCAAGGGGTGAGTAAAGCGCGCCGCCTTATTGGTGATGCAGCCGAGCCGCAAGCCCTTTGCACGCAAGGCGCGCAAGCCTTGTTCTACGCCGGGATAGGCACGTGTGGTTTCGGCTAGGCGCAAGGCGTAGTGACGTTCAAACACGGCAACGCCTCGATCCAGCGCGGCTTGCTCAAGTCCGCCGCGGCCATCGGTCAAGGTGCGCAACACCAGATTGACGATGCCCTTGCCGACAAAAGTTTTAATGAATTCGGGGTCCAGCGGCGCAAAGCCTAACTCCACGCGCGCGGCGTTGGCGGCACTGGCCAGATCGCCTATGGTATCGAGCATGGTGCCATCGAGATCGACCACCACCGCCTTGGCGCGGATAGGCAAAGTGAAGCGCGCGGTCGCGCCGACCTTGGAGATTGCAACAGTCATGGCTCAGACTTTGGCGAGCTCGGCGCGCATGGCCGAAATGGTGGCTTTGTAATCCGCAGAGCCGAAGATTGCCGAACCGGCAACGAAGGTGTCGGCGCCCGCCTTGGCAACGGCGGCGATATTGTCGGTTTTTACGCCGCCATCAACCTCAAGCCAAATATCGCGACCGCTGGCGCTGATGCGTTTGCGTACCGCCGCAACTTTATCCAGCGCGGATGCAATAAATTTTTGTCCGCCGAAACCGGGGTTCACCGACATGATAAGAATCAGATCAACCTTGTCCATCACATGATCGAGAAAATGCAAAGGCGTCGCGGGATTAAATACCAGCCCCGCCTTGCAACCCTGTTCGCGGATCAATCCCAGCGTGCGGTCGATATGCTCGGAGGCCTCGGGATGAAAGCTAATGATGTTGGCGCCGGCCTTGGCAAAATCCGGAATAATGCGATCCACCGGCTTCACCATGAGGTGCACATCGATGGGCACGCTCGAGTGCGGCCGCACCGCCTCGCACACCATCGGCCCTATGGTCAGATTGGGAACGTAATGGTTATCCATCACGTCAAAGTGAATAATGTCCGCGCCAGCGGCGATGACGTTGCGCACCTCTTCACCCAGACGGGCAAAGTCGGCGGAAAGAATGGAAGGAGCAATTCGAGACATGACCTTGACAATAGTAGAGTTATCAGCCGTGATTGTAGCGTTTTTTTGCGGCTCTGCCCGTGTTAATATGCGGCCATGATGGAAAAGAAAAAATACGCTATCAGCGTCTCGGCCCAATCGGCCTTTTTGCCGGAGCAATCCGACGAAGCGGCCGAGCGCTATGTGTTCGCTTACACCATCCGCATCACCAACGAGGGCACCACCGCAGCGCAACTGGTGAGCCGTCACTGGATTATCACCGACGCCGCCAATCAGGTGCAGGAAGTACGTGGCATGGGTGTGATTGGCGAGCAGCCGGTGTTGCGTCCCGGCGAGAACTTTGAGTACTCAAGCGGCTCGTCACTTACCACGCCGGTTGGCACCATGCGCGGCACTTACCAGATGGTTGCTGAGGACGGCACGCGCTTCAACGCGGAAATTCCGGCCTTCACGCTCTCGGTACCGCGCGTGCTGCATTAGACCTGTGCTGCTCACCTTGGATCGTGCGGCGGTTTCTTTTCTTTGGGAAACGTCCACCACACGATGCCGATGGCGAGTCCCAACGCGATGCCCACTTCAAGTAAAACCCAAGTCATGTTGCTTCCTCAATTTATGCCGAAAACCCGAATTATAGGCCTTCGCAGCTTGAACAGCTTCCTCCACTAACCCTTCCCCTGGTATGCAGCGCACCCTTTCCTCTTCGTTTCAATTTTTGATTGTTGGTTGTGCCATGTTTCTCGCCGGGTGTGCAAGCGCGCCGCCCCAGCCGCCACTAGCCCTTGCGCCACAAAGTCAGAGCACGCTCTCATGTCCGCCGCCTGAAGTAGTATTCACCTGCCCCGAGATAAAGCCTGAAGCCGCTGTGCCGACGCAGGAGCCTTCTCCTGAATTGCCGCGTGGCCGCTTGGAGAAAGCGAGCTGGAACGCCTTGCCAGCCTGGGGTAGCGATGATCTGGCGCCAGCGCTCGAGACCTTCATCAAGGGCTGCGCTGTTTTAGCGACGCAGGAAGCCTGGAAAAACGTGTGCGAGCACGCCGCCAGGACCAATGCCAAAAAAAGCCGCGAGCTTGCACACTTTTTTAGGGACAGCTTCGAGCCTTACCAGGTCATCAACGCTGATGGCTCCACCAACGGCTTGGTCACCGGCTATTACGAGCCGCTGTTATTCGGCAGCCGCGCGCGCACTGAGCGCTACCGCTATCCAATTTACGCAACGCCGCAGGACTTGCTCACCATTGACCTGTCTGCGCTCTACCCGGAATTCAAGCACCGCCGTTTGCGCGGGCGTTTTGAGGGCAACAAGGTGGTCCCCTACTACAGCCGTGGCGACATCGAAAGCAGCACGCCGCTTTTGAAGGGCTTGGAAATTGTCTGGGTGGATGACGCTGTTGATTTGTTTTTTTTGCAAATCCAGGGATCGGGTCAAGTGCAACTGGAAAACGGCGAGCGTGTGCGCGTCGGCTATGCGGATCAGAATGGCCATCCATTTCGCTCGTTGGGCGGGCTGTTGATCCGCAAAGGCGAGATCAAGCCCGAGCGCGCTTCCATGCAAGGCATCAAAGAGTGGGCGCGCGCCAATCCCAGAAAAGTGCAGGACTTCATGAACGGCAACCCGAGCTATGTGTTTTTCAAGGAGCTGCCGGGCGATTTGTCAGGACCGATCGGCACCTTGGGCGTACCGCTCACCGCCGAGCGCTCCATTGCCGTCGATCAACGCGTGGTGCCGCTGGGCGTGCCGGTCTATCTTTCCACCACCTGGCCCAACACCAACACCGCATTCAACCGTCTGATGGTCGCACAAGACACCGGCGGGGCCATCAACGGTGCGGTAAGAGCGGATTTTTATTGGGGCTTTGGCGACGCAGCCGGCAAGTTAGCGGGGGCAATGAAACAATCGGGCAAAATGTGGGTGTTGCTGCCTAAAGGCTATAACCCCAACGGCGAAGCAGCCAACTCCAAACCACTCTCACAATAAACTTTTCGGAGGACTTCATGACCATTGCCTATTGGTGTGTGCTTGCAGCAGGGCTGCTACCTTACTTGACGGTGGGCATCGCCAAGTGGAGCAAGCGCTACGACAACCGCAACCCGCGTGACTATGAGGCGACACTGGAAGGCCGCAGGAAGCGCGCGTACTTTGCGCACCTGAATGGTTTCGAGGTCTTTCCGTTATTTGCTGCGGGCGTCATCATTGCGCAGCAGCTTCATGCCGCGCAGAGCGTGATCGACTCTCTGGCGCTAACTTTCATCGTCGCACGCCTGGTGTATATCGGCTTTTACCTCGCCGACAAAGCCACCTTGCGCAGCCTCGCGTGGGTGGTGGGCATGGGTTGCAGCATCGCTCTTATTGTCGTTGCTGCACGCGCATAGCGCATTAAACACTCAATTGATACCCAGTTAAACCGCTGATTCAGTATCTCATTCAATTTCCCGACCATTAGTGCATTCAAGCGTAAAGCATGTGCGAGCACGCGTTATTTTGCTGTCGTAGTCACACTAATGCTCTATTCATGCAAATGGAATGAAACGCCAATTACGACGCCACCTTTCAAGCAATCCAGTTTTCAACCGACAATCCCTTCACGTTTTGAAAGTGCTTAAGATTGTTGGTAATCAGCGTTGCCTTCAGCGAAAGCGCGTGCGCGCCGATCATGGTGTCCGCAAATCCAATCGGCGTCCCCAGCTTCTCCAACCGCACACGCACTTTTGCGAATGTGTCGGCGGCGGCATTGTCCCATGGCAGTATTGTCATGCGATCTAAAAACGAATGCACCACGCGCGAAAGCCCGCGCGGGTTGCCGCGCTTTTCCAGTCCAAACAGTAACTCGGCTCGAGTGACAACGGAAATCACCATCTCGCGCGGAGCCACCGATGCCAGCCGCGCATCAAGCACGGGAAATGCGCCGCGGATCGCGTAGCTCGCGGTATCCGTATCAAGCAAATAGCGCACTATCGCGGCTTACGGCGTGCCGACGCTGCAACGCCAGACTTGGTGTGCGCGGGTACCTTGAAGGGATCACGAGCCGCCTCAACCACATTCATCGGTCGCGCATTCACAAAATCCTTGGGCAAACGTGTCTTATCGCGTAATGCGAAAAACTCCGCCCACACGCCCTCGGCCGGGCGCGTTGACAAAACAATATCGCCCGTCGCCGCATCTTTGCGAATGAAGACTTCTGTGGCGTCAACCCGGAATTGCTTTGGCAAGCGAACGGCCTGACTGTTTCCGTTGTTGAAAATTCTCGCAGTGTGCATGTGAGCTCTCTAATAGGTACATATTCATAATGTACACACATTATATGCTGCGCGCGCGCGTTATGGCAAAGCTGGCTTGGCCATTGCTTTGTCTCAAAAGGCGTTCTACATTGTATCTACGTTATTTCTTCGCGGCCGCAGCGCTGACGAGTTTCTTTTCTATGGTTGCTGAGGGTAGGGCACCCGACATGCGCTCGCCGTCTTCAAAAAACGAGGTCGGCGTACCGGTGACACGCAACTTTTGACCAAAGGCCAGCACCTTGTCGATGGGGTTGTCGCAACTGCCATCACCGCCCGGCTCGATGTTGCGCAACATCATGTCCTGCCAGGCCTTGACGCGGTCTGCGCTGCACCAGATTTTCTTCGAGGTCGGAGTCGATTCGGCGCGGATGACTGGAAAGAGAAAGGTGTAAATCGTCACATCCTGCAAAGCCAGGATATCAGTCTCGAAACGCTTGCAATAACCGCAATAAGGATCGGCGAACACCGCAATCTTGCGCGTACCTTTGCCGAGCACGGTCTTGAATGCCAGATCGAGCGGCAATTGATCGAAGGGTATCGCGGTCAGCTTGCGCAAGCGCGCCTCGGTGACATTCTCGCGCGTTTTGGCGTCCATCAAATTGCCGAGCACGATGTAGGTGACTTTCTCGTCGGTGTAAAAAATTTCGTTACCGGCAAAAATTTCGTACAGCCCGCCAAAAGCACTTTTGGTAATCGATTCGGCTTTGACTTCGGGAAAGCGGCTTTGCAGCAGCTTCTTGACGTCGTCCGGGTCGGCCAGTGCTCCAGTGCTAGAGACGAGAGATAAGAAGCAAGAGGCAAGAAACAGGGCAATTTTCACGGGAGCATTCCTTTAAGTTGAGGGTAATTTGAGTCAGGGGCGGACATTTGGTTCAGCCCCGCATGGCATATTGCATGAGGAGGCGCTTCAACCACCTTTGCCGGTCTGTGAAAGCCAGCCCGGCGTTACGCAGCCGCGCGAGGCTTTGCGCGCGCTGAGAAAACAACGCTTTCAACTGATCGGTCAGCGTCGCCAGCGCCATCACGTTTTCCTTACGGCCACGCTCGTACTTGCGCAGCAAAGCAAGATCGCCGCTGGAACTTAGCGGGGGAAGTTTACCAAGCAATTCACTCAGCAGGCGCGCATCGGAAAATCCCAGATTCACGCCTTGCCCCGCCAGCGGATGAATGGCGTGCGCGGCATCGCCCATCAGCGCCACGTGCGGCGCAACCCAGGGCGCGGCAAGAATGCGTTGCAACGGAAAGCGCGCAACCTGCGAAACACACCGCAATGCTCCCAGGCTCTCATCCCCGGCTAAGCGTACCGCGTCCGCCAATGCTGCGGGGCTGAGTTGCATCAAGCGCCCGGCATGCGCCACACCGACCGACCATACGATGGAAATTTGTTTACCCGGCAGAGGTAGCCACGCCAGAACACTGTCGGCAGCGAACCATTGGCGCGCCACGCCGTCATGCGCTTTTTCACATTCAAAATTGGCCACTACGCCAAAGCTTTCATAAGACTTACTGTCAGCCCGCAACCCGGCTTGCTGTCTCACCCACGAGTTTGCGCCATCGGCCCCCACCAGCAGCGCCGCCTTAAGCTGCGTGCCGTCGTGCAGCGTCAAGCTGGCGCATTCTTGGTCGAACGACAGTGCAGCGGGCTTACACGGCGCATGAATCTTGATGCGCTGCGAGCCTCGCGTTTGACACCGAACTTGACCCCACAGCGCCGCGCTGAGCCGGTTGCTTTCCACGATATATGCCAGCGGACTGCGCTGTTCCAGTTCGAGTTCGCTCACCCTATCGTCGCCCCACACGCGCATCGCGGCAACGGGCGCGATACGTTCGCGCGGCATGTCCTGCCACGCGTCTATGGATTCGAGGAATGCCTTGCTTGCCGGGCTGAGCGCAAAAATGCGGTTATCAAATTGCGTCTCGGTAGCGGCGAGCGGCGGCGCGCTGCTTTCGATCAAGTGCACGTTTAGTGCAGCGTGGCGCGCTGCCGCTAAAGCGAAGGACAGCCCCACCGGCCCGCCTCCGACTACGATCACATTCTCGGCCACGTCACGCACCGAAAGTCATTTTCTCTACGAGCACGCGGCGCGCCAGCGGTGTAATGTCGAGCAGCGCGAGCCCCAAGCCGCGCCCGATGCGCAGCAGCGGGTTGTCGGTGGAGAACAGGCGCACCAGCACATCGGTGAACTCTATCCCCATGCGCGCATCGGCTTTGCGCAGCACAGCGAAGCGTTGCAGCAACGCAGCGCCGCCGGGGTCTTCGCTGGCATGACTGCACAGTAGAGCGGCGAGATCGGCGGCATCGCGCACGCCAAGATTGAATCCCTGCCCGGCAACCGGGTGCAGCGCCTGCGCCGCAGCGCCAATGACGGCGACACGCGCCGCCACGCGCGGCGTGGCATAGCGCAGCTTGAGCGCAAATGACGCGCGTCGTCCTACGGTTAAAAATTTGCCAGCGCGCTGGCCGAAGTGCTGGTTGAGTTCCGCAAGAAATGCGGCGTCATCTAGCGCCAGCAGGCGTTGTACGGTTTCTGGCGAGCCGGTCCACACCAAAGAGAAATAATTTTCCCTGGGCAACAAGGCCGCAGGCCCGACAGGCGTGAAACGCTCGTAGGCGATGCCGCCATGCGGTTTGTCGGTGGTGACGCTGCCGAGCAGCGCGCTCTGCCCGTAATCTTTTTCCACCACCCGTATACCGTGAATTTTGGCGACATTGGCGCCGCCGTCGGCGAGCACCAGCAGGCGCGTGCTCATGGATTGTGATGCCGAATTCAGCTTGTAAGAAACACTGATTTCGTCACCGCCATTTGCAATGTCATCAACGCTGGCGCCGCGATACACTGCAATCTGCGCCGCAGCCAGCCCGCGATCAAGCGCCTGCTGTAGCTTGGCGTAGGAAAGCACATAGCCCAGCGCGGGTACATTGGCATCGCGGCTCGACAGCAGCGTGCGCCCGAAAGCGCCACGATGCGAAACATGAATAGCGTCTATGGATGTGGCTTCGAGGCTGTCATCCCAGGCGCCAGTTTTTTCCAGCGTCAGACGGCTGCCATAAGACAATGCCAGGGTACGCGCATCCGTCGCCGCTCCGGCACGCGCCTCAAGCAATGCCACAGAGCGCCCGCTGCCCTGTAGTAACAAAGCAAGCGCAGCGCCGACCGGGCCAGCGCCAACGATGAGAATATCAACGTTAGCGATTGAGGGGATAGAAGATGGGTTCATCAGAATCACTTAATACCCAACTCGATCTGCATGCGGCCGTCGTTGAGGAAACGCTTGCCGTGCCCGGCAAAGGAAACGCTTTTTTGCGCTGCATTCCATTGCATGGGCGTCTCGGTATAGGGGTCCATCAGGCCCGGGCCGGTTCCAGCCAGAAATTCAGCGCGCTTTTCCGGCTCAACATTGCCTTCAATAATGCGCCGCTGAATGTCGATGAGCCGCGAAAGACCGACCAGATCGTAAAGCCGGAATGCATAGTCACTGTAGCTGGGTAAGGCAACGTTGGCGAGAACTTTGCCGATCGGGTTGTAGAGGATCACGCTCGGCGCCCAGGGATTGAATTCGTTCTGCTTGAGTGACAGCGCCGCATGCCCGGCAAGCACTTCCTTTGGCATTTTGGCGTAAAGCTGTGTGCCCTCCTGGTACTTCGAGTACGACTGGTTGACGGTCGCATTCGGCCGGTAACCTCCTGCCAGATAGATTGAGCCGAACAGCTTGCCGAAGGCATCGTCACCGGGGGCTTGCTCGCTCGTATGCTTGAAGCCACGGTAAAAATATGCCGTGAAACGAAACTCCCCGCCGAGGGTACGCACCAGATTCGTCTCCTCCACTGCGAGCGGCGCTGTGATTTGCACCATCTTTGCTGGATATTGCCGCACCAATTCCGGGTAAGCGCCCATGATCTCGCTTGCCAGCCGGTATTTGCGCTGTAGAACCGCCACGCAAATCATCTGGGTAATGAGCGAATCGCTGTTGGCAAGAATGCGTCGCCAGGAGGTAATCTCTGCGCTCAGCTCATCTAACGCGGCCTCGCGCGTGGTGCCGGAGGCAACGCGCAAGGCGACAGCGGCATCGACCAGGTCGCTGAGCCGCGTCAGGTCTTGATAAAAAGGCAATGGTGTTGCCGGGGTCATCGTCAGCATGGTTTCGGAAAACTGTGGGTAGCCGCGGATGGCGCGATAACGTTCGAGGTAGAGCGCATATTTCGCGCTATCCGTCTCGATTTGCGCCTGCATGCCTTGGTATACGGCCAAGCAGCGCTGCTTTTCGATATCGCAATAACGCTTGCTGGAAGTATCCAGCGTCAAGGGGTTGGCGCCGAGAAATTTGTCGGCCTTGAATCCAATAATGTCGCCATTTTCCGCGAGCAGTCGCTCGTGCTCTGCCACCATTTGCTGTCCGGCGGCGTGCGCGTCTATTTCGGGCGACGCTCGTAGCCCCCAGATCATGAAGTAGGCGTTTTGCGCAGCCGGCGGGGCAGAGCGCGCGGCGATGAGTTTCTGTGCGCCCGGATTCAAGTCCTCATCGGGCAGCAGCCACCAGCAGACGATAATGACAAGCATCAGACTACCGAATAGGTATAGCAGCCATTTCAGAATGCGAAGCAGTTTTTTCATAGCACCTTATTGTGAATTCCCTAATTTGTGACAGCCCCACCCTCACCCCCGCCCTTGCTCTCCCGCCCAAGCGGGAGAGGGAGTTTTCTCCCTCTCCACCGGAACGGGGGAGAGGCCGGGGTGAGGGGGTGCTGGAGACAAGAAACTGCCATGAATTAGGAAGCGCTCAGTAAAAAGGTTTTCTTGACGTGTTTTGCCCACACAAATGATAATCCATTCTGTGCCTGGTTCGGCACTTCACCTGGTGTACGCCATGAATGCTCAAAACGACTTCCCTCACGTCGCTTGCCACTTTATCGGCAACGAGTGGGTTCGCTCGAATGCAACTATTACGGTAATCGACCCCTCGACAGGCGAAGCTTTTAGCGAAATTGCGCGCGGCAATGCTGAGGATATCAATGCGGCGGTGGCGGCAGCGCGCCAGGCGTTTGAGGGCGCCTGGAGTGCATTGGCGCCTGCCGAACGCGGTCGCATGCTGCATCAGTTTGCGGCGGTGATCCTGGATAATCAGGAAACCATTGCGCGCATCACCGCGCGCGATGGCGGCAAGCTGTTGTCCCAGGCGCGCGCCGACGCCATTGCTACGGCGCGCTATTTTGAATTTTACGCAGGCGCGTGCGACAAGCTGCACGGCGAGCTATTGCCTTATCGTAGCGGTTTTACCGTGATGGTCGAACGCATTCCCCTGGGCGTAACCGGTCACATCATTCCTTGGAATTACCCGACACAGATTTTTGCGCGCAGCGTCGCGGCATCGCTGGCGGCGGGCAATACCTGCGTCGTCAAACCGGCGGAGGATGCCTCGCTTGCCGTTCTGGAAATTGCCCGTCTGGCGGCGCAGGCCGGGCTTCCTGCGGGTGCGCTGAACGTGGTGACGGGTTATGGGGCGGAAGCAGGCGCGGCTTTGACGGCGCATCGCGGCATCGATCATATTTCGTTCACCGGCTCACCTGGCGCAGGCAGCATGGTGGCGCAGGCGGCGGCGCAACACCATTGTCCGGTGACGCTGGAATTGGGAGGCAAATCGCCGCAACTGATTTTTGCGGACGCCAACCTTGATGCCGCATTGCCGGTGGTGGTTAACGTCATTATCCAGAATGCAGGACAGACCTGTTCGGCGGGAAGCCGCGTGCTGATTGAGCAGTCGGTCTACGAAGAAGTGCTAGGCCGCATGGGCAAGCTGTTTGATGGGTTGCGCGTCGGATCGGCATTTTCCAATGCGCATTGCGGGCCGCTCATTTCCGCCAAACAAAAAGAGCGCGTGCTGGATTTTGTCGAACTGGCGAAGCAGGCAAACATTGGTCTCGCCGGTTGCGGCTCTTTTTTGCCTGAGCTTCCGCCTGCGGGGTTTTATGTCGCCCCCATGTTGTTTCGCGACGTGGCGCATAATCATCCCATTGCGCAGGAAGAAGTGTTCGGCCCTATTCTGGTCGCCATGCCGTTCAAGGATGAAGCGCAGGCCATTGCGCTGGCCAACGGCACCGACTATGGCCTGGTGGCCGGCGTCTGGACGCGCGATGGTGGACGCCAGTTGCGCGTGGCGAAAGCGCTCAAGAGCGGACAAGTATTCATCAACGACTATGGCGCAGGTGGCGGAATCGAGTTGCCGTTTGGCGGCGTAAAGAAAAGCGGCTACGGTCGAGAAAAAGGCATGGCTGGTTTACTGAGCTTTACGACACTGAAAACTGTGGCGATAAAATACAGCGAGTGAGCGTTTTTTAATTTGTAACAGCCCCACCCTCACCCCACCCTCTCCCGCCCAAGCGGGAGAGGGGGCTTTCTCCCTCTCCACCGGAACGGGGGAGAGGGTCGGGGTGAGGGGGTGGTGGAG
>JAYWAM010000091.1:0-6629 GCA_043782425.1 Betaproteobacteria bacterium
GCCCTTTGATAACACCCGCTTTTACGCTATTCCAGCATGAGCAGGAAAGCGCAAAAATCGCAGAAAAAAAGCTTGCAAACGAACAGAGTATCTACAATAGCGTTTCCATCACGATTCGGAATAAGCTCACACAGCATCATCCTCTCACTGAAAGCAACGCAGACTTTCAACAGTAAACAGCGGCGGACGAGTTGGAGTCATGCTGCCTACCCCGGTTCCTTATCCATACGCCGGTACTGGATCGCCTCGGCGATGTGGCTGGTTTTAATGTCGCTTGCTTGCGCCAAGTCGGCGATAGTGCGCGCCACTTTGAGAATGCGGTGATAGGCGCGCGCAGAAAGTCCCATGCGCGCTATGGCCTGTTTGAGCAGTTCGGCCCCGGCCTCATCAGGCGCACACAGCTTGTCGATTTGTTTTACTTCGAGCTTGGCGTTGGGCTTGCCTTGGCGCTTTATCTGCTGTGCGTAGGCCGCCTCAGCGCGCGCCCTGATCTGCACTGAGGATTCGCCTGGCGTTGCTTTCACTAGATCAAGCTGCGGCACCGCTGGCACTTCGATTTGAATATCGATGCGATCAAGCAGCGGGCCGGAAATTTTGCTGCGATAGCGCCTGATGGCGTCTGGCGTGCAGCGGCACTTGTTGTTGAAGTGGCCGAAGTAGCCGCACGGACAAGGATTCATTGCGGCAATGAGCTGAAACTCGGCGGGAAAGTCGGCCTGACGCGCGGCGCGCGAAATGGTGATACGCCCGGATTCGAGCGGCTCGCGCAATACTTCCAGCACGCTGCGATCAAATTCGGGCAATTCATCGAGGAACAGCACGCCGTGATGTGCAAGCGAAATTTCTCCGGGGCGCGGATTGCTGCCGCCACCCACCAGCGCCACGCCGGATGCGGTGTGATGTGGCGCGCGAAACGGACGGCGGCGCCAGTGTTCGACCTTGAAGCCCTGCGCCGTGAGGCTTTGCACCGCCGCCGCTTCGAGCGCCTGTGCATCGGTCATGGGCGGCAGCACGCCGGGGAAGCGCGCGGCAAGCATGGTTTTGCCGGTGCCCGGCGGCCCCATCATCAGCACGCTATGCCCGCCCGCCGCCGCGACTTCCAGCGCGCGCTTGGCGTGCGCCTGGCCTTTCACTTCGGAAAAATCGGCATACTCAATCTGCGTGGCAAGCGGAATTCCTGTAAACGGCTGAAGCATTTCACGACCAGCAAGGTGAGCGCACACCTGCAACAAGTTCGTAGCAGGATAAACGCGCGCCTCGCTCACCAGCGCGGCTTCGGCGGCATTGGCTTGCGGCAGAAAGAAGGCGCGTCCGTCGTGACACGCTTTGAGCGTCATGGCGAGGGCGCCGCGAATCGGGCGCACCGCGCCGGTCAGCGCGAGCTCGCCGGCAAATTCGTATTCGCCCAGCTTGTCGCCCGGCAATTGCCCGGTTGCAACCAGAATGCCCAGCGCAATAGGCAGATCGAAGCGCCCGCTTTCCTTGGGCAGATCGGCGGGCGCGAGATTGACGGTGATGCGGCGCGCAGGAAATTCAAAACGCGCATTCAGCAATACTGCGCGTACGCGATCCTTGCTTTCTTTAACTTCGGTTTCCGGCAAGCCAACGATGGTGAACTGCGGCAACCCGTTAGCCAGATGCACTTCCACCGTCACCAAGGGCGCTTCCATGCCGGCCAGCGCGCGGCTGTACAGGACGGCTAACGACATGCCGTTTAGCTTGCCTTTTCTTGTGAGGAATCGCGCTCAGCTTCCAGCTTTGCGAGACGTGCTTCCATTTCGATGAGTTTTTCGCGCGTGCGCGCCAGCAGCGCTTTCTGGACATCAAATTCTTCGCGTGTCACCAAGTCCATTTTGGCAAAGGCGCTGGTCATCATGGCGCGCAGGTTCTTGTCCAGATCCTGTACCGGGCTGTTTTCCAGCAGCGCTTTTATGCGCAGCGAAAGATCGTCGAAGAATGAAGTGTTCATGAACGTATTCCTTAAGAGGAGTCAATTGTACTTGACAGACGAAAGCGCCACTGACGGCGCAAAAGTGATTGCAATTCAATACACAAACCGGTCGCAATGGGAAGGGCTTTGTCATGCACCATTACTGTGCGAAGCCCACTTAGAGCGCGTCTTACTGGTGCGCGCACCTGGCTGCATCAGATAATTATTAAGCGATTCATGCCGTTAGCGTAGCCCTACAGTGGCACAGTAACTGCTAATAATCCGAGAGCATTATTTTCCAATAACCTGTAAAGGACCCGATTCATGAACAAACTGACGAACAAATTGCTGCTAGCCGGGCTTGTTACGCTTCCTCTGGTTTCGGGACAGGGGTGGGGGCAAACGCCCGCGAGTGCTGAGAAACCCGCAGAGCCGCCTGCACCAGCGGTATTTTCCATCGGCGGCTTCGACCTTACCGGCCATGTTGACATTGGCTATACCAACCTTAGTGGCTCGGGCAAGTTTGTAAGTGGCGTCAACTCCCGTGTTTTTGATTTCGATCGCAATGAAACCAGCCTGCACGCAATTGATCTGCAGCTTGCGAAAACGCCGGAAAATGGCTTTGGCGGGCTCGTTGATGTCACGCTGGGCAAGGATGCCGACACGATTGCCGCCTATGGCACAATTGATAAAAACCGCGGCCCCGCCAATGGTGTCGACAAGCGTGCTGATATCACCCAGGCATTTGTACATTACGGCGCCGGCCCGCTCACGCTGATAGCAGGAAAATTTGTGACGCTATCCGGAGCAGAAGTCATCAAGAGCGCGGCGAACTCGAATTACTCGCGTTCCATCCTATTCGGCTACGCCATCCCTTTCACGCATACCGGTGTACGCGCGACCTATAAAGCAAGTGACACCCTGACCCTGGTAGGCGGAGTGAACCAGGGCTGGGATGCGTTCAAGGATACCAATAGCGAAAAGACGCTCGAATTGCAACTGGGTTATACCCCGAGCAAAACTTTTGCGCTGTTGCTGACCGGCTACAGCGGCAAAGAGCAACTTGCCAACTACCCCACCAAATCCGACGCTAAAGGCACGCGCAACCTGCTTGATGTTGTCGCCACCTTCAGCGCGAGTGAGCGACTGACCTTCATCTTCAATTATGACTACGGCACGCAAGATAGCGGTAGCGCGGGTATCGGCAAGGCCAAGTGGCAGGGATTTGCAGGCTATGCCAACTATCAGTTCAACGACCAATGGCGGCTTTCACTACGCGGCGAATATTTCGACGACCAAGACGGCTACCGCACAGGTGTAACACAAAAGTGGAAAGAAGCGACGGCGACTTTAGCCTATCTGCCTAACAAGAACCTCGAATTGCGCGTCGAGGTGAGAGGTGATCGTTCCGACCAGGAGGCTTTTTTGAAGTCGGACCATACCACCCCAAGTAAAACCGAGCGTTCACTCGGTGTCGAGTTGCTTTACAAATTCTGATCACTCAAGAGGGGCAATCATGAAACTAGTCACTGCAATCATCAAGCCGTTCAAGCTTGACGAGGTGCGCGAAGCGCTGTCCGCCATCGGCGTACAAGGCATCACGGTCACGGAAGTCAAAGGATTCGGCCGGCAAAAAGGCCATACCGAGTTGTATCGTGGCGCGGAGTATGTGGTGGATTTTCTGCCCAAGGTAAAAATCGAGGCCGCCATCAAAGCCGAGATGCTTGACCGGGTTATTGAGGCCATAGAAAAATCCGCCAATACCGGCAAAATCGGCGACGGCAAGATTTTTGTTTTCGAGCTTGAGCAAGTTGTCCGCATCCGCACCGGTGAATCCGGCGCGGACGCACTCTAAAAGGGAGCCCAAATGAAACGATTACTTGGATTAATTGCTTTTGCAGTTGCGTTGGGCATGGGCGGCGCATCACTGGCGCAAGACGCCAAGAAGCCCGACACGCCTGTGGCGGTGCCTGCCGCAGCAGCGCCAACTGGCGCAGCAGCCGAGGCAAAACCTGCCGAAGCGCCTGCTGCTGCGCCCGTAGCCGCCGCCGCACCTGCGGCCGCTGCGGCTCCGGTACCCAACAAAGGCGATGTCGCGTGGATGCTGGTTTCCACTGCGCTGGTCTTGCTGATGAGCGTGCCGGCGTTGGCTTTGTTCTATGGCGGCTTAGTACGCTCGAAAAACATACTCTCAATGCTGATGCAGGTTTTCGTCGTCTTCTCGCTGATTACCGTGTTGTGGGTTGTGTACGGCTACAGCTTGGCGTTTACGGAAGGTAATGCCTATTTCGGCGGTTTTGACCGGCTGTTTTTCAATGGCATGTTTGATACGGTCACAGGTGTATTCGCCAATACCGGGACATTCAGCAAAGGGGTGGTTCTACCCGAGATTTTGTATGCCGCATTCCAGGCAACCTTTGCCGCCATCACCTGCTGCCTGATTCTGGGCGCCGTTGCGGAGCGCATGAAATTCTCCGCCGTGCTACTTTTCATGGCGCTGTGGTTTACCTTCAGCTATTTGCCTATAGCGCACATGGTCTGGTTCTGGCTTGGCCCGGATGCTTATACCGCAGATGCTCTCGTCAAAGGATTGAACGATAGAGCCGGCCTAATCTGGCAATGGGGCGCGCTCGACTACGCCGGTGGCACGGTGGTGCATATCAATGCCGGTGTCGCGGGTCTGGTGGCGGCTTACTTCCTCGGCAAGCGCATCGGCTTTGGCAAGGAAGCCCTCACGCCGCATAACCTGACCATGACCATGATAGGCGCGTCGCTGCTGTGGTTTGGCTGGTTTGGTTTCAATGCCGGCTCGGCGCTGGAAGCGAACGGCTTTGCCGCCCTGGCGTTTATGAACACCTTCCTTGCCACGGCGTGCGCGGTGTTGGCCTGGATATTTGCCGAGTGGATGCTCAAGGGTAAGCCTTCAATGTTGGGCGCTGCCTCAGGCGCCGTTGCCGGCCTGGTTGCCATCACGCCCGCAGCAGGCAATGTCGGCATCCCTGGCGCCTTCGTGATCGGGACTGCGGCGGGTATCGTGTGCCTGTGGGGCGTGACTGCACTCAAGCGCATGCTCAAAGTGGACGACTCACTCGACGTATTCGGCATTCATGCAGTGGGCGGAATCCTCGGCGCACTCCTAACCGGTGTGTTCAATTCACCAGCCCTGGGGGGCCCGAGCTTCCCGACTGACTGGTTTAGCGGAAAAATGATCCCGGCTGCGGAATACTCCATTTCGGGACAATTATTGACCCAGGCGCAGGCGGTCGGTGTCACCATAGTCTGGTCTGCGGTAGTAGCCGCAGTCGCACTCTTTATCGTGAAAATTCTCGTCGGCCTGCGTGTGCCGGAAGAAGAAGAGCGCGAAGGCCTCGACATCACTTCACACGGTGAGTCGGCCTATAACTGAGTTTTGCAAAAGTTGTAGTTCTTCTAGTGGTGGAAAGTTTAGCGGGCGCTTCGGCGCCCGTTTTTTTTGCGGCCGCGTCTGCGCCAGGATCGGTCGGGCTAACTGGGTATATTCGCCTTGTAGGGTGCGCTTGCGCACCGATAGTGGTGCGCAAGCGCACCCTACTTCTTTGTTCCATCTTCGTTCCTTTCAATAAGCTTGAATCGCACCCGTTTATTCCCGACTTCTTTACTCAACTATTCGATCCCGCTATACTTCTAATCCGAAGTAAAAATTATTTTATCGCCGGTAAATGCGGCGCCATTCAAGCAAAGGCACGATATGAACACCCGAGACATGAGTTTGCCGATAGCCGACGTGCAAAGCTCGGCAGACACCCGCAAGCTGGCTATAGATCGCGTCGGTATCAAGGCTATCCGCCACCCGATGAAAATCAGCGAGCGCACCGGATCGGTTCAGCACACCATCGCCATGTTCAATATGTATGTCGGACTGCCGCATCACTTCAAAGGCACCCACATGTCGCGCTTCGTCGAGATTCTCAATGCCCACGAACGCGAGCTGTCGGTTGAAACTTTTCGCGTCATGCTGCGCGAAATGGTAAAGAAACTCGAGGCCGAAAGCGGTCTTATCGAAATGAGCTTCCCTTATTTCATCAACAAGAAAGCGCCGGTGTCTGGCGTGGAAAGTCTGATGGATTATGAGGTGCTTTTCAGCGGCGAAATCCGCAACGGCAAGGAAGATTTCACCATGAAGGTGCAGGTGCCGGTGACCAGCCTGTGCCCGTGCTCCAAGAAGATCTCCGACTACGGCGCGCACAACCAGCGCTCGCACGTTACAGTGAGCGCACGCGTGAACGACTTTGTGTGGATTGAAGAGCTGGTTGATCTGGTTGAAAAGCAGGCGTCGTGCGAGCTATATGGTTTGCTTAAACGCCCGGATGAAAAATTTGTCACCGAGCGCGCCTACGACAACCCCAAATTTGTCGAAGACATGGTGCGCGATGTGGCCGCCGCGCTCAATGCCGATGCGCGCGTCGAGGCATATGTGGTGGAATCGGAGAATTTTGAATCGATACACAACCACTCAGCCTACGCGTTGATCGAAAAGGTCAAAACCCGCACCTGATTCTAAATCGCGATAGCAACGACTTTTATGTAGGAGCGGGCTTGCCCGCGATAACGACCATTTCGTGGGCAAGCCCGCTCCTTGTATGATCGAATTTACCGAAATGTTCTTACGGAGATCAAGTAAGATTTCACGATTCACTGGGAAGGCCGTCCGCTCCTGAGG
>JAYWAM010000092.1:0-6606 GCA_043782425.1 Betaproteobacteria bacterium
TAAAAACGCGACACGTCGCGTCAAACCCAAAGCGGCGTCATGCCGCCGCACTCCATATCGAACCTTAAATACGGCGCAATGCCCGTTGGTTATTGCGCCCTACTCGTGCTGTTCTAATCTGTATATAATCTGATTATCTGATTTTTACGCAGAAAGAATGGGAGTAGAGCATGGCGGCCACGACTATCAAGGCGACCGAGGCGGCGAGAAATTTCTCGGAAGTGTTAAACCAGGTCAAGTACCGGGGCGCGAGGTTTGATGTGGTGCGCGGCAAGGATGTCGTGGCCCGGATTACTCCCGCTGCGCTTGCCAGCAAGTTGCAGGTAGCGGATTTGAACAAGCTGTTTGCCGGTCTGCCGCGGTTGGGCCGTGACGATTGCGCCGCATTTGCAAGCGATATCAAGCTGGCGCGCAAACGCTTGAGGACTCCCGGTGGCGAATGGGAATAATCCTCGATACCAATGTTCTCATCCATGCCGAACGCAATCCGGGTACCGTCAATTTTGATATCTGGTCCGATTTTGGCGAAGCATTTATTACCGCAGTTACCTGCTCCGAACTGCTGGTAGGGGTACATAAGGCCAATACTCGTACGCGCCGTATCAAGCGCGCAGCTTTTGTCGAGGCAATCATTTCGGCTTTTTCCATTCTGGAATTCGATCTTGATACCGCGAGAGCGCATGCCGAAATCGTCGCGGCGATTCCCAGAAATATCACCCTCGATGCGCATGATGCGATGATAGCCGCAAGCGCCATCAGATTCGGTCACCACCTGCTGACCGGGAACATTGCGGATTTCAGGAAAATACCCGGATTGCAACTCGTAAAATTTCCTGTGTGAGTTAGAATCGCGCCATGAGAATCGATGGCAAACACTATCGCAGCATTCAGGCAGACCCAGTACGCTGCCAGATCCACATCATCGACCAGACCGCGCTGCCGCATACTTTTGCGATGCGCACATTGCATAGCGTGGATGACGTCGCCGAGGCTATTTGCAGCATGCGCGTGCGCGGCGCGCCGTTGATAGGCGTGACGGCGGCGTTTGGCGTGGCGCTTGCGGTGGTGGAAAATTCTTCCGATAGCGCGCTCGAAGACGTTGTGGCGCGCCTGCTTGAAACGCGCCCCACGGCGGTCAATCTCGCCTGGGCGCTTGCGCGTATGCGCGCGAAGCTGTTGCCGGTGGCGTTTCAAGGCCGTGCGACGGCGGCGTGGGAAGAAGCGCAGCGCATTGCCGACGAAGACGTGGCGCTGAATCAGGCCATCGGGCGGCATGGTCTGGCGCTGATTCAGATGCACTACGCTAAATCGCGCCGCGCGGTGAATATCCTCACGCATTGCAACGCCGGCTGGCTGGCCACTGTCGATTGGGGCACGGCGCTCGCGCCAATTTTTATGGCGCACGATGCAGGTATTCCACTGCATGTGTGGGTTGATGAAACACGCCCGCGCAACCAGGGCTTGCTCACCGCGTGGGAGCTGCGCGCGCATGGCGTGCCGCATACCTTCATCACCGATAATGCCGGCGGCCACTACATGCAGCGCGGCCAGGTGGATATGGTGCTGGTGGGCGCGGACCGCATCACGCGCCACGGCGATGTATGCAACAAGATCGGCACCTACCTCAAGGCGCTGGCGGCGATGGACAACAAAGTGCCTTTTTATGCCGCCGTTCCCAGCCCCACCATAGACTGGAATATCGATCATGCGCTCGACGAAATTCCGATTGAAGAGCGCAGCGCCGACGAGGTGCGCTGTATCTCCGGTGTCAGCGACAAAGGCCAGGGCATGCGCGTCTACATTACGCCGCGCAATGAGCCGGTGGGCAACCCGGCATTCGATGTGACGCCAGCGCGCTTGGTGTCGGGCATCATCACCGAGCGCGGCATCGCGCCCGCCAGTGAAGCCGGTCTGCTGACGTTGTTCCCCGAGCTCAAGCGCGAGCAATGCGCATGAACGACGCCGCGCAGAGGCAAGCGGTGATCGCGACGGCGCTGAAAATGAATGCGCTCGGCATCAATCAAGGCAAGTCGGGCAATGTGAGCGTGCGCTACCGCGAGGGTTATCTCATTACGCCCACCGGCCTAGCCTACGAGCAGACCACGCCTGCTGACATCGTGTACATGAAGCTGGGTGGAGAACACGCTGCGGCACAGACAAACTCAACGCGCCTGCCCTCATCCGAATGGCGGTTTCATCACGATATTTACGCGCGCCGCCCCGAGCTGCACGCTATCGTACACAGCCACGCGGTGCACGCCACCACGCTCGCCTGCCTGGGGCGCGGCATCCCGGCGTTTCACTACATGGTCGCGGTGGCAGGCGGCAAGGACATCCGCTGCGCACCCTATGCCACTTTCGGCACGCAACAGCTTTCGGATTACGCGCTACAGGCCCTGGAAAATCGCAAAGCCTGTCTGCTCGCCAACCACGGCCTGATCGCAGCCGGTGCAACACTCGATCAAGCACTGGCGCTGGCGGTGGAAGTGGAAAGCCTGGCGCATATGTACTTTCAGGCTTTGCAAATCGGCACGCCGGTGATTTTGCCCGATGACGAAATGGAAAGGGTGCTGGAGAAATTCAAAACCTACGGTCAGCCGCAGGCTGCGCCGCGCTAGCAGGCGTAGGGTGGATAAAGCGTAGCGTATCCACCAATTACAATCCGCACGAAATTTAAGCGTTGCGGTGGATCCGGCCTTCGGCCTTGATCCACCCTACACTGATTTGTCGACCGACGACGTATATTGCATGCAATAAGACCCTCTCTCCCGCCTCTCTCCCGCAAGCGGGAGAGAGGAGTATTCTTGATATTTGACCTATGCCGTTGAATTCTTTGTGCTCTTAGTGTCCTTTGTGGTAAAAGTTCTTCGATTCTAAAAACAAACAGTGAAGGAGGATGTCATGCTCGGACTGATGATGAACATGCCGTTGCTGATTTCGTCGTTGCTGCGCCATGCTGCGCGCCATCATGGCGATACGCAGATTGTCTCGCGCACCGTTGAAGGACCCATCCATCGCTACACCTACCACGACGCCCACGCGCGCGCCTGCCATCTTGCCAATGCCCTCACGCGCCTCGGTGTGAAGCGCGGCGAACGTGTCGGCACCCTGGCGTGGAATGGGTTTCGTCACCTTGAACTTTACTTCGGCGTTGCCGGTATGGGCGCTGTTGTGCATACCGTCAACCCGCGCCTTTTTCAGGAACAAATCGTTTACATCATCAATCACGCCGAGGACAGTTATGTTTTTTTCGATCTGACTTTTGCGCCGCTGATCGAAAAAGTGGCGGCGCAATGCCCCGGCGTGAAAGGCTGGGTCGCCATGACAGATCGCGCGCACCTGCCGCAGCTCAATATCCCCAAGCTGCTGTGCTATGAAGAACTGCTGGCTGTAGAAAGCGACGTCTACGTCTGGCCGGAGTTCGATGAGAACACCGCTGCCGGGCTGTGCTACACCTCGGGCACCACCGGCAATCCCAAGGGTGTGCTCTACAGTCATCGCTCGACGGTTTTGCACGCCTATGCCGCCGCGCTACCCGACAGCCTGAATCTTTCCGCCTGCGACGTGGTTTTGCCGGTGGTGCCGATGTTCCATGTGAACGCCTGGGGCCTGCCTTATAACTGCGCCGCCGTCGGCGCAAAAATCGTATTCCCCGGCGCAGGCATGGATGGCAAAAGCCTGTACGAGCTGTTCGAAGCCGAAAGCGTCACCGTAACGGCCGGCGTGCCGACGATATGGCTCGGCCTGCTTAATTATTTGAAGCAGAATAATCTCAAGTTCAGCACTGTCAACCGCACCGTGATCGGCGGCTCGGCATGCCCGCCAGCCATGATAGAAAGCTTCGAGCAGGATTACGGTGTGCGCGTAATGCATGCCTGGGGTATGACCGAGACCAGCCCGCTCGGCACCGGCTGCGCATTCAAGGCCAAGCACATGAAAATGAGCGTCACTGAGCGCCGCAAACTACAGGCCAAGCAGGGACGTGTGGTCTATGGCGTGGATATGAAAATTGTCGATAGCGCCGGTAACACCCTGCCTCAAGACGGCAAAGCTTTCGGCAATCTGCTGGTGAAGGGACCGTGGATAGTGCGCGAGTATTATAAGAACGAAGGTGCGAGTCCGCTCACCGCGGATGGTTGGTTTCCCACCGGCGACGTGGCCACCATTGATGCCGACGGTTATATGCAAATCACCGACCGCTCCAAGGATGTCATCAAGTCTGGCGGCGAATGGATCAGTTCCATCGATCTGGAGAACATCGCCATAGGTCATCCGGCTGTGGCCGAAGCTGCGGTGATCGGTGTGCCACATCCTAAATGGGACGAACGCCCGCTGCTCATCATTGTCAAAAAAGCCGGGATGGAAGTCAGCAAGGAAGAGATGCGCCAATATTATGAAGGCAAGGTCGCCAAGTGGTCCATGCCGGATGACATCGTGTTCGTCGAACAGTTGCCGCACACCGCCACCGGCAAACTTTCCAAGCTCACAATCAGGCAACAATTTGCCGATTACAAGTTGCCGACGGCGTAGATGTAGAAACCTTTAACCACAAAGGACACAAAGAGCACAAAGAATGCTTGAGTTTTAATCATGCGTAAATCAACAATTAGTCGTATCCCCTCTCCCCGTTTTTCGGGGAGAGGGTAGGGTGAGGGGTAGTGAATGACAAGATGATTTACACATCACCTTCTGTTACCCACCCTCACTTGCAGTGCGCGCAGTCCGCTGCATCGGACTGCCGCTTCGCAGGCAGTCGGCATGCCGACTGAAACCCCTGCTACGCCCCCAACCCTCTCCCGCCCTGCGGGAGAGGGAGTAATTCTGACAGCAAAATTTTGTAACCCGGGAATAAGCCGCTATGCACACTCAAGCAAAATCTGTTCACGCGCCGGGTAACGGCGCGCAGCCACCTACAAAAAACGCCAAGTTGCTACAGTGGGTTGCCGACATGGCCGCGCTTTGCAAGCCTGCGCGTATCTACTGGTGCGATGGCTCCGAAGAAGAATACGCGCGCTTGTGCGATGAGCTGGTTGCAGCCGGCACGCTTATAAAACTCAACGAAACGCTGCGCCCTGATTCCTACCTGGCGCGCTCTGATCCTTCCGACGTGGCGCGTGTCGAAGACCGCACCTTCATCTGCTCGCAGAAAAAAGAAGACGCCGGGCCGACCAACAACTGGATGGCGCCTGCGCAAATGCGCGCCACATTGACGCGGCTTTTTGACGGCTGCATGCAGGGCCGCACTATGTACGTGATACCGTTTTGCATGGGCCCGCTCGGCTCGCACATTTCGCACATCGGCGTGGAGATTTCAGACTCCGCCTACGTTGCGGTCAACATGAAGCTCATGACGCGCATGGGAAGGAAAGTGCTCGATGTGCTGGGCGAGAAGGGCGAATTTGTTCCGGCTTTGCACAGCGTCGGCGCGCCACTCGTGAGTAACAAAAACGAAAACGAAAACGAAAACAAAAACACAGCGCAAAAAGATGTCGCGTGGCCGTGCAACAAGGATCACAAATACATCGTGCATTTCCCCGAGACGCACGAGATCTGGTCCTATGGCTCGGGCTACGGCGGCAACGCCTTGCTAGGCAAAAAATGTTTTGCGCTGCGCATCGCATCAGTTATGGGACGCGATCAGGGCTGGCTCGCGGAACATATGCTGATCCTCGGTGTGCAATCCCCCGCCGGCAAAAAACACTATGTCACCGCGGCTTTTCCCTCGGCCTGCGGCAAGACTAATTTCGCCATGTTGATTGCGCCGAAAAATTTTCGTGATGCCGGCTGGAAAGTCACCACCGTCGGCGACGACATCGCGTGGATCAAGCCCGGCAAGGATGGTCGCCTGTATGCCATCAACCCCGAGGCGGGATACTTTGGTGTGGCGCCGGGAACGTCTTACGACACCAACCCCAATTGCATGGAGTCGATCAAGTCCAATACCATTTTCACCAATGTTGCCTTAACTGCGGAGGGCGATGTGTGGTGGGAGGGCATGAGCAAGCAGCCGCCGGCGCAGCTCATCGACTGGCAGGGTAAGGACTGGACGCCGGACAGCGGCAGACTTGCCGCGCACGCCAACTCGCGCTTCACGGTTTGTGCCAGCAATTGCCCGTCGCTGGATGCGCAGTGGGACAACCCCGATGGCGTGCCCATCTCGGCCATGATTTTTGGCGGGCGCCGTTCCACCACCGTGCCGCTGATTACCGAAGCCGCCAACTGGGAGGAGGGCGTGTACATGGCCGCCACACTCGGCTCGGAAACGACTGCGGCGATCGTCGGCCAGGTGGGAGTGGTGCGCCGCGATCCGTTCGCCATGCTCGCTTTTTGCGGTTACAACATGAGCGATTATTTTGCGCACTGGCTGGCGCTGAAAAGCAAGATCACGCAAGCGCCGCGCCTTTACACCGTCAACTGGTTTCGCAAGGACGCCAACGGAAAATTCATGTGGCCGGGTTTCGGCGAGAACATGCGCGTGCTCAAATGGATAGTCGAGCGCGTCGAAGGCAAGGCTGCGGCACAGCAGACTGTGCTGGGGTTCGTTCCCAGCTTTGCTGATCTGGACTGGAGCGGCCTAGACTTTAGCGCAGACAAGTTCGCCGCCCT
>JAYWAM010000093.1:0-6565 GCA_043782425.1 Betaproteobacteria bacterium
CCTCGCCTACTGCCTCATGGACAATCACTACCACTTTGTGCTCCGAATGCGGCGGGGAAATCTGTCCCAATTGATGCGCCAATTGAACGGCGTTTACACTCAACTCTACAACCGGCGGCATCGCAGCAAGGCAGGGCACCTGTTTCAAGAGCGCTTCCCCCCAGCATGGCTGGATACGGCGGCGGTTCACGCCTACCTGCTCGGGCGGGATGCACAAACCGGCGCTGACCGGCGCAAGGCAGCGGCACGCTACGTGGCTCTGGTGGCGGCGGGCAAAGGCGTCAAGCTTTGGGAGGACGCACTGACAAAACAAATGTTTCTCGGCGATGCGCATTTCATCGACCGCATGCAGGCGCTGATCGAGCCGTCGCGGTCCGATGCAAGGGAAATTCCCAAATACCAGCGAACCCGAGCAACTCACCCAATCCGGCACTACATCGACAAACACAAACAGCGAGACGACGGCATCTTCGCGGCGATGAGAGACGGCCAGCACAGCCTTACCGCGATTGCGCAGGAAGCTGGCTTGTCTGTATCGAGCGTGAGGCGGATTGTGAAAAAGATGGAGGCGAAGAATGGTGATGCAAAACGAAAGACGTGACCCCTATCACGTGACCCCTATCACGATCAGTCGCCAGCAAGAAGGCACTAGCCGACAGCAACCAGCGCATCAAAATACTGGATGAGAACATCGCCAACCTTAAAAAACTCGCTGAAATGAAACAGCAGCAAGCTCCGCAGACCAAAAGCACAGCGCCAGGCAAGACCCGCCACGTCGCCCATGCCAAAGGCTGGAAAGCCATCTGCACCGCGCCCGATTTTTGCAAAGTCGGCAAGGACATCATCGCCTTCGACAGCTTCACTGGCTCTGTTTGGCGAAGTACACCGCTGCTTTTTTTAGGATGCTGACCTCCATCCTGCTGCGGGAGAGATCAGCGCGCAGCCGCGTGATTTCAGCCTGTTCGGGACTCACCGCACGGCGACCCGCAGCTTGCGTCAATTGACCTGCCGCGTATTGTTTTTCCCATTGCTGAACCAGCTTGGGCAATACGTCAAACTTGCGCCCGCATTCAACAAAGCTCAGGTTCTCGGCTTTCTTGTGACGCACGACCTCGGCCTTGAATTCGAGGGTAAACACGCGTCGCTTCAGTTGCGCTTTCTTGATGCCTTCCAGTGCGTTATGCTTCTTGTTCGCTTTCATGATTTCGCTTTCGTTAAGTACACAACGAAAAGCTTACAAGATCAAAGAAGGCGTCGGCGGTTGGGGTACAACAGATACCTTCGTTAACCAAAGCGAAGCGCTGAATAAAATGGCAATCAACCCCAGTTGGAAGCCGAACGGTATTCCGTACTCTGTCGAATTTGAAGTTGTAAAGCCCTTCAGAACGCTTGAAGGTATTGCGGGGCCTCAAGGCTCCCTGCCTGGTGGCGCGCAGCAATATTTCTTAGACCTCCCAAGAAACGCAGGTAAGGAATTTGTTCGCATCGTTAACGTTAATAAAGTTCATGTACCATAAAATGATCGAATCTTTTTTTAAGTGTTGTGCAAATGGTTTCAAAATAGTTCCCGGAGTAGTCCCTAAGGACATACCCATAATGGACTTGCTTAAGCCAGAATATGTTCCAACGCATTACTCTTGGATGTCTGACGGTGTTACATATACGCGAAAAATTGACGGGATTGATACTTGTTCCATTGATCTCGCACCTAACAAAAAATATTTAATGGTTATGCAAGATTCAAATAAATATGGCTCAGATAATTTGTTGATTCTCAGACCTGATGGCACCGAGGAACGCCGATTAAAAAACCCGTACCCGTCATCGCCGGAATTTGAGCCGGGCGATACATACGAGTTCCTAGGTGTGCAGATCTGGGGTGAAAAAGTGCTTGCGAAGATAGCGGTCACCCGAGAATTACCTGGAAATCCTCGCAAAGCGGAACCCACATATGTCACTTTTTATGATTGCGACACTTGGGATGCATCGCCGATCGAGTTTATAGATTCGCGTAATTTATAGGGACGGGGACGGGGTCAGGACGCAGGACGGGGTCAGGACGGGGTCAGGCTTGCACAGGACGGAGGACGGGGTCAAGGACGGGGTCAGGCTTGCATAGTTGCATTATTTTTATCGGCAAGCCGAAACCATCGGCAACCACAAGACCATCACCGTGGGGTGCGATTCAAACTGATGTGAAACAAATTCAAGAACATCCAAACAACTGTCATCCCCGCGAAAACGGAACCATTTTTTGCTAGCAGAAAATGGATTCCCGCTTTCGCGGGAATGACAAATCAGGTGAATTTATTCACACTTCTATCAAAAATTGGAAATACGCCACATCAGTTTGAATCGCACCCATCACCGTGGGCGTGAACCACACCGAGACCATCGGTGCCAATATGAGCCTGACGGTGGGCGCCACCCAGACCGAAATCATCGCGCTGAACTGCGTGCAGTGCTGGCGCACTTCCGCATCTTTATACACGCTTTCCGCCAACAGAATCGAAGAAATACAGCTTGTCGGGCTGCGGCAAGATATGCAGCATGTCACCCGGCTGTGGCTTGGCGTGACCATCGACGCGTACCACCAAATGCCCTTCGCCAAAACGACCATGAATTAATGAATCCGCGCCCAGCGCCTCAACGTTTTCAACGCGTAACGCCATGCCGTCCGACTGCGTGCAGGTGAGGTGTTCGGGGCGCACGCCGAGCGTGATGGCGGCGCCGTCCTGCACCTTTGCCCGTAGCGTATCGGATATGGGAACACTCTGTCCCAGCCCGATTTCCAGCACTTTGTCACGCACCGTCCCCGGCACAAAATTCATTGCCGGTGATCCGATGAAGCCGGCGACGAACAGGCTGGCGGGGTTGTCATAAACCTCCATAGGCGCGCCGATTTGCTCGACGCTTCCGGCGTTCATCACAATCATGCGATTGGCGAGCGTCATGGCCTCAACTTGATCGTGCGTCACAAAAATACTCGTGGTGCCCAGCTCACGATGCAGCTTCTGAATTTCAAGCCGCATTTGCACGCGCAGCTTGGCATCGAGATTTGACAAGGGTTCGTCGAACAAAAACGCCGCCGGCTCGCGCACAATGGCGCGCCCCATGGCAACGCGCTGGCGCTGCCCGCCGGAAAGCTGGCCGGGTTTGCGCTCCAGAAATTTGCCGAGTTCGAGAATGGCGGCCGCTTTCTGCACACGCTTCTGTATGTCGTCCTTGGCGAATTTGCGGATCTTGAGGCCATAGGCCATGTTGTCAAACACCGACATGTGGGGATAGAGCGCGTAGTTCTGGAACACCATGGCGATGTCGCGATCCTTGGGCTCAAGATTGTTCACCACACGCGCGCCGATGGAAACCTCGCCCTCGGTGATGGCCTCAAGGCCGGCGATCATGCGCAGCAAGGTGGATTTTCCGCAGCCCGAAGGGCCGACGATAACGATGAATTCGCCGTCAGCGATAAGCGCATCCACGCCGTGGATCACCTGGTGCGCACCGTAGGATTTCTTCACGCCTTTGAGCTGTATTTGGGCCATGTTTATTCAGTATATTTTTTTCGTTTGCGAGCTTGACGGCTTGGTGCGCAAGCGCGCCCTGCTATTCTTGTGGATTTATTTCTCCGTTTCAACCAAGCCTTTGACAAACCACTTTTGCATCAGCACCACCACCGCTGCAGGAGGCGCCAAACCGAGGATGGCGGTGGCCATCACCAGATTCCATTCGGTGGCCGAATCGCCGCCTGAGATCATGCGTTTGATGCCTATCACAACGGTGTACATCGATTCCTCCGTGGTGACCAGCAGCGGCCACAGATACTGGTTCCAGCCGTAGATGAACAGAATCACAAACAGCGCGGCGATATTGGTTTTGGAAAGCGGCAACACAATGTCCCAAAAAAACCGCAGCGGCCCTGCGCCGTCCATGCGCGCGGCTTCGGCAAGTTCGTCGGGAATGGTCATAAAAAATTGCCGGAACAGGAAGGTTGCGGTGGCCGATGCAATCAGCGGCAGCGTCAGCCCCGCATAGGTGTTGAGCAGGTGCAGGTCAGCGGCAATCTGATAGGTCGGCAGGATGCGCACCTCCACCGGCAGCATCAGCGTGAGAAAAATCATCCAGAAAAAGAAATTGCGCAGCGGAAAGCGGAAGAACACGATGGCGAACGCCGAAATAATCGAGATGGCGATTTTGCCGATGGCGATCACCATCGCCACCACAAAACTATTGAACATCATGCGCTTCACCGGCGCTGCGCTACCTTTGGTCGAGCCTTGCTCCAGCACTTGAGAATAGTTTTGCAGCGTTTGATCGCCGGGAACGAGAGGCATGGGAACATCGAGCACTTGTTCCGGCGTCAAGGTCGAGGCGATCAGCGTGACATAAAGCGGAAACGCCACCAGCGCCACGCCGAGGATCAAAATAGCGTGCGACAGAAAAGTGAAGAAAGGACGGTTTTCTATCATGTTGTTGGCTCAGCCGCCGCTTTCAATATTGCACCTTGCGCTCAACGTATTTGAACTGCACCACAGTCAGCGCAATCACAATAACCATGAGCACCACCGATTGCGCCGCTGAGCCACCCAGGTCACCGGCTTTCATGCCATCGTAGTAAACCTTGTAGACCAGGATTTGCGTCGCTTGCACCGGCCCGCCTTGCGTGGTGGCGTCGATGATGCCGAAGGTATCAAAAAAAGCGTAGACGATATTCACCACGAACAGGAAGAAAGTGGTAGGCGAAAGCAGAGGGAAAATAATTGTCCAAAAGCGCCGCATCGGCCCGGCGCCATCAATGGCGGCGGCTTCAATAAGCGATTGGGGAATCGACTGCAAGCCGGCAAGAAAGAACAGGAAGTTATAGCTGATCTGCTTCCACACCGCCGCAATCACCACCAGGAACATGGCGTGATTGCCATTGAGTGCCGGGTCCCAGGGTATGCCCGCCAGTTTCAGCCAATAACCGGCAATGCCCACGCTGGGCGCAAACAAAAACAGCCACAGCACCCCGGCAATCACCGGGGCCACTGCATAAGGCCAAATCAACAACGTTTTGTACACCAGCGCACCCTTGACGACGCGATCGGCAAGCACTGCAAAGAACAACGAAATACTCAGCCCGAAAAACGCCACCAGCACGCTGAACAGCGCCGTGGTCTTAAAGGACTCTAGATAATAACTATCGTGAAACAGCACCGCGAAATTCTGCAACCAGACGAATTCAGACCTGTTGCCAAACACATCCTGGATGAGCATGGATTGGTACAGCGCCTGAAAAGCCGGCCAGAAAAAGAAAATCGTCGTGACGGCGATCTGCGGTGCAAGCAGCGCATACGGCAGCCAGCGCGATTTAAAAACGACGCGCTTTTCCATGCTAGCTAGCTTTTATTGGCCGCCTCAAATCTGCGCAGGATTTCATTGCCGCGTCTGACGGCGTCATCCAATGCCGTCTTGGCGTCTTTTTTGCCCGAAAACACCGCTTCCAGCTCTTCTTCGATGACTTCCCGGCCCTGCACGTAGTTGCCGAAACGCAGGCCTTTTGAGTTTCCGGTTGGCGGCTTATTGTTTAGTTGTTTAATTGCAATATCGGCGCCCGGATTTTTGTCATAGAAGCCGGATTTGCGTGTCATTTCATAGGCCGCCATGGTGATAGGCACATAGCCCGTCGCGGTATGCCATTCCATCTGGATCTCAGGCCGCGACAGGAAAGTGAAAAACTTGGCGACGCCTTTGTAGCTATTGCTGGTCTTGCCGCCCATCACCCACAGAGAAGCGCCGCCGATAATCGAATTTTGCGGCGCGCCCTTCACGTCGTCGTGGTAGGGAATGAAATTCACCGACCAGTCAAATTTGGCATTGCGGCGGATGTTGGCCTGGGCGCCAGTTGAAGAAGTCATCATCGCGCATTCGCCCGAGTAGAACTTGGCTTCAGCTTGATTGAGACGCCCGGCGTAGGTGAGCAAACCTTTCTTCGCCATGTCGCCCAGCATGGCGATGTGGCGCACATGCAGCGGCGAATTGATCTGGAACTGGGTATCCAGCCCGCTCATGCCATTTTCCTTGCTGCCAATCGGTACATTGTGCCAGGCGCTGAAGTTTTCGATATGCATCCACGATGGCCATCCGGTCGAATACACGCAGGATTGTCCGGATGCTTTGAGCTTTTCGGCTGCGGCGAGAAACTCCTTCCAGGTCTGGGGCGCTTTGTTGGGATCAAGGCCGGCCTTCTTGAACATATCTTTGTTGATGTAATAGACAATCGTCGAGCTGTTAAACGGAAACGACAGCATATTGCCTTTGCTGTCGGTGTAATAGCCTGCAACGGCGGGCAGATAAGCCTTGGGATCAAAAGGCTCGTCGGCATCCTTCATCAGCTTGGTCACCGGCACAATGGCACCCTTGGCGGCCATCATGGTCGCGGTTCCCACTTCAAATACTTGCAGGATATGCGGTGCGCTGCCGGCGCGATAAGCGGCGATAGCGGCGGTCATGGATTCCGGGTACTCGCCTTTGAACACCGGCACCACGCGGTAGTCTTTTTGCGAAGCGTTGAATTTATTGGCGA
>JAYWAM010000094.1:0-2491 GCA_043782425.1 Betaproteobacteria bacterium
CAAGCAAAGAAAGTAACCCGCCTGCGGGGCGGGACCTGCACTTAGCCGTGAGAGCCGCGCGTTAGCGCGACCACAGGGGTGCAAGGATAAGGGGCTGTACGCGCCTCAAGCCGCGCCGGGAGCAAGCTCCCGTTAAGACAGCGGCGGCGAGCCGCCGCACTCCAGAAAGCAACCCGCCGGCGGTGCGGGAATCGCACATGGGGTTAAAGCTGCGCGAAGTGCGTCGACAGAGCGGCAAGGCCAGGAAGATCGCCGCATCGCACCGCTCTTCACAACGACAGCCACAACTGTCATGCGTGATATTTTTTATTAACCTATAACCGAAGGACAGAACATGAACCCTATCGTTATTATCGGTACCGGCTTGGCGGGTTACACCCTGGCGCGGGAATTCCGCAAACTCAACCAAGACGCGCCGCTGCACCTGCTCACCGCGGACGACGGGCGCTTCTACTCCAAACCCATGCTGTCCAATGCCTTCCACAGCAACAAGACAGCGGAGGCCTTGGCCATACACACAGCCGAACAGATGGCCGTGCAGTTAAACGCGCGCATCGACACCCACGTCAGCGTCAGCGCCATCGATGCCACGGCCCACAGCCTGATATTCAACAACCATAGCCTTGCCTACAGCAAACTGGTGCTGGCGCTGGGCGCCGATCCGATACACATACATGTGGAGGGGGACGCAGGCGACGCGGTGCTGTCGATCAACGATCTTACCGATTACACGCGCTTTCGCGCAGCGGTGACCGACGCCAAGCGTATCCTCATCATGGGTGCGGGCCTCATCGGTTGTGAATTCGCCAACGACCTGTGCGCCGCCGGCTATGCCATGGAGGTGGTCGATCCCGCGCCTCAACCCCTCGGCCGTTTGTTGCCGCCAATGGCGGCCGCGGCCCTGCGCGATGCGCTCGCGGGGTTGGGCGTTCGTTGGCATTTCGGCGCCAGCGTGAAATCCGTGAG
This sequence comes from Betaproteobacteria bacterium, assembly GCA_043782425.1. Classification (GTDB taxonomy): domain Bacteria; phylum Pseudomonadota; class Gammaproteobacteria; order Burkholderiales; family Usitatibacteraceae; genus JAYWAM01. The sequence continues at coordinate 967 of JAYWAM010000094.1, forward strand.
CCGCAACAACGGCGCCTATCGCGCAATTCTTTCCGATGGCACTGCAATAGAAATCGATGTAGTGCTCTCGGCTATCGGTTTGCGGCCGCGCACCGCCCACGCCGCCAAGGCTGGGATAGCGATCAACCGCGGCATCGTCACAGACAACACCCTCAAAACCAGTGTGGATGCCATTTATGCCCTCGGCGACTGTGCCGAAGTAGCAGGCCTGGTGCTACCGTTTGTTATGCCCATCATGCACGCGGCACGCGCCCTGGCCAAAACCCTCAACGGTGAATCGACCGCCGTGCACTATCCTGCCATGCCGGTGGTGGTAAAAACGCCCGCCTTACCCGTGGTAGTCTCGCCGCCGCCGATGAATGCCAGCGGCGCGTGGCAGGAAAGCGGGTCGGGCGCCGATGTGCGCGGTGTGTTCCTCGGACCCGGCGATACACTGCTGGGCTTTGCTCTGACCGGCGCTGCTAACGCGGAAAAAAATGCGCTGGTCAAACAGCTACCGCCGGTATTGGATTAGGAAACCTCCTAACAAACACCCTCTCGCGCACTGGAGTGCGACACCTTACCGCCGCTTTTAATATGGCTTAGGCAGGGCACTTAACCATGGAGTGGGCTTGCTGCCGCGTCTATTTGCTCATGGTTCCTTAGCACAACCCATGGCAAATTATCAGACTAGCATTGCATGCTAAATATGTGCGCTAATCCTCCCAGCAACCACTTCGATAGCCTGATGCCCGACCACCTGGATCTCTGGGGACTTTTCTTAAGCGCCTTTATCTCCGCCACCCTGTTCCCGGGGGGGGGTCCGAGGCAGTGCTCGCGGCACTCGCCTATGTCAAGCAACACGACCCCTGGTTGTTGCTCGTCATCGCCACCCTGGGCAACACCCTCGGCGGACTGAGCACCTTTCTGCTCGGTTGGTGGCTGGCGCGCCGCGTGCCGCTGATCCAAACAAAACCAGTGGCGCAGTCTACGCACAGAGCGGCGGCGATCCGCCGATTGCAGCAATGGGGAGCGCCGGCATTGCTGCTTTCCTGGCTGCCCGTGATTGGCGACCCGTTGTGTTTCGCAGCCGGTTGGTTACGCATCAATGCCTTACAGGCCACACTGTTTATTGCCGTGGGTAAGGCAGCGCGCTATGCGGTGATACTATTTTTTACTATCTGACACACATGGACGGGTGACGTGTTGGTATTTCGGGATATAATAGAGCCTTGTTATTAACCGCCATAGCCAACACAGAATCATCCAGACCGCGCATTCCACAGACAGCGCAACCTTAATTAATTCCCGACATTTAAATATCGATGCTTTACTAAGGAGCAATCATGAAGCGATTCAAGGCAATTATTACACTGTCCCTCATAGTCGTATTCGGTTTAAGCGCCTGCGCCACCGATGAATTCGGTAACCGCCGGCCCCTGACGGACGCGGAAAAAGGCGCGATCTTCGGCGCGGCCACGGGCGCCATAGTCGTTGGCGCCGCCTCGAAGAAAAAGAATCGTTCCCGCGGAGTATTGCTGGGCGC
>JAYWAM010000095.1:0-2490 GCA_043782425.1 Betaproteobacteria bacterium
GCCGGCGCAGCTCGGGCAGATGGCGCAAGGCAATCCCGCGCTGCAAGAGAAAAAACTCAAGCGCACCGAGGGCATCATCAACTCCATGACGCCAACCGAACGGCGCAAGCCCGAGCTTATCAAGGCGACACGTAAACGCCGCATTGCCGCAGGCGCCGGTGTGCAGGTGCAGGAAGTCAATATTCTGCTCAAGGAATTCGAGCAAATGCAGAAGATGATGAAAATGATGAAAGGCGGCGGCCTGGCGAAAATGATGAAGGGCATGAAAGGCATGCTTCCCGGAATGCGATGAACGCCGCCCGCTCCGCCAGCGCCGAAGCAGCAGTGCAACTCTGTCTTGAGCGCATCGCCGCGCGCGAGGCGGAAGTTGGCGCCTGGGAAATGGTGGATGGCGAAGGCGCGTTGCGTCAAGCCAGAATCTGCGACCACTCTGCGCGCAGTGGAGTAGAGCGCGGTATCCTGCACGGCATTCCCGTCGGCGTGAAAGACATCATCGATGTCGCCGCGCTGCCCACACGTCACGGCTCCCCCATTTATGCGCATAACATCGCCTCTAGCGACGCGGCGTGTGTGGCGCTCGCCAAAGCGGCCGGCGCCATCGTGCTCGGCAAAACCGTCACCACCGAGCTTGCCGTGTTTCATCCCGGCAAAACGCGCAATCCACACAACCTCGCGCATACGCCCGGCGGCTCTTCGAGCGGCTCGGCGGCGGCGGTCGCCGCGGCAATGGTTCCACTCGCCTTCGGCACGCAGACGGCGGGATCGGTGATCCGCCCCGCAGCATATTGCGGCATCGTCGGCTTCAAACCGAGCTACGGCATGATTTCACGCGCCGGCGTAAAAACCCAAGCCGAAAGTCTCGATAGCATCGGCTTCATGGCGCGCAATGTAGAAGATGCAGCGCTGTTTGCCGCAGGCGTGAGCGGCGATCACGCTTTGCTTGTCGGCAGCGGCGCCACATCTGCCCCAAGAATCGGCGTGTGGCGCAGCTTTGAATGGAATCAGGCAAGCGCCGATATGCACAACGCCATCGAAACCGCCGCCGCGCGCTTTGCAAAGTGCGGCGCACAAATCAGCCAGGTGAGTCTGCCCGAGCCTTTCGCGCGGCTAGGCGCCGCGCAAAAAACCATACAGCTTTTTGAGGCCGCGCGTTCCTACACTTTTGAATATGAAGCGCATCGCGACCAATTGAGCGCCTCACTGCGCACGCTTTTAGAAGAAGGGCGCGCCATCCCGTTGCCGCACTATCGCGCCGCCCTCGAGCTTGCCAGCCTATGCCGCGCGCTGATTGGCGACACATTTCGCGAGGTTGACGTACTGCTCACTCCCAGCGCCCCAGGCGCCGCGCCGCTAGGTCTGCAATCCACCGGCGACCCACTATTCAACCGCAGCGCCACGGTATTGCATTTGCCGTGCATCACCCTGCCCGGTATGCGTGCCGCCAATGGTTTACCCGTCGGTATCCAGCTTATCGGGCCGTACTGGCAAGACGCCATGACACTAAGCAGCGCCCACTGGGCGCAGCAGGCTTTGCTGCAATGATGTTGGCGTCACAGGATTCTTCGGCGTTCAAGGACAATTTTGGAGTGCGGCGGCAAGACGCCGCTTTTTTCAAGACGCGACACGTCGCGTTAAACCCAAAGCGGTGACATGTCACCGCACTCCAAAAGGTCGCGCGTGGCGGATTGGGCGGTATCGACGTTTCGTGCGCGTGGCACGTCCCTGAGCTTGCACGTTGGGTCGCAAAACGCCAGATTGTTTGTCCGGTAGAATGGCCTACGGAGGTATCAACATGACTCAAAATTTTACAGCAGTAGTAAAGCAGGATGGACCTTGGTGGATTGGTTGGGTTGAGGAGGTTCCGGGTGTTAACTGTCAGGAGCGCACGCGCGCCGAACTGTTGAAAACATTACGTGTCACTCTCACGGAAGCGCTGGAAATGAACCGTGCGGATGCCCGGAACGCTGCGGGCAAGGGCTACGAAGAGTTCAGCATTGCGGTATGAGGCGTCGCGAGCTACTGCGACACCTTTCCTCTCATGGCTGCGCACTTCTTCGGGAAGGCGGCAGCCATTCGTGGTGGCATAACCCTTCCTTAAACAGACGTAGCGCTGTTCCTCGCCACAGCGAGGTGAACGACCACTTGGCGAGGAAGATATGCAAAGACCTTGGGGTGCCGCTGCCGTGACGCCGACCAACTCTTTGTTGCTGCGTACTGGCCGCAGCGAGCGTAGGGCGGACTTGTCCGCCAAACCATCACTACGGTGGCCATTTCCGTGGCCACTCGGTGACTACCATCGCTCTGGCATGATGCGGCGGATAAGTCCGTCCTACGCTCGCTAACGATGAAAAGTGTCCTGATGTTTTGTACGAATTTCCGGGCGCGATTCAGACTGATGTGGGGTATTGCCAACTCTCGATAGGAACGTGAATAAATTCGCTTGCCCCGGAGCGGGCTTGCCCGCGAAATGCTTGCTATCGCGGGCAAGCC
>JAYWAM010000096.1:0-2486 GCA_043782425.1 Betaproteobacteria bacterium
TGGTCTTCGACTACTTGCGCATGACAAACAACTCGGCAACTGGGGCGCGCAGAACTTGAGAACAAATTTACCGTGGCAGGGCAACAGTGCGGGTTTACGACTTTCCAAAACGCTCCTTCAAAGCCTCAATGTAGCGATTGGCGACACGCTTGATGCAACAGTAGAGGCGGGCGTGCTGCGGCTTTCGCCCGCACAGCGCCGCTACAAGCTAGCGGACTTGATCGCCCAATGCGATCTCAAAGCGCCTCAATCGCACGAGAGCCAGGAGTGGCTTAATGCGCCTCGCGCGGGTCGGGAGAGAGTATGAAGCGGGTCGCAGCCCGCGGCGAAATCTGGTTTGTGGGCCTCGACCCGGCGAGCGGGCGCGAACAGAAGGGCTATCGGCCCGTCTTGATTCTTTCCCCAAAGGAGTTCAACTAGTTAGGGCTGGCTATCGTTGCACCGATCACCCAGGGCGGTAATTTTGCCCGTGAGGCAGGCTTCGCGGCGAACCTGACAGGCAGCGGTACGCAAACGCAAGGCGCGGCGCTTGTCAATCAGTGTATGGCTATGGACTTGACGGCACGAGCAGCTAAGTTTCTGGAAACGGCTCCGGGGCAGGTGGTGGATGACGCTTTGGCGCGACTCTATGCGATATTGGACTGACCAACCTCCTGGCGTTTTTTGCACCAATCCATGACACGTCAAAAACAGCCATTCGGCCACGTGCGGCTTTTTGATGTGCGGTGACATGTCACCGCTTGGGGTTTGACGCGACCTGTCGCGGTTCGAAAAAAGCGGGGGTCTTGCCGCAGCACTCGTACAGGCGGCAATCAAACCTTTCGGCTTCTTTGGCCGACCACCCAACTTCCCGTTTTGGCGAGCGGCCGTTGCTTTTGCTACGACGGAAGCTGTGCCGCCGATTTTTCCAATCTGGGCTGCCATCGAGCGCTTTGAGCCAAGGAAGCCATTAAGTTATACTGACCTAGTTCATAAACTAGGTTGAATGGATTAGCAAAACTATGTATACCGAAGTCGGGTCTTTCGATGCCAAAGCGAAGCTGTCTGAGCTCTTGCGTGAAGTACAGCACGGGCAACGCTACACCATTACACTGCGCGGCCGACCGGTTGCCGATTTGGTGCCGAGTGAAAGTGCCGTGCGCCACGATGTCCACGCAGCCGTAGAAGCGATGCGCGGCATACCTAAAGTCCGCGGCGCCACCGATGAAACGATGGCTGAGTGGATTTCTGAAGGTCGGCGATGAAATTCGTGTTGGATGCATCAATGGCGCTGGCATGGCTGTTTGAGCGCGAGAAAGCTAACGAGGCCGACTGCGCGGAGCAAGCGCTATTGGCGATAGAGCACGTCGAAGCGTTGGTTACAGCGACGTTTGACGATAAATTGGCGGATGCAATGCGTCGCGCCGGCGGGAAAGTTTTCGGTGATGCTTGAAACGGAGGCAGACGGGCACCGTATGTGAATCCGCGTAAACCAACATCCGCCTTATCACCGTCGGCCCAGCCTTTGGGATAAACACCGCACCAATCCATGAAACGTCGAGTACAGTTAATCGGCCACATGCGACCCTTTGGAGCGCGGTGACGTGTCACCGCTTTGGGTTTGGCGCGACGTGTCGCGTTTTTAAAAAGCGGCGTCTTGCCGCCGCACTCCAAAAATGTTGTCAGAACATTACATACGGCGCAATGCCCGCTGGTGATTGCGCCGTACTGAGATAACGTTAACTAACCGGCACGCGCTGCTTTTGTGCGCGTGCGCGTTGAGCGCGGGGATAAGCTGGTTGCAGATCGGGCGATTCCAACAAGAGAATTTAACGCCGCATTGACTGCTTCGTTGCTAGGAAAAATTTTGGCCAGCTCTGGCGTAAGCAGCACCAGATTACTGCCCTTTCTAAACTCAGCATAGTGTTTGCTACGCACACCTTTGCCGAGATCCTCGCGCCGGTATTCGGCGCGCATTTCCTCAACCTTCTTCATATGTTTTCCTTTCATGTTTTGTAGCAAGACGCGCGCTGATTATCCGCTACTTTCCTTTGCGGTGTTATCCATTCGGTTGTAATTCCCCGCCACTTGCGGCGTAAAATACAGAGATGATTGAATATCTATAAGGAGCAGAGCATGGGACAACTGAATGAATGAAATAGAGATTTTCGAGCAGCGACGTCAAGCGCGTGCCGTAAAGCATAGGGTTGATGTCGGGTTGCTCAAGCTTCACCAGAAAGCCGTTAACGCGCTGCTTGATCCGGTGACGGGTGAGCAGGTGCGCCGGATGGCATTGCAGCAGATTGAGAAATGGCAGCGCGGCAATCTGTGTAACCCGCGATATATCCAGGCGTGGCGCGGCATCCTTTCGTTGCCGGCAGTATCCATGCGAACGGCAATGTTGCGTGACGACACGGAAGGTATGTCGCTGCGCCAGAACTCGCCGTTCGGATTCCTCGTTGGCAAAGCTGCGCAATGAACCGCAATGATATTGAGCGGCCTTTTGG
>JAYWAM010000097.1:0-17439 GCA_043782425.1 Betaproteobacteria bacterium
TGCGCAGACATTGCGCATGTCAAGCGACGTGGATCTGGTCAACGCGCGCCTGTGCCGCATCGGTGCGAACTATACCTTCACCCTGACGCAGTCCGCCACCATCGCGCTCACTGCACAGCCGCTTGACAGCGCTGGCGGCACACAGGGCTCGCTCATCAAGCTTATCGATAATGTCAGTTACGCCAAGGGCGACAGCAGCTACCCGCTCGACCCTGCGACGCCGCGCTACGCCCAAGCAACATCACCCACGCCAAGGGCGCCACGCTCGAAACACCGCCTGGTTTGGTAGCGTAATCAAATGCGAATTCTACGGGGCAGGGGAACATCGAAATTAAACGAGCCAAGCTTGAAGAACATTCGGGGACAGATGTCTAAGTTCTTTGTCTACATGAGGATCAATTTTGTAGTGTAGTACAACTAGCACGCCAATGAAAAACACCGATCCCAATATTGAAACAATAGGAAACGCCCCGGTAGTTGCGTTTGAGACAGTCGACGAAAATGCCGCAGATCAGCGTATAGATAACTTTTTGTTGTCGCGCCTCAAGGGCGTTCCCAAGAGCCATGTTTACCAAATTCTCAGCAGTGGCCAGGTGCGCGTCAACAAGAAGCGCGTGGCGGCGTCTTATCGCTTGAAACTGGAGGATGTGGTGCGTATTCCGCCGGTGCGCGTGGCGGCCAAGGCGCCGGTTGCGCGCGTCCGCGTTCCGGAAAACACCATGCTGCTGCCTAATATTCTCTATGAGGATGAGAGCTTGATCGCACTTAACAAACCTTCGGGCTTGGCAGTCCACGGCGGCAGCGGCGTATCTCTGGGCGTGATTGAATTGTTGCGACGCGAATTTCCGCATCTAAAATTTCTTGAATTGGTGCATAGGCTGGATCGCGAGACCTCTGGCATCCTGCTGGTGGCGAAAAAGCGCGCGGCGCTGTTGGGCATGCATGAAACGCTGCGCAGCGGCGCCAAGGATGGCCGTATCGAAAAGCACTATTTGACCCTGGTAAAAGGCGTGTGGAAAAATGCACGTCAGCACGTCAAGGCGCGCCTGCAAAAATTTCACACTGCCAGCGGTGAGCGCCGCGTGACTGTGGACGATGCCGGGCAGGAAGCGCATTCGATATTCACTGCCGTCAAAGGATATTCAACGGCGACCTTGCTTGACGCCCAGATCAAGACCGGACGCACGCACCAGATTCGCGTACACCTGGCTTATCTGGGTTTTCCGATTTTGGGTGACGACAAATATGGTGATTTCGCGCTCAACAAGCAGTTGCGCGCGCAGGGATTGAAGCGCATGTTTCTGCATGCCCATCGCCTGGTTTTTGATCACCCCATCAGCGCGCAACGCATAGATTTGGTTTGTGCCTTGCCGCCTGAACTGGAGCGCTATTTGAACACTCTTCTCTCTGTGGATCATCATCCGCTTTGAACTGGTCATGGCTCGCACGAAACGACTAATCTGCCGGTCTTCAGCCCTGCAAGACGGCGGTAAGGCGGTGCGTTTTGATTTGCCCGATGGGCACGGCAGTGTGTCGTGCTTCACAGTGCGATTCGGTGGTATGGTCTATGCTTATGTCAATAGTTGCCCGCATCGCGGCACCGAGCTTGACTGGAATCCCGGTGAGGTCTTTGATGAATCGGGGCTATACTTGATTTGCGCCACGCACGGCGCGACCTTCGATCCGCAAACCGGGCAATGTCTGACCGGGCCGTGCCAAGGTGCATGTTTGAAAGCGCTCCCGGTAGAGGAGCATGACGATATTGTGAGCATTTGGCATCGAGCACATTCTTGAAGGCATTGTGAATAATTGCGCACACGGGTAAAACAGCGCCCCCGATTGGTTATTCCAAGCCAGTGCGTTAATAGGGAATAGGACACTGTAAACATGAAGCAAGGGCCACTTCGCGCCAAAAGCTTGCGGCTACGCCTGGCGGCAAGCTTTGCGGTATTGGGCTTGGTATTTGTGCTGTTCCTGGGGATCATTGCCCTGCGCGCTGCGACGGAAGCGGGGCTGGAACACGCCATGGCCAGCAATTTGCGTGCGCAGATTATTTGGTGGGGCCTCGGCGCAGTTCTTCTCACCACCATTCTCGGCATCTTGCTTGCTCATCAAATATCAGCGCCTATCGGCAGACTAGCGAATGAACTCAAGCGGCATGATTTCCGAGCCTTACCCTGGGAGCTATCGTCACATAACAGCTATGCTGAGCTCGAACAGCTTGCGCGCACCATACAGGAGCTTGCCAATGCTACGCGCAGTCATGAACAGGAACTGGCACACAGCGAACACGCGCTGGAAGCCAGCGAAGCGCGTTTCCGCGCTATTACGGAAAGCGCTATGGATATTGTCACTGTGGTTGACGATCAAGGTGTAATCCAATACCAAAGCCCTTCTGTCAAGCATTTGCTGGGCTATGATCCCGATCTGATAATTGGACGCAACCAATTCGATATGGTGCACCGCGATGATGTTGATCTGCTCAAGCAGGAATTCGCAGAGTTGATCGCGCGTGGACCCGGTACTCAGAGTGAAAATCCTATTGAGTTTCGCGTGCGCCATAAAGACGGCGCCTGGCGCACTCTTGAATCAATGGGGAAAAACAGTCTTGACCATCCACACATTCGCGGCATTATCATCAATACGCGCGATATCAGCGAGCGGCGCGCCATACAGCAGCGCATTCAGCACCTGGCATACCACGACAGTCTGACTGATCTGCCTAACCGCGCCTTGCTTCAGGATCGCGTGTTACAGGCCATCAGCCGCGTGGAACGTTCGGGTAAGGATCTGGGCGTGATGTTCATTGATATCGACAACTTTAAAAATATCAATGACTCGCTAGGACACGATGTGGGTGATGAGCTTCTTCGTGAAGTGGCCAAACGACTTACGCTCTCAGTACGCCAGCACGATACCATCGCGCGGCACGGCGGTGACGAGTTTATTGTGTTGCTTGAAGAGCTTGACGGTCAACGCGGCGCGACGCGCGTGGCGCAAAAAATACTGGATGCGATGCGCGCCGCCTTTTTTGTCGGCGGTACGGCGCAGCATATCTCCGGTTCGATCGGCATTGCGTTGTTTCCTGAAGATGGTACTGATCCCCAGACGCTGATGAAAAACGCCGATACCGCCATGTTCCACGGTAAAAGCCTGGGTAAAAACACTTATCAGTTTTTTACCCCGCAGATGAATATTGCAGTAAAGCGCCGCGCCGCGCTGGAAAGCAGCTTGCGCGCCGCCGTAAAACAAGGCGATTTTGTGCTGCATTACCAGCCGCAAGTCGATTTAAGCACGGGCAAAATTGTGGCGGTTGAAGCGCTCGCTCGCTGGAACAGCCGCGACAACGGCACCATGATGCCAGGAGAATTCATACCGCTGGCAGAGGAAACCGGTCTTATCAACGAAATTGGCGCATGGGTGCTGCGTGAAGGTTGTCAGCAGGCAAGGCAATGGCAGGACATTGGGCTGGCGCCGCATCGCATGGCGATAAACCTTTCTGCGCGGCAGCTTAGCGATAAGGGGTTCGTAGAGTTGGTGGCAAAAATTCTTGCCGAAACCGGATTGCACGCGAAGTATCTCGAGCTGGAGATCACCGAAAGCCAGGTGATGCGACAGGCTGAAGGCAGTATTCTGCTGCTCAACGAGCTCGCAGACATGGGTATTCATCTTGCTGTCGATGATTTCGGGACGGGGTATTCGAGCCTGTCTTATCTCAAGCGGCTACCCATTGGAAAGCTCAAGATCGACCAGTCTTTTATTCGTGACATCACCGCCGACCCCAACGATACCGCCATCGTCGTGGCCATTATCAACATGGCGAAAAGTCTCGACCTGGAGGTGATTGCCGAGGGTATTGAAACCGCTGGGCAACTCAATTTGCTGCGTGCTGAAGGGTGTGGCATTGGACAAGGCTTTTACTTCAGCGTGCCGGTAAGCGCCGACGCGCTATTGCCCATTCTCAAACAAGATTCCATTTTTGCTGAACACCAATCACTTTTGTCCTGAATCACCTGCTACGCGCAGACAGAAACAAAAAAACCGTCGGCTTGCGGTTGATGTCTGGCAAGGCAGTGCGCCATTGTGCTACGCACTTGGTGCAAATGAACTGATCCGGCGCGGTGAGGTTTACCGCCAGACACAGTTTCGTTTCGGGCGCGGCGTTGGCAACAATGTCGGCCAGTAAAGCGTTGTTGCGGTATGGCGTTTCGATAAATATCTGCGTCATATTGCGTTTGCCCGATTCGCGCTCAAAAGCTGCAATGGCGGATATTCTTTCCTGGTGCTCAATAGGCAAATAGCCATGAAAGGCAAAGGTCTGGCCATTCAGCCCGGATGCCATCAAAGCCAGCAATAGGGCAGAAGGGCCGACCAGAGGCGCAACTGCAACGCCCGATGCATGCGCAAGCGCAACCAGTTGCGCTCCCGGATCCGCCACCGCAGGCGCACCGGCTTCGGAAAGCAGGCCGATGTCTTTGCCTTGCAGCGCGGGCTTGAGCAGGCCCTGCAACGCGGATGCAGGCGTATGCTCGTTCAACTCCTGTATGTTGAGGGATTGCAGCGGCAGGATGGTGTTCAGCGATTTTAAAAACTGTCGTGCGGTCTTGGCATTTTCTACAACGAAATATTCGAGGCGCGCCGTCAGCGCAATCACCTGTGCGGGCAGGATGGCCTCGGGCTGTATCGGTTGTCCCAGATTGCTTGGAATCAAAAACAGAGTGCCACGCGCCTGCGTACTCATCAGGACAGCACCGGGAAACCATCTGCATCAAGCATCTGCGCCAGTGCAATGAGCGGCAATCCGACCAGAGCAGTGGGGTCGTCAGCTTCCTGTGACACCATCAGCGCGATGCCCAGGCCCTCAGACTTTGCACTGCCAGCGCAGTCTAGGGCAGGCTCCTTGTCAAGATAGACTTCGATTTCCTGGTCGGTGTAGCTGCGTAAAGTGACGAGCGTAGGAACAATGCGCGATTGCGAGCGCCCTGTAGCAGCGTTCAACAGGCACAGCGCGGTATGAAAAACCACGCGTTTGCCGCGCAGTAACTTAAGCTGAGCGACAGCGTTTTCCCGCGTACCCGGCTTGCCAATTGCGGCGCCATTCAGTTCAGCCACTTGATCAGAGCCGATAATGAACGCCTGAGGATGAAGCGCTCTGACGGCATGGGCTTTGGCTATCGCCAAGCGCAACGCTGTAGCGGCCGGCGCCTCTGCGGGTAGGGGAGATTCATCCACCTGCGGCGCAACGATGTCAAACGGGATTTGCAGGCGCGTAAGTAAGCTGGCGCGGTAGCGTGAAGTTGAGGCTAATACCAAGTTGCTCAAGATAGCGCCTTTAAGGGTGCGCTTGAAGCTGAGAGTTGGCTCGGGATCATAATGCTAAGTCTTTGACAAATTGAAGAAAAGATAATATCATGCGCGCCGCATGTCGAACTCTGATCGCGACGTATCTCCGCTGTTTGGAGTAGTCAATACCGCAGTATTTACCCGCCAAAAGCAAACGGTGGAAGCGAGTATTGCGCCAGCCAGTCTTCCCCGTCTCCGTGAAACGCTGGTTTTTCCTGAAGGCGAACTCAAGTGCCGCATCGAAGGACGATTATTAACCCGTCCTGATGGCAGCCAGCAGCAAGGCGTGCGGTGTATAATAACGGGTTGGGTTACGTTGCAATGTCAGACTACGCTCAAGCCGCTGCGCCACCCGTTGAATATTGATCGACGCTTGGTGTTGTTTGATGCGGAAAGCGCGATGCCGCCGCTGGAAGATGAGCCGGATGACGAAGACTACGTGGTCGCGGGCCAGGAGTTAGATTTGCGTGGCCTGGTGGAGGATGAAGTCATACTCGATTTGCCGATGTTTCCGCGTTGCGCTGACAGCGACGCGCAAGCCTCGTCTGACAAGGGCAACACAGAGGGAGCGGAGGTCTCGCCCTTTGCAGTGTTAGCGGCGCTGAAAAAACCGAATTCTTAAAAAGGAGTTAGTAAAATGGCTGTTCAACAGAATAAGAAGTCCCCGTCCAAGCGCGGCATGCATCGTGCGCATGACTTTTTAACCAATCCGCCGCTGGCGGTCGAGCCGGTTACCGGAGAAACGCATTTGCGTCACCATATCTCGCCATCCGGTTACTATCGCGGCAAGAAGGTCGTTAAAACCAAGGGCGAATAAGCGCGGCATAGCTCCTGATCGTTGCACCACATGCAATGAGCGAAGCTATGAGCGTGGTCATCGCTGTGGACGCGATGGGCGGAGATCATGGCCCATCCGTCACGGTTGCGGCTTCGCTAGACTTTCTCAGTCGCAATGTGGGCGCGCGCGTGCTTCTGGTCGGCAAGCCCGACGAGCTTACGCGCCAGCTCAAGCGCGCTAAGGCGTCCGACATCCTGTCTGATAATTCACCGCGTCTTAAAATCGTTGAGGCCCTGGAAGTTGTAGGCATGAACGAGGATATACGCAGCGCCATTCGCACCAAGAAAAATTCTTCCATGCGCGTCGCCATCGATCTGGTTAAAAGCGGTGAGGCGCACGCGTGCGTCTCGGCAGGCAACACCGGCGCGTTGATGGGTACGGGGAAATTCGTGCTTAAAACCTTGCCAGGCATAGATCGCCCGGCGATTTGCGCCGTCTTGCCGACACGTAAAGGCCATACCTATGCGCTTGACCTGGGCGCCAACGCCCAATGCGAACCCGAGCACTTGCTGCAGTTCGCCATTATGGGCGCCATGCTTGCCAGCGCCATCGACAATATCGCCAACCCCAGCGTCGGCCTGCTCAATATCGGCTCCGAAGACATCAAGGGCAGTGAGTCGATTAAAAAGGCCTGCGAACTACTGAAGAAAAGTCATCTGAATTTTTACGGCAACGTGGAAGGCACCGATATCTACAAAGGCACGACTGACGTTGTTGTGTGCGACGGGTTTGTTGGCAATGTGATGTTAAAAACGTCTGAGGGTTTGGCGAAGATGCTCGGCGATTTTCTCAAGGAAGAATACACGCGCAATCTATTTTCCAGGCTTGCCGCAATTGTCTCCTATCCCATCATCAAGCGTTTCAGGAGGCGCGTTGATCACCGTCGCTATAACGGCGCCGCGCTGCTGGGTTTGAAAGGCGTAGTGGTTAAAAGTCATGGGTCTGCTGATCGCTTTGCTTTTTACAAGGCGCTGGAACGCGCCGCATCGGAAGTGAGTCACGGATTGCTCGAACGTATCAGTGCAGAAATTTCCCGTCTTCATCAAGAAGGCTTGCTTGGCGCCCATAAAACTACAGTTAATAACGAGCAGGTAACATGATTTATTCACGCATCATCGGCACCGGCAGTTATCTTCCTGACAAAGTGCTCACCAATAGCGATCTGGAAAAGTTTGTCGACACCAGCGATGAATGGATTGTAGAGCGCACCGGCATTCAGCAGCGCCACATCGCCGCGGATCAGCAAATGACCAGTGATCTGGCGCTCAAGGCGGGCGAGCAGGCCATCGCCGCAGCGGGCATAGACAAACACGAGATCGATCTCATCATTGTCGCAACCAGCACGCCGGATATGATTTTTCCGGGCACGGCTTGCATTGTGCAGGACAAGCTCGGCATCAAAAACGGCGCTGCGTTCGATGTGCAGGCGGTGTGCGCCGGTTTTGTCTATGCGCTGGCAACCGCAGACAAATTCATCCGTAGCGGCGCCAACAAATGCGCGCTGGTGATCGGCGCGGAAATATTTTCGCGCATTCTCAATTGGCAGGATCGTTCTACCTGTGTGTTGTTTGGCGACGGCGCAGGCGCGGTGGTGCTCAAGGCATCCTCAAGCCCTGGGATACTTTCCAGTCATTTACATGCCGATGGCCGTCACCGTGGAATTCTTGAAACACCGGGCCAGGTCGCCAACGGCAAGGTGAGCGGCACGCCCTATCTTTACATGGAGGGCAGCGCGGTGTTTAAACTTGCAGTCAGGGTGCTTGAGGATGTCGCGCGCGAGGCCTTGCAGGAAAATAATTTGTCGATTGCCGATGTGGACTGGCTGATTGCCCATCAGGCCAACATCCGCATCATCACCCACACCGCGCGCAAGCTGGGCATCGCCGACGACAAGGTTGTGGTGACGGTGGACCGGCATGCCAATACCTCAGCGGCTTCCATTCCCCTGGCCCTGGATGTTGCGCTGCGCGATGGCCGTATCCAGCCCGGCAACGTGGTGTTGCTGGAAGGCGTCGGCGGCGGATTCACCTGGGGCGCGGTGTTGCTCAAATGGTAGAAAAAAATACTCTCGCGTTAGTGTTTCCCGGCCAAGGATCCCAGTCCATCGGCATGATGGCGGGCTTTGCCGATATGGCGGTGGTAAAAAATACTTTCGTCGAAGCATCAGATATTCTCAAGCTGGATCTTTGGAAAATGGTTTCCGAGGGGCCGCAAGAGGCGCTGGCACAGACAGTCAATACCCAGCCGGTGATGCTCACTGCCGGTGTGGCTACTTTTCGCGCCTGGAAGGCGGCGGGCGGCGCCGATGCCGCTGTGTATGCGGGCCATAGCCTGGGCGAGTACACGGCGCTGGTCGCTACCGGGGCTTTAACCTTTGCCGCCGCCTTGCCGTTGGTGCGTTTTCGCGCTGAAGCCATGCAGGCCGCGGTACCCGAAGGGGTCGGCGGCATTGCTGCGATTCTGGGTCTTGATGAAGCCGCGATACTGGAGGTGTGCAGTGCAGCGGCGCAAAATGAAGTGTGCCAGGCGGTAAACCTGAATTCTCCCGGCCAGACAGTGATCGCCGGTCACCGCGCTGCGGTAGAGCGCGGCATGGCGCTTGCCAAGCAAAGGGGCGCCAAGCGCGCCATCATGCTGCCCATGAGCGTGCCCTCGCATTGCGCTTTAATGCGCCCGGCGGCGGAGCGTCTGGCACAGTATCTGCAATCAGTTGCGCTAGTGACGCCCACCGCTCCGGTGCTGCAAAATGCCGAAGTCACCAGTTTCGATTCGCCCGGCGCCATCAAGCAGGCGCTGGTCGAACAACTATATCGCCCGGTACGCTGGATCGAAACGATTCAAGCCATTGCCGCACGCGGCATGAAAAATGTGTTTGAATGCGCACCTGGCAAGGTGCTGACCGGGCTGAACAAGCGTATCGATCCCTCGCTTAACTGCATCGCCTTAAGCGATACAAGCGCGCTTCACAGCACGCTGCAATGAAAAGGAAATACGCAACATGTCCAAATTGACAGGTGAAATTGCTCTCATCACCGGCGCCACACGAGGCATAGGTCAGGCGATCCTGTTGGCGCTGGGCAAAGCGGGTGCGATGGTGGTCGGTAGCGCCACCAGTGCAGCAGGGGCAGCCGCTATTGAGCAGGCTATCGCCGCAGCCGGGCTGCAAGGTTTCGGGCTGGTGCTCGACGTACGCGACAACGCAGGCATTGAACGTGTCATCGGTGATATTCAGGCACGTCTTGGGCCAATAACCATACTGGTCAACAATGCCGGGATAACCCGCGACAACCTGCTGGCAAGAATGAAAGACGAAGAGTGGCAGGAGATCATGGATACCAACCTGACATCAGTATTCAAGCTGTCGCGCGGGGTGTTGCGCGGCATGATTAAAGCGCGCAAAGGCCGCATAATCAATATCGCCTCGGTGGTGGGCTTCATGGGCAATGCAGGCCAGACCAATTACGTGGCGGCCAAGGCGGGGATGGTGGGATTCAGCAAAGCCTTGGCGCGCGAAGTCGGCAGCCGCAATATCACTGTTAACTGCGTGGCGCCGGGATTTATCGAGACTGATATGACCAAAGACTTGCCTGCGGAGCAGGTTAAGAAAATGCTGGAAAATGTCCCGCTCGGCAGATTGGGGCAAGCCAACGAGGTTGCCGAAGCCGTTTTGTTCCTTGCCTCTGCGCAAGCCGCTTATATCACAGGAAATACCATTCATGTGAATGGCGGAATGTATATGTAGTTAGGTTTTATGCGCCTGATTTGGTAAAATGGTCGGGTTTTATTTTCTATTGAAGCAACAGGAGGAAGTACAAGATGGATAACATTGAAGCGCGCGTCAAAAAAATCGTGGCCGAACAACTCGGCGTCGCCGAGGCCGACATTAAGAATAACTCCTCCTTTGTTGAAGATCTGGGCGCAGACTCTCTCGACAACGTTGAACTCGTCATGGCGCTTGAAGAAGAATTCGAGTGCGAGATTCCCGACGAAGAGGCGGAAAAAATTACCAACGTGCAGCAGGCCATTGACTACGTTTCTGGTCACCTTCCTAAATAAATCTCATCCTGAACTCAGGCGAAGACTTTCGCCCGTGTTCCCTTTGCCATGTCCAAACGTCGTGTAGTCGTCACCGGTCTCGGCATCGTTTCCCCGGTCGGGACGGGTGTCGCCAAGGCCTGGGATAACATACTCAATGGCCGCGGCGGCATCGGCGCCATCACCAAATTTGATGCGGCGATTTTGCCGACACGTTTTGCCGGCGAAGTAAAAGATTTCAATCCTGCCGAATGGATGTCACCCAAGGAAGTGCGCCGCATGGATAGCTTCATCCATTACGGCATAGCTTCGGCCAAACAGGCAATGGATGATGCCGGACTGGTGGTGAATGAATCCAATGCCGAGCGCATCGGCGTCAACATGGGTTCGGGCATCGGCGGCCTGCCGATGATAGAAGACAATATCAGGGAGATGATCGCCAAGGGGCCGCGTCGCCTTTCTCCATTTTTCGTTCCTGGCTCCATCATAAATATGGTTGCGGGCATGATTTCCATCCTCTATGGCCTCAAAGGCCCGAATCTATCCATGGTCTCCGCTTGCACCACTGCCACGCATTGCATTGGTGATGCGGGCAGGTTGATTGAGTATGGCGATGCAGATGTGATGATTGCCGGCGGTGCGGAAGCGTGCATCAATATGTCCGGAATTGGCGGGTTCGCGGCATGTAAAGCGCTTTCGGAACGCAATGACGATCCGGCAACGGCTAGTCGGCCGTGGGACAAGGATCGTGATGGTTTTGTGTTGGGCGAGGGCGGCGGCGCACTGGTGCTGGAAGAGCTTGAGCATGCCAAAGCGCGTGGCGCGCGCATCTATGCGGAGCTTGCGGGTTTCGGCATGAGCGCCGATGCCTACCATATGACCGCGCCGCTGGAAGATGGCGATGGCGCCAGACGCTGCATGCTCAATGCCATGAAAAACGGTTCTATCAATGCCGCAGATGTTCAATATATCAACGCGCACGGCACTTCAACACCCTTGGGTGATGTGGCCGAAACTATTGCCGTAAAACGCACCTTCGGCGAGCATGCCTACAAACTGGTGATGAATTCCACCAAGTCCATGACCGGTCATCTGCTGGGTGCAGCCGGCGCTGTCGAAGCGGTTTTTACCACGCTGGCGATCCATCATCAGATTTCGCCCCCCACCATCAACATTTTCAATCAGGATGCGGCGTGTGATCTTGATTACGCCGCCAACAACGCGCGCAAAATGAAAATTGACGTGGCGCTTTCCAACTCTTTCGGATTTGGCGGCACCAATGGCGCCATCGCATTTCGGCGTTTTTCCTGATGTAGGGTGGGCACGTGTGCCCACGCTGGAATATGATTGATGTTAGCCGCGTGGGCACAAAAACGTGCCCACCCTACACGGCTGGGTTTGAGGGGGTTGATTTTCCTACATGTGCCCACGTTTGCAAGATATATCAAAACTGGAATAGACTATGAAACCGTTGAAGTGGCTCGGTTCAAGTCAAGCGGATGTAAAGGCGTTTGGCGACGATGCCCGTAAAGAAGCGGGTTTTCAGTTAGACAAGGTACAAAAAGGAATGGAGCCATCGGATTGGAAACCCATGAGTACGGTGGCAGTAGGAGTAAAGGAAATACGCATTCACACAGATACGGAAAATTGAGTGCTATATATCGCAAAATTTGCTGATGCAGTGTACGTGCTCCATGCCTTTACGAAGAAAACGCAAAAGACCGACCAGCGCGATATCGATATTGCCCAGCGTCGCCTTGCCAAATTGGTACAGGAAAGGAAATCAGGATGAGTAAGGGAATCAAAAAAATCATCGGTAGCGACAATATCTTTCGCGACTTAGGGTTTGGCGAAGCCGAAGCGGAGAATCTCAAATTGCGTTCCGAGTTGATGATGCGCGTGGAAAAATTCGTCAAGCAATCGGGGATGACACAAGCAGAAGCCGCCCAAGTTATTGGCATTACCCAGCCCCGTCTTAACCAATTGCTGAAGGGAAAGATTCAGTTGTTTAGTTTGGACGCGTTGGTGAACATGTTGGCGCAGGCGGGGATGCGAGTTCGCATGACGGTGAAGAAGGCCGCGTAGCATCAATGGCACATCAATAGGGTCAGACTCTCATGTCACTCGGTTAAGCGGTTTCCGAAATAAAAACAGGCTGTTATACCCCAAGGAGTCACACTTTTAAAATAGTAAAAGTTCGTCATCTCAGCGCAGGCTGGGATCCAGTCCTCCCAATAGTCAGATATACGATGGACTGGGTCCCAGCCTGCGCTGGGACGACGCTTTTTGTTTAACGAGCGAGCGCAGGATGGGTTGAGCGCAGCGATACCCATCTACGGTTAAAATAATTCGACATTGCTTTCATCTTTAGCCGCTGTCAATTTCCCTTCGGCAAGCAAATTCTCAAAGAAGCAGACGCGATTGCGGCCATTTTTCTTGGCGTAATACAACGCTTTATCCGCGCGATCGATCAGGGAAATGGGAATATCCTCGCCACTGATGACCGTCGCGCCAACGCTGGCGGTCAAGGTTCCGACCTGCGGAAAGGGAAATTCCTCGACTGTCTGCCGGAAGCGCTCCAGCACCACGAGCGCACGCGTCAGATTAACGTCTTTAAGGACGACTACAAACTCTTCGCCGCCGATGCGAAACAGCAAGTCTCCACCGCGAAAAGCTTCGATCATGGTGCGCGCAAACAGCAGCAGCACCTCGTCGCCATACAAATGGCCGAATTGGTCGTTAACGTTTTTGAAGTGATCGATATCGAGTATTGCCAGGCAGTATCCCCCATGATTATCGCTGCTGCGCTCATGCAATGAGCGCAGCGAGGCGATGATTTGCACCAGCTTGTCGTCAAAAGTCTTTCTGTTCAGCAGCCCGGTCAACTGGTCGTGTTGGCTATAGGCGAGCAGCGAGACATAATTCTTGTAAAAACCCAGCAGAATGGCAACCAGTTCCTGATCCTTGGGGTTATGCGTTTCACATTCAAGGATCAGAAAGCCGACAATCGTCTTGTCGGTCCTTAACGCGTGCACGATGCGAACCCCCAGACCTTGCGCACGCGGGGCAACGGTTGTTTGTCCGGTCTGCAGGCATGCGGCAAGAGCCGCGTCGCCTTCGATCAGGGCTGCCTCAAAGGTTTCGCCTTCCATTGTTTGCTCGTCACGCCGCGAAACATAGACGACAATTTTTTGGCTAGGCGCTTCGGGGTTCGCATGAATTTTGCATAGCTTGATAGTTTTTGCGCTAACGAGTTCGTACAGGGTAGCTAGCAACGACAACTCGAAAGCCCGGACATCGGGTTTTTCCGTCAACTTGACTACCGATTGCAGTAGTTGCTTATTATCCAGTTGCGTCACTACGATTCCCGTTATTCAGATGACTGTTTACGCCAGTTGTTCTGCCTGTGAGCGCTACGCCAGAATGGTTCCATGCAAGGTGAGTGGCAATTGTACCGTCTTTGCAGGGAGCATTGAGATTTCCTGTGATAAAATCGCCCACCCGCGCATGCAGACGAAAGCAAGAAAAGTTGCCCATGAATAGTGCATCAAAAAATGAGCTGGAGTTGGCTCATCTGATTGTCGAATCCCTACACCTTGAAGATGTCACACCCGAGCAGATTGTGCCGGATGCGCCGCTGTTCGGCGAAGGCTTGGGTCTCGATTCTCTCGACATGCTGGAGCTTTCCATGGCGATAGAACAAAAGTATGCGTTGAAATTGCGTTCCGACGATCCGCACAATGAGAAAACTTTCGCCTCCCTGCGCAGTTTGTCCGAGTATATTCAACTGCATCGTGCCGGCTGATTGCCGACAGGCCAAGCTTGGGCGCGCGAATTATTCACCGCCTGAATGGCGCCATGTCTGAAGTCCAAGAAACTCCTGCAACCCCTAGCGCGCTGGCCATTGCGCCAATGGGACTACTTTGGCTGGGGCTGGCGGCGGGCTATATGGCCGCTTCGACCAGCGGCCATCGCGCCCTGGCGCTGGGTGTTATCGGTTTGATGGCCGGGGCGCTGCTGGCGGCATCTGGCCGTCGCGTGCTGGGCGCGCTAGCTGGCCTGACTCTGGCGGGCGCGAGTCTGTACTGGGCGGATTCGATGTTAGTAGTCGTCTATATCCCGCCGCTTGCGGCATTCGCCTTCATGGCATATTTCTTTCTGCGCACGCTGCGAGGCGGTGCAGATCCGCTGATAACACGCGTGGCGCGCAAAGAACATCCCGATCTGCCCTTGGAAATGGCGCGTTACACACGCACGCTCACCTGGGCATGGTCGCTGTGTTTTGTGTTTCTATTTCTGGTCGCGCTGGTGCTGGCGCCGCTTTTGCCGCTGGATTCATGGTCGCGCTGGGTGCACGGCTTGGGGTATGTCGTGCCGAGTCTATTATTCCTTGGCGAATATATCTATCGGCATCAGCGCTTTCCACATCGCTCACATGGCTCGCTGGCGCTATTGGTGCTCAATTGTGTCGCTGTGAGCAAAGAGGCAGCCACTGCTTTGAACGCTCACCACCCACAAGAACCCAAGCCAAAGTGAACATGCTGCCGCTCTTAAGACATCGCGCCCCCGGCGACGCCGTTTTGCTGAGCGCCGCAGGTGAAGTGACGGCGGCGGCATTTTTAGCCCAGGTAAATGGCTTGGCGCAGGCGCTGCCCGCCAGCCAATTTGTCATCAACCTGTGCGAAACGCGTCACGGCTTTATGCTGGGCTTTGCCGCTGCGTTGTTACGCGGCCAGACTTCTCTGTTGCCGCCCGGCCAGGGGCGCGGCGACTGGGAACAGTTGCTACAGCAGTATCCCAGCGCCTATTTGTTGAGCGATGCGTTGCCCAACGCTGCGACATCTGGCGCGCAGAACGTTTTTGACCTCAGCCCGTTTTTCGCCATCGGCGCTACAGCGACCATGCAAATAGCGCAGATTGACAACGCGCACAAAGCCGCCATTTTGTTCACCTCTGGCAGTACCGGACAGCCTGGCGCGCATAGCAAAACCTGGGGACAGCTTTGCCGCGGCGCCGCGAGCCTGGCGGCAGCCCTGAAGTGGCCGGACTATCCATCCTGCGCCGTGGTGGGAAGTGTTCCTGCGCAACATATGTTCGGTCTTGAGACCACGGTAATGTTGCCGTGGTACACCGGGGTGGCGGTGCACGCGCAGAAACCGCTGTTGCCTGCGGATCTCGAAATAGTTTTGCAGCAATGCGCGCGACCAAACTGGTGGATGACAACTCCCATGCATCTGCGTGCGGCCTTGCAAGCCGCTGTGGCGTTGCCTGGGCTGGAAAGCGTGGTGGCCTCGACCATGAGCCTGCCTGGTGCGCTGGCGGGCGCCGCAGAGGCGGCATGGCAGGTACCTATCATGGAGGTTTATGGTTCGACCGAAACCGGGGCGCTGGCGCTGCGGCGCACTGCCGCCGAGACCACCTGGACACCCTTGGCCGGCGTTTCGCTGTGGCGCGAGGGGGAGGCTGGCGAGCAGCACGTATGGGCCAAGGGCGCGCATGTCGGGCCTGCGGTGCAGCTTGGCGACGAACTCGAACTGCATCCCGATGGTCGCTTCTTGTGGCTCGGGCGCTCAAGTGATTTGATTAAGGTGGGCGGCAAGCGCGCCTCGTTGGCGGCGCTCAACCAGCATTTGATAGATGTTCCGGGTGTTGATGACGGCGTGTATTTTTTTCCACAGGAGACCCACTCCAATGCGCCGCAACGGCCGCTGGCGTTCTATGTGTCGGCGACGCTCGCTCCCCACGAGGTTTTGATAATTTTGCGTCAGCGTATGGACCCGCTGTTTGTGCCGCGCCCGTTGTATCGCGTGGCGCAATTGCCGAGAAACGCCAATGGCAAGCTGCCGCAAGCGGCGCTGGTTAATTTGCTCGACCAATGTAGGACGCAATGTAAAGCGCCAGGCAAAGCGCAACACAGCCAGGTCGTGCCGACGTGCGCTGCACAAGGCGCCACGCAGCGCGTGGTGGCGGCCTCTCACCCAGCTTTGCCCGGACACTTTCCGGGCGATCCTCTAGTGCCCGGCGTCATCATTCTTGAGCACGTAACGCAAGCCATAGACGCGCGTTTTCCACACATCGCTTTGGGCGCATTGCTCAGCGCGCGTTTCCATGCGCCGCTCAGGCCAGGCGAAGATTTTTGCGTTGCAGCGCAACTGCGCGATGTACAAGTGCGTTTTGAAGTGCGTAGCGCAGTTGCACCGGACGGGCCAGGTGTGTTGATCGCGAGCGGCCAGTGGGAATGTCGCGCATTGAATGGCGTCGTTACGGCAAAAGTATGAGGCAACACTGGCGTGAGCAGCACGAGCGCGGCAGCCGCAATGCAATCCGGCTGATTATCTGGCTGGCTGTGCATGGCGGCAGAGCATTGTGCCGCGTACTGCTGGCGCCTATCTGCGCCTATTTTTTCCTGACTGCGCCATTGACGCGGCGCGCCTCGCAGGCGTTTCTGCACCGCGCACTGGGCAGGCGCGCGATCTGGCGCGACACCTTCAAACATTTATTCGTGTTCGCCACCACATTGCTGGATCGCGTTTATCTGCTGCAAGGAAGGCAGCGCGAATTGAGCATAGAGGTAAGCAACGAGGCGGCATTCTGGCAGGCCCTGGCGGCGGGACGCGGCTGTCTGCTGCTCGGATCGCATCTGGGCAGTTTTGAAATGCTCAGCATTATCGGCAGTGTGGAAAAAAAACTCGTCATCAACGTGGTGATGCATCTGGACGATAGCGCGAGTCTGCGCAAGCTGTTGGCCAGCGCGCAGCATACGCTACCCTACAACTTGATTCCACTCGGTCATCCAGGCTCTATGCTGCAAGTGAAGGAATGTCTTGCGCGCGGAGAGGTGGTGGGAATTCTCGCAGATCGAGTTTTCGGAGACGAGCCGACACAAAGTCTTCCGTTTCTGGGGCAAGCTGCACGTTTTTCTCTCAGCCCCTTGCGCCTGGCGAAAATAACCGGCGCGCCGGTGGTGATGGTGTTCGGCCTGTTTCGCGGCGGTCGCCGCTACGAGATTGTTTTCGAAACCCTGGCAGAGCGCATCGAAGGCGCGGAAAATGCAAAACTGGCGGGTCTGATACCTTATCTACAGTCCTACGTCACATGCCTGGAGCGCCAGGCGCGGCGCTGTCCCTATAACTGGTTTAATTTTTACGACTTCTGGCGTGAAATATAGCACCGATGTGCGCACCCGGAATTGCACAAAAAGGCGATCCGCGCAAAGACGCAAA
>JAYWAM010000098.1:0-17325 GCA_043782425.1 Betaproteobacteria bacterium
GAAGGATTTTATCGAGAAATTTTCGCAAGGCGGTGCGCTGGCAGCCCTCAAATACAGGGGCTGATTTGCTACACTGGCGGCATGTTCCCCACTATCGAACAATTCATCGGCAATACGCCACTGGTGCGCCTGCAGCGTATTCCCGGTAACACCAGCAATGTCATCCTTGGCAAGTTGGAGGGCAATAATCCCGCCGGATCGGTGAAAGACCGCCCCGCAATGTCGATGATTGCGCGCGCGGAGGCGCGCGGTGACATCAAACCCGGCGATACCCTGATCGAGGCCACCAGCGGCAACACCGGCATTGCACTGGCGATGGCCGCCGCCATCAAGGGTTACAAGATGGTGCTGGTGATGCCAGAGCACTTATCCATCGAGCGCCGTCAGAGCATGGCGGCTTACGGTGCGCAAATCGTGCTCACGCCGCAAAAAGGCGGCATGGAGTTCGCGCGCGACCATGCAGAGGCCATCCAAAAAGAACGCGGCGGGCTGATCCTTGACCAATTCGCCAACCCCGATAATCCGCTCGCGCACTACCTCGGCACCGGCCCGGAAATCTGGCGCGATACGCAGGGAAAAATCACCCACTTCGTCGCCACCATGGGCACCACCGGCACCATCATGGGGGTGTCGCGTTTTCTGAAAGAGAAGAATCCCAAGATTCAGATTGTCGGCGTGCATCCGGCTGAAGGTTCAAGCGTGCCGGGCATACGCAAATGGCCGGAAGCTTATCTGCCAAAAATTTTTGAGCGCGCGCGCGTTGATCGCGTTATCGAAGTAACGCAAGCGGCGAGTGAAGAAATGACGCGCCGTCTGGCGCGCGAAGAGGGCATTTTCGCCGGCATTTCTTCTGGCGGCGGCTTGGTCGCCGCGTTGCAGGTCAGCGCCGAAGTCGAGAACGCGGTGATCGTGCATGTGGTATGTGATCGCGGCGACCGCTATCTGTCCACGGGAGTTTTTCCTGCTTAACAAAATGTACTTATTCAATTCCCTAAGCCGGACGAGCAGGAACCAAAAACTATTCTCGCGCCAAGACGCAAAGGCGCAAAGAAGATCAACCCAAATTTTGTTTTTCTTCGCGTCTTTGCGTCTTGGCGCGAAAATTCTTCTCACAAATTGCGAAGATTTAACTGATAAGAGACTAATGCGCATTGCTATCGCAGGGATGCTGACGCTGTGCCTGTTGCTCGTGGCGCACAACGCCAGCGCCATCGGGCGCATTCAGATCAGCGCTGATTCTGTCGCAGGAAACGGCTGGCAAGTCACTCGCCCATCTGTGGCGCTGCAACTTGGCGTGCAGCCGGGTATGGAAATCAAGGCTGCCTCCGCTGCGTTCGGCGCTGCTAAAATCGCGCAGGTCGTTGTCAATTGTTCATCGCTGGTCGTGGCTTCGGGAAAAATAGAATGCAAAAAAGGCGTTGCTTCAATCGAGGGCAAAGCGCTGCCTTTTACGTTTTCCCATGATCTGAAACGTGCGGCTTTCACTGTGCTGTCGGTCGCCGATTCCGGCGAACGCTGGGCGCTAAGCGGTGTCGCGGCGCAAACATGGAGCGTGCAACTCGACGCGCAGCAAGGCCAGTTGCAGCGCTTTGCCGGCTGGATTCCTGCGGAGCAGCCGCGTCCCAGTGGCGGAACTATCGACGCGGCAATGCGCGCAGCAGGCAGCGGCGCAACGCTAACTAATTTTCAAGCTGACGCCAAACTGAGCAATGTCGCCTTCAGCGACACCGCAGGATTGAAGGCCGGCGAAAAATTGCAACTTTCCCTATCCGCTACAGGTAAACGCGCCGTACCCTTGCCGACAACGCCGCTTGAATGGACGCTCAGCGCCGATTACCTTTCCGGCGAAGTCTTCTGGCAGCCGCTGTATGTGGCCAAAGGCGGGCATCGCCTCAGCGCACGCGGCAGCTTCGCCGCTGGCGTGGTGAATGTCGTCGAGGCGAACGCCATCCTGGCGGATATCGGCGCGGCATCAATCAACAGCGCCACCGTGACGCTGCCGTTCGAGCTTAAAGAAGGCGTAATCAAGAGCGGCAAGCTCAACGCCGGGCCGTTGTTTGACGTGCTGATTAAACCTTTTTTCGACAAATCCACCTTTGGCGAGGTGAGCGCACAGGGTAGTGTGAGCATGCAGGCGAGCTTGAAGGAAGGCGCCCTTGCCAGCGCGCAACTCGATGTGGCCGATGTCACGCTCACCGATCCGCGCGGGCGCTATGCGATCGACAAGCTTAACGCGATGCTACCGTGGCAGCGCGGCGCCAGATTACAGGCCAAGGTGGCGTTCAATTCGGCCACGCTGTTGAACCTGCCCATCGGGCGCGTAGCGTTTCCCGTGATGGTCGATGAAAACAGTTTTCGCGCCAGCAACGTCGTCATTCCAGTTCTCGATGGGCGTCTTGATGTGCGCGTGCTGGAAGGTGAAAAGCTCGGCGAAACCTGGACCTGGAAACTATCCGGCAAACTCAGTCCGATCTCTATGGCGGCGCTCACCAATGCGCTTAAGCTGCCGGTAATGAATGGCACGCTCACCGCTGACATTCCCGACATGGTCTATGCGCGCGAGATTCTCGCGGTCAATGGCGAGCTCGCTATCGGTGTTTTCGATGGCAGGGTAAGCGGGCGCAATATTGCTTTGCTTGAGCCACTGGGACGCGCGCCGCGCTTTCTCGGCGAGTTCGAAGCGCGCAACCTTGATCTTGGATTAATTACCAGTACGTTCTCTTTCGGACGCATGGAAGGCAAAGTCGATCTCGATATCAACAAGCTCGAGCTCGCCAACTGGAAGCCGGTGAATTTTGATGCACAATTGAAAAGCAGCCCCGGCAGCTACCAGAAAAAAATCAGCCAGCAGGCGGTGCAGAACATTTCCTCGCTGGGGGGCGGAGGCGCGGCAGCGGCCATCCAGCGCAGCATGCTGGGGTTCTTCGAACAGTTTGGTTATGAGAAGCTCGGCCTCACCTGCAAGTTGCGCAATGGGATATGCGAAATGGGCGGCGTGGAGGATACGGCGCAAGGTTATGTGATCGTCAAGGGCGGCGGCATCCCTGCCATCACGGTCATGGGCTACAATCGCAACGTAAGCTGGGATACGCTGTTAAGTCGCGTGCAGAGCGCCATCAGCAGCAATGCCAAGCCGGTGATTCAGTAGGCAGCGAACGCATGAACTTTTCCGCCGCTTGCACTGCCTTAGAATGGTAATCAAAATGGAGAGCGCCAAAATGAAATCAGGATCAACAGCATTGGCGATGGTTGCGGGGGCGGCTATCGTCTCGGCCTGCGTCACCATCAACGTTTATTTTCCCGCCGCCGCAGCCGAAAAAGCCGCAGACAAAATCATCGATGAGGTATGGCAATTGCAGAAGCAGGGCGCCTCACCATCGCTTACCGCACCCAACCCCAGCCCCACCACACCGAAGTAGGAGCAACACACATGACGCGCATTTTTCCGCTACCCCGCTATTTTCTCCTGGCAATTATTTTCACTATCGCAGCGCTTGGCTTGCAACGCCACGCGCTGGCGCAAGCCAATCTTGAAATCAATACCCCTGCCATCGCAGCTCTGCAAAAAAGCATGCAAGATCGCCACGCCACGCTGTCCGGTCACTACGCCAGCGGCGCTGTGGGTCTCACGCGCGACGGCATGGTGGCAGTGAAGGACGCCAGCGCGGTGCCATTGCCGCAACGCGCCGCAGTGAATGCGGCAGTGGCCGACGAAAACAAGGATCGCGCCGCACTCTACCGCGAAATCGCACGCGCCAATAATCATCCCGAATGGGAAGGCGAGATCAAAAGCACCTTCGGTCAACGCTGGATTTCACGCGCCAGCGCCGGATGGTTTTACCAGGATGCGCAAGGCCAGTGGGTGAAAAAGTAAGCGTTCAGCGTAGGGTGGGCACTAGTGCCCACGCTGTGAGCTTTTGTAGGGTGGGTTAGGAGCGCAGCGACGTAACCCACCAGCGGCGGCTGGGAAATGATGGTGGGTGACGTAGCCTATGCCGCCAACACGATCACGGCTGTTTCGTGGCGTGATGAGGAAACTGCGATGCGTGCATGTTGATCCATTCTTTGGCGGCTTCTTCGAAGCCGAGTTCGCGCCCTTCGCTCAGCTTGACTTCCGCGCGGTAGTGTTCGATATGGCACACCTGCTCAACCATGCGCGCGCGAAAAGCGTCTTCGGCATTGAGAAATTCCACCCCGAGTTCGAAAGCGCCGTTGCTTGCCTTGCACCATACCACCCGCGCCTGGGTCTTGAACACCGGGCTGACGAATGGAATTTCTACGTTCACGATAGAGCCGGGCTGCGATTCCGAGCGCGAATTAAAAGTCAAGCCGCCCAGGCTCAGGTTACGTGCCCGTGCATGGGTGCGCGTGCGATGGTCTGACTGACTCACCTGGATCGGAATTTCCGCCGGGTGGCGGATGAAAAGTCTCATGTTTCTACCTTGCACTTGAAGAGGATAAGAGTAAAAGTCAATTACTCTACTCCTCCTCAGCGTATGTTCGCTAGTAGCGCGCATGCACGCGCGCGACGCCGCAAAGGCGTTGTTCGACGTGAAGAAAATTTGTGCTAGGCTGGGCGCCAAAGCAAGCTCAAACAGATGACCCCCATTCTTACTTTCGATATCGAGACCATTCCCGACATTGCCGGATTGCGCAAGGTTTACGGACTGGATGGCCAGGCCAGCGATGCCGCAGTCGCCGAAATGGCTTTTCAACGCCGCCGTCAAGCCACCGGCAGTGATTTTCTCCAGCATCACTTGCATCGCGTGCTGGTGATTTCGTGCGCGTTGCGTACCGATGAGGGCATGCGCATCTGGTCGGTCGGCAATGCCGAAGACGCGGAAGCGAGCATCATCCAGCGCTTTTTTGATGGCATCGAGCGCTATACGCCGCAACTGGTGTCGTGGAACGGCGGAGGGTTTGATCTACCGGTGCTGCATTATCGCGGACTGATACACGGTATCCGCGCTGCGCGCTACTGGGATCAAGGCGAAGACGACCGCGATTTCAAGTGGAACAATTACATCAGCCGCTATCACGCGCGCCATACCGATCTGATGGACCTGCTGGCGATGTATCAGCCGCGCGCCAACGCGCCGCTCGACGACATGGCCAAACTGTGCGGCTTCCCCGGCAAGCTCGGCATGGATGGCAGCCAGGTGTGGGATGCGTATCAACGCGGCGCGCTGGGCGAAATACGTAATTACTGCGAGACCGACGTGGCGAACACTTACCTGGTCTTTTTACGCTTCCAGTTGATGCGCGGCCTGTTGACGCAAGCGCACTATGATGCCGAGATCAAAGTGCTGCGTGATTTTTTGGAGGCGCAAACAGCGCCGCACTGGAAAGAATTTGCGACAGCGTGGGAGAAAAGTTGAACATGCAATCCGGCCCTAGAGAGATCGTCACCCCGTTTCGTCCCATTCCGCTCGATGTGCCTGATGGTATGAAGCCCAACGAATTCTTCAACAGCACCGAGAATCTCAACGATCTGTCGCACAACAACGGCCTGCTGCAAAATCCTGAAGGGCTGCTGCTCTACCGCAAGGCGCTGGGCCACAGCAACGAGTTCGACGCCTCGATCATCTATAACACCTCGCAGAGCATCCTCGACCCGCTCGGCCGCCCGGTGCGCCGCACCCAGGTGCCTGAGCCGGTGAAGAACGTGTGGAACCGCATGAACCAGATCATTTTCGACTACATGCTGGAGTGTTACCCCGACCCGGACGAAACCCTGGTGCTGACGGGCGAAGCGAGCCTGGATGCAACCTGGCCGCTCACCTCGCCCGGCGTGCCGAGCATTCGCATGCTGCACAATCATTTCATCGTGTTCAACAAAGCCGCGCTGCGCGCTGCGCCGCTCGCCGACGCCAACAACCCCAACCTCACCGATGGCGGGCAGAACTCGTTGTTTCAAGCGCATATGCGCGACGTGTATCGCGACTTCTTCGACGAGCTCGATCTGCAAATACTTCGGCCCTGCCAGGACGGCAGTTGCAAAATCGCCCTCACCGGCTACCCGCAAGGCTTGCCCAGTTGGGAAGTGCACGGCGGCGCTGAAGCTTTGAGGCAAATACGCTTCTGGAAAGAATACGACACCATCCTCAAGGGCTTCATCGACTTTTACCGCACCTTTTTCACCCAGGTCTCGACGCGCAACGCCGCGCTGCCGCGCGACATCTACTTTCCCGAGTTGGTAGAAAACAAACTGCAATTCAACAACGATTTTTTATTGACAGCGAAGATGGTGCGCGAGCGTTGCATCAAAGACGCCAAATACGCCAACGCCATTCGCTGGCAGCCCGCCTTCAAGCAACTCATCTACCGCAACGACAAAGGCAAACTCATTGTCACCATCAGCCAGAACTCCATCGGCAACGCCATCACCGAGGTGCTCGGCGTAGTGGTCAAGCGCACCCCCGACGCCGAAGCCTACGCGCGCCTTGAGCCCGCGCTGATTGAGAAATTGTTGGCGGTGCGGCGGCGCTTGGTCGAAGCCGATCTGGGTGAGGGGATTGCTACGCCGCATTGGGGGGCGGAGTAATAGTTCGTCTTGCATATATCAAGCTGCCGTTACGTGAAAATGGGATTGTCGTTATTCAGTTCAAGGAGAAATGAGATGAAGCACTTGTGCCTGATTTGTGAAAAAATGCCGACATTTTTTTTGTGATTTTTTATAGAGGAGCACCAATGCTGAACTTTCAGAAGTTACGATACTTGGCTGTATTACTGATCGTTGCAATTACACTCGTCGGTTGTGGCACACGTTCTATCTCAAATTCCGGTTTCAATGCAGACTCGGATCGAGGATATGGACAAAGGAGCAGCCCCTTTTACAAGGGCGAACTTAACGAGCTGGATGTTCTTGGAATCGACTCAAAATCGGCAATTTCTGAGGAAGACATTCAGAAGGCTATAACGGCAAAGTCGCGTATCACAATTCAAAAGGGTTCCTCTATCATGCTTATTCAGTCTGGGGCCATGATCCCCGATGAGGATATGGTCAAAGGAATGGAGAAGTACTACAACGTTGCGGTATTTACAGGCGTCCCTGCTGAAGGCGGCGCTTCGGGTGGCGGTTATTCGCGGGCATTGCGGCTGGCCGCAGCAAAAGGCGGCGCTGAAAAACTCATCGTCTATTGGGGACTGCTCGAGACCGGACGGGAGGACCTGGCGACAAAGGCTATTTCATGGTTTCCGTTTATTGGCGGCGCGCTGACAGATGAAACGCAACGCATGCGAATACGCATGAAGGTTGCCGTTGTTGATGTGAGGTCGGGTCAATGGGATATGTTTTCGCCGGAACCTTTCGATGACTCTGGGTCAAGCGCACGTTATTCGCGCGTCTCGTCGGACCAGGCGCAAGTCGCCGTGCTGAAAGGAAAAGCATACAAAGCGACGGCCGATGATGTTGTGAAACGCTATTCCAAGTAAGAACAGTCGTTGCTTCCGGATCAAGCCATTTCGGGCGACTTCCGCTGGAATGATTACGTTAAGGGTACGATCGCATTTCTCAAGCGCGATCAAGCGAATCTCCATATGAGCCGCGCAAGACTGGCTGAGAAAGCGCAGCGCAACAAGGCCAATTTGCGAGTTTTGGACAAGTTGCTGGAGCGCTTCGACAGAGACTACGCCGAGGCGATTCGATAGAGATTACCTACAAAGCAAAATGCCCGAGCCGCAGAACTAGTGTTTAATTTCCGCCCAAGTGTAAGGGGCTTACACGGACCTCAAAGGCTAGCGGAGACTGACCATGTTAGTGTGCTAAGAACGTCTGGCGTAGGTGCTTTCAAACCTCAGCCCAGCCTGGTGCGCAATTCTTCATAGACGTCATCCCTTGATGCGACCGATAAAATGGTCAGCAGACGCTTCGCATCGTTGACATGGTAGATAAGGCGAAACTGCGGAGTGGCGATTTTTATTTTGTAGCAATCGGGCAATTCACGTAGTGCATCTTTCATCACGCGCGGGCGCTTGAGCCGTTCTTTGGCGAGCTTTTCTTTGAAGCGGCGCTTGATGCCGCCATCCAGCTTCGCCCATTCCTTGTCGGCAGCGGGATGGATGGCTAGTTCATAGCTTGCTAGGGTCATGGGTTATCTCAGGTTCTGGCTCGTCGGCACGGGCTCGCGACTCTTCCTCATAAATCATCCAGCTTGACCTTGCGTGCCTTGCTCAGCGTGGCGATGCGCGTTTTCGCGCGATTTTCGGCGATGCGGTCGGCGATTGAATCCAGCATGGCTTCCATCATCTTGGGCGAAATGATGTAACCCGCAGGTTTGTTGTGATTGAGGATGGCGACCGCTTGGTCTTCATCTTCCGCTCGCTTGAGGATGCGGGTGGGCGATTCGCGCAATTCGGTAACGCCGATGGTGATTCCAGCATGAATAGCGTTCATAATACTGTCCTTTAAAATGTACGCTAACAGTATGAAGGATTATGTTGCAAGGGTCAATGCAAGGTTCCGCGCGGGTGTGATCCAAATTGACGTGGAGCCATTTAAATTACATTTGAACAAGCAAATAGGTCATCCCCCCTGAACCGGAATGAAGGGTAGGGTGGATCAAGGCCGAAGGCCGGATCCACCGCAACGCTTAAATTTCGTGCAGATTGTGATTGGTGGATACGCTACGCTGTGCCACCCTACGCTTGTTTCACGCGGACTCCATTCGTGAGGTATTTGCATTGAGTGAAACTGAAATATCGCGACCGCTGGCATCCCAACTCACTTAAACGGACTACTCTCGTTCAGTTCATCGAGATGCGCTTCTATGCCGCCGCTTTCGCGGCGCAGATAATCTTCGACGGCGCTGGCGAAGCCGGGCTCTTTTAGCCAGTGGGCTGACCAGGTTTTCTCCGGCAGAAAGCCGCGCGCCAGTTTGTGCGCGCCTTGTGCGCCGCCTTCGAATAGCTTGATGCCGCGTGCGATGCAAAACTCCAGCGCCTGGTAGTAGCAGGTTTCAAAGTGCAGGCCGGAATGAAATTGGGTTGCGCCCCAGTAGCGCCCGTAGAGAGTGTCGGCGTTGAAAAGGTTGAAGGCGGAAGCGATGGGCTTAGCGTCGCAATAAGCCACGATCAGCAACAGATTCTCCGGCATACGGCGCGCGATGTCGGCAAAGAATCGGCGGTTCAGGTAGGGCGTGGAACGATGTTCGCGGTAGGTGCGCTCGTAACAGGCCATGAAGAAATCCCAATCGGATTCGCCGATGTCGGCGCCGACACGATGCTTGAAGCTGATGCCGGCGTCGGCGACCTTGCGTCTTTCTTGTTTGATTTTCTTGCGCTTGTCGTGGCTCATGGTGGCGAGAAAATCATCGAAGCTGCTAAAGCCTATGTTGCGCCAGTGATATTGAATGGTGGCGCGCAGCATCATGCCTGCGCCCGCCATCAATTGCGCTTCGCTTTCGTGCGGGAATAGAATGTGCAGCGATGACACTGCACTTTGTTTGGCGACATCGAGCGCAGCTTGCAAAAGTATTTGACGATGTTGCGCGCTGTTTGCCAGCAGGCGCGAGCCGCTCGCCGGGGTGAAGGGAACGGCGCATAACAATTTTGGGTAATAGCGTATGCCGTGGCGCTGGTAGGCTTCGGCCCACGCCCAGTCAAACACATATTCGCCGTAGGAATGCGATTTCACATACAGCGGCATCGCGCCGCACAGTTGTTCGCCGTCCCACAACGTCAGATATTGCGGCAGCCATCCCGACTCGCCGCTGGCGCAGCCGCTGGTGTGCAGGCTGTCGAGAAAAGCATGACGCAGCGTAGGGTTGGCGCTGGTGAGCGCATCCCACTGTGCAGCGGGAATGTTGCTGATGGAGTCGAGGATTTTTAGGGTGGCGGGCATGGGTGAAGGGCAAAAGGCAAAAATCAAAAATCAAAAATCAAAAAAACTACATCCTCCTCCCCATTTTTTGGGGGGAGCGTTAAGGAATCTCTGAGCAAGTGTCTTCCCCGCGAAAGCAGGGATCCATTTTCTCTTACAAAACATGGATTCCCGCTTTCGCGGGAATAACAAATCAGGACTTGTTCAGAGATTCCTTAGTAGAGTTATGGCGATTGCTATAATAGCGTCACTCGGCGCTGTTCACGCAGCCGATACGATCCCGAGCACCCAGCCCCATGTCCCGAGCAGCGAAAAAATGAAAATTGCCGTCGCCCAGCTTAACTCCACCGTGGGGGATTTTTCGGGCAATGTGGACAGGGTTGTTGCCGCCATGCAACGCGCTAAAGAACAGGGTGCAAGCTTGCTGGTCACGCCGGAAATGATGTTGTCGGGTTATCCGCCTGAAGACCTGCTGTTTCGTGACGACTTTATCGATCAATGTCAGGCGGCGTTACAGCGTCTGGCGCAGCAGGCGCAAGGCATCACGCTGATTGTCGGCCATCCGCGCAGGGCGGGAGCAAAGCGTTACAACGCCGCTTCGGTTCTGGAAAACGGCAGGGTGATGCACACCTACGACAAGCAGCGCCTGCCCAATTATCAGGTGTTCGACGAGAAACGCTATTTCGAGACAGGGGATCAGCCGCTGGTTTTTACGCACCAAGGGCGTCGCCTGGGGGTGACCATTTGCGAAGACCTGTGGTTCGCCGCGCCCGCTGCACAGGCTAAGGCCGCCGGAGCGGAGTTGCTGCTGTCCATCAACTCCTCGCCCTACGATATGAGCAAACCCACGCAGCGTTACGACGTGATGCGCGCGCGCGTGCAGGAAACCGGTTTGCCGTTACTTTACGTGCATTGCGTGGGCGGGCAGGACGAGTTGGTGTTCGACGGCGCTTCTTTTGCGCTTGATGTTAAAGGCAAGGTTACCTACCAGGCGCCCTCCTTCGAGGAGACGCTTGACATGGTGGAATTTTCCGCAGACGACAGCGCCTGTCGTGGCGCGATTGCGCCGCCGCTCAGCATCGAAGCGTCGGTCTACAAGGCGCTGTGTGTCGGGGTGCGCGATTATGTTAACAAGAACGGTTTCCCCGGTGTGTTGCTGGGGCTTTCTGGCGGCGTGGATTCGGCGCTGGTGCTTGCCATCGTGGTCGATGCGCTGGGCAAGGATCGCGTCAAGGCGGTGATGATGCCAAGCGATTACACCGCTTCGATCAGCATCGAGGATGCGCGCGCCATGGTCAAAATACTCGACGTGAGCTATTCCGAGATCGCCATCAAACCGATGTTCGAGGCCTTTAGCGCTGCGCTCAAGCCAGAATTCGCGGGACGCGCACAGGACACCACCGAAGAAAATCTGCAATCGCGCATCCGCGGCATGCTGCTGATGGCATTGAGCAACAAATTCGGTTCGATTGTGGTGACCACCGGCAACAAAAGTGAAATGGCCACCGGTTACGCCACCTTGTACGGCGACATGGCGGGCGGATTTGCGGTTATCAAGGACATCAGCAAGACGCTGGTGTATCGCTTATGCCATTACCGCAATTCACTTTCGCCTGTGATACCTGCCCGGGTCATCGAGCGCGCGCCTTCGGCCGAACTGCGCCCCGATCAGACCGACCAGGATTCGCTGCCGCCCTATGACAAGCTCGACGCCATCATGGAACGCTTCATGGAGCAGGATAAAAGCACTGAGGCGATTATCGCCGAGGGCTTCGATGCCGAACAGGTGCGCAAAGTGGTCAGGCTGATACAGCTTAACGAATATAAACGCCGCCAGGCGCCGGTCGGGGTGAAGGTTACGCCACGCGGATTTGGCAAGGACTGGCGTTATCCGATAACATCGCGGTATTGACCGCAATAGTCGCGCTCGCGCTGCAATAGCGCAGCGCCCGAAAACGCAACCTCTGAGGGGAAATATCATGAAGAAGGTAGAAGCGGTAATCAAACCCTTCAAGCTCGAAGAAGTGCGCGAAGCACTGTCCGAGATTGGCGTTACCGGGTTGACTGTCACCGAAGTCAAAGGTTTCGGGCGTCAGAAAGGTCATACCGAGCTTTATCGCGGCGCCGAGTACACGGTAGATTTTCTCCCTAAGGTCAAGATTGAAGTGGTGTTGGGTGACGATCTGGTCGACAAGGCGCTCGAAGCGATTATCGGCGCGGCGCGCACCGGCAAAATCGGCGACGGCAAGATTTTTGTCACCAACGTCGAGCAGGTGGTGCGCATCCGTACCGGCGAGACCAACGACGCGGCGATTTAGAGCAGTTTTTCGCTCGCTCAATAACCGGGAATATGTTAGGGTTAGACCCATCTCCGGCAGCCCAGCCGGGAACAAAGTTACAAGAAGGGAGTACGCATGCTACTGGCCGCTTTTTACGTCTTTTCAATTCTTTGTATCATCCTTTATTACACCGGCCACTTGAGACGCTGGAATGCCGAGTGGATTCTGCTGGTGCTCGCCGTCGCGGTTTTTCCGGCGGTGTTGTTTTTGTAATACGCACTAGCATTGCAAACTGCAAGACCCGCTGTACCTTGGCGGGTTTTTTGTTGCCCGCGGAGGAAGCCCTTGGATCGCGATGAATACGAAGGATTGATTCGCCGCCTGGAGGCCGAGGCGGAAAACCAGCCTGCTGCCTTTCGCGCCAAGGTCATGCTCATCAGCAGCGCGGCGTATGTGGTGTTGTTCGCGATTTTACTCGCGGCGCTATTGTTGCTCTACTTCGGCTTCAACTGGGCCTACGCCAAGCAGCGCGTCAGGGATTTGATCTACCTTGGCTTGTTTGCATTGGCCATGCTGCCGGTGTTCTTCGTGGTGTTGCGCTTTTTTTTCATGCGCGTCACCCCGCCCGCAGGGCGCGCCCTCGCGCGCCAGGAAGCACCGCAGCTTTTCAAAGTGCTCGACAAGCTGCGTAAGCGTTTGAAAGGCCCGCCGATACACCGCGTGCTGATCGACCGTGAATTTAACGCGGCGATTTCGCAAGTGCCGCGCTGGGGCCTGTTCGGCGGTCACACCAACTATCTGATACTCGGGCTGCCTTACCTGCTGGGCGTGACCGCAAAAGAAATGCTCGCGACCGTGGCGCACGAATATGGGCATTTATGCGGCAATCACGGCAAAATCGGCGCGTGGGTCTATCGCCAGCGACGCACCTTCGGCGCGCTGCGTGAGCAGATCGACGGCGGCGTGGAAAATAGCTGGGTGTATGTCGGCATGGCGGCAGCCATTGATCGTTTCGCACCCTACTACAACGCCTATACTTTCGTGCTGTCGCGTCAGGATGAATTCGAGGCAGATCTTACCGCTACTGAAATGGCAGGCGCCGATCACAACGCCAGCAGCCTGATACGCGGTGAGTTGCTGGCGCGCTGGATGCAAGAGGAATTCTGGCCAAAATTCTACAAACAGGCGGACACCAGCGCAAAGCCGGTGTTCAAACCGTTTACCGCAATGCGCACCGCGTTTGGCGCAAGCTATGACCACTGGGCCACGCCCGAACGGCTGACCGCTGCGTGGCTGGAAAAATCCGATCTGCACGATACCCATCCCTGCCTGCGCGAGCGCGTTCAGGCCACCGGCGAAAACGCGACCTTGCCGCGTCGCGTTAAAGTCACGGCTGCTGAGGCCTTGCTCGGCCCCACCGCTAAGCGCCTCGCCGAAGAATTCGATAAGGCGTGGTGGAAAGAAGAAAAGAATCGTTGGAGTTCGAGGCATCATTATGTGATTCGTTCGCGCCAGCGCTTGCAGGAGCTGTCAGTGCTGTCTCTGGATGCGCTGCCATTGCACGATCTACAGGAGTTGGCGCTGTTAAAAGCCGAATTCGAATCGGCGCAGGCAAGCAAACCTGTTCTGGAACACTTGCTGGGCCAGCCTGGCGGGCCGTTTCCCAAGCCCGCGTACTTTTACGGCCGCATCCTGCTCGATGAAGGGAATGAAGCAGGGCTGGATCACCTGGCGGACGCGGCCCGATTCGATAAAAACCTTATCGACGAGGTCGCGCGCATCGGCTATTACTACATGCTCGAAAAGGGCGATGACGAAGCGGCGCAAGCCTGGTGGGGCAATATGATGCGCACCAAGGGCGGTGAAGAATGAGTTGACCACTTGTCCGCACTGGCAGTGTGCGATTTTCTATTGCAGCGTCTTTATGGTGCGCGCCTTAACAAATGTTCTGTTGCGGTGCAGCATATGCTCTTTTGTTTGATACCCCATAAGAGTAGTCTGCTTTGTAATTTCCTATCTAATTCATACACTAAGGACTGGCTCCAAAGGTTGGCATTTTTTTTGCATTACAGCACGATATAGCATCATAGACTGATGCGAGGACAACGGCGTCCCTTTCCGTGAAGATGCGCACGGATATGGAAGCCGTTTTTTTCGCACCACTTTTTTGGCTTGGTCTAAAGAGCACAAATCCAACGATTATGCGACATCGTGAGGGTAAGAATGAATTCAGAAAAGAAGCGCTCGTATTCCAGTAAGTACCGCGAGATTTTATTTGCAGTGGCGTTTTTTTTGGTATTTGACCTGGCGGTATTGGTTTTAAATTTCTACATTTCCTTTCAGATTTCCCAGGATGCCTTGGCAATTAATCTGGCCGGTCGGCAACGCATGCTGTCACAGCGCATGACCAAGGCGTTGTTGACCGCAGAAAGTGACACGCAGCGAGGTCTGTCCGGCGCCGAGGCATTCAAAGAGTTGAAGCTAACCAATGACCTTTTCGACACTACGTTAGACGGTTTTAAGAGCGGAAAAATTGTTAGCGGCGGGGACGGAAAACAGGTATTTTTGGAGGCAGTGACCTCCAATGAGGGCCGCGAGATTCTTGAGAAGGCCACAAAAATCTGGACACCCTATCAGCAATTGCTGACGCCGCTAATTTCACCCAGCGTGCAGAAACCTGAAGAGCTCAACTCCGCAGTCGCCTATGCGCGCGAAAACAATTTGCAGCTTCTAGCCCTGATGAATAGCCTTACCACGAACCTGGAGCAAACGGCCAACGCTAAGGCCGATATGTTGCGCAAAGTTCAGACGGGCGGAATTTTCCTGGCTTTGTTGAATTTCGCTTTTATTTTATTCAAGTTCATCCGCAAGCTGCGCGAATATGATCGCAAGGCGGAGGATGCGCAAAAGGAAACAGCGGAAATTCTCGGCACCGTCAAGGAAGGGTTGTTTCTACTTGATGCGGATTTCCGCATCGGGTCGCAGTACTCGGCGTCGTTGTCGGATATTCTGGGTCGCCCCATCCAGCCTGGTGAAGATTTCCGCGCGTTGCTGAGCCAAATGGTCGCGGCGCCGACGTTTAGCGCAGCATGCGATTTCATCGGACTTCTGTTTGGTGATCGTGTGAAGGAGTCGTTGGTAAAAACCTTGAATCCGTTGATTGCGGTTGAAGTCGCTATGACGCTTGCAAGCGGCGCAGTGGCGCGCCGTTTCCTCACCATACAGTTCAACCGGGTGATGGAAGACGGCGCGGTTTCACACCTTTTGGTTACAGTTTCCGATGTTACCTCGCAAGTGACGCTGGAGCGCGCACTCGCCGAAGCAAAGAAGAAAGCCAAGATTGAAGTCGAGATCATGCTCGACCTGTTGAAACTGAACCCCGTAGTTCTCAACCAATTTCTCGCAAGCAGCGAACGCGCGTTGTTGGACGTTAACGACCATCTTAGAAATGCCGGCAGCGCTCTCGACTATAGAGACACGCTGGATGCGATTTTCCGGCGTATCCATGCGCTTAAAGGAGAATCCGCCACGTTGGGGCTTGAGGTTTTTGAGACGCTAGCGCAAGAGTTTGAGGTTCACCTAAGCAGTCTACGGCAAAAGAGCACAGTCTCTGGTGAGGATCTGTTGGGCTTGCCGCTGCCGCTGGAGGAGTTTTTGCAACGCATCGCCCTGGTGCGCCAGATGACCACGCGGCTTGCGGCATATCACGACGCACTACCTGAGACTGCTGATGATGGCTTTGCCGAAAACCTGGAAAAGCTGGCATTGCGCGTAGCCGGCGATCAGGGCAAAGAAGTGCGTGTAGTCTCAGATCTTGGCCTGCTCCCGTCACTGCCGCGTGGCGCGCGCAATGTATTAAAAGACATTGCGGTGCAATTGTTGCGTAACGCTATTGCGCATGGCATAGAGCCGGCCAGCGAACGCGAGACCCGCGCCAAGTCGGCGATGGGAAACATCTATGTCGCATTGAAGCCTTTTGCCGAAGGAGAGTACGAGTTTGTGCTGCGCGACGATGGCCGTGGGTTGGCGCCGCAGCGTATTCGCGCGGCCCTGCTGCGTTCCGGACGCTACAGTGAGGCGCACCTAAGCGAGCTTGATGATCGCCAGGTGGTGATGAAAATATTTGAGCCTGGAGTCTCCACATCCGAGCAGGTGGGACGTGATGCCGGGCATGGGGTGGGGATGGATGTGGTGAAGCAAAAAGTCCAAGAACTCGGCGCCAGGCTACGCATTGCGTCGCGTGAAGATGTTTTTACGCAATTCAGTATTAGCTTTGCGGTGTGAAGTATAGGGAGAATTTGTGAGACTGCTCATTGTCGACGACTCCAATATCATCCGTTCGCGTATTGCACGTGTCGCCAGTCACCCGCGTCTGCGTGGCATCGATATTGTCGGCTTAGCCAAGAACGGCGCTGAAGCGGTTGATATCTGTATTCGGCAGTCGCCTACGGTTGTCACCATGGATTTGACCATGCCCGAAATGGATGGTATTTCGTGCGTGGAAAAACTGGTGGAACACGACGCCAATCTGAATATCCTGGTGGTGTCTGCTCTTAGTGATAAAGCGACAGCCATAGCCGCGCTCAAAATGGGAGCGAAGGGTTTTTTGCAAAAGCCTTTTTCGGACGAACAATTGGTTGACGCGCTTCTTGAAGTTTCCATGTAGAAAAATATATAAATGGACATCAGCAAAGAGGATCTGAAAGTCTTCATCGATTCGGTCACGCATTATTTTTCCCATCTGACGCGCGAGCCTGCCGACATTCGCGCCTCCTATCTGGCCGATGCCGATTTGCCGCGCCTTGACTATACCGGCCTCATCACGTTGTCCGGGCGATTTCGCGGGTGTGTATATTTTTCAGCGCCGCGACGCCTCATCCGCGAGCTGCTGCTGCAAATGCACGAGCCGGATGTGTGCGAAGAGAATCTGCTTGATGCGGTGGGGGAGGTGGCCAACACCATTGCCGGTAACGCGCGTGGCCATTTTGGCGCCGCACTGGAAATTTCCGTTCCGGTCACCATGCGCGCATCGGAAGCGATCAAATCCGCCGTACGCGCGCGACCCTTTGCCATCATATTCACCTGGAGCGGGCACCAGGCCGCAGGAGTAGTGGAGTTGGTAGTGACGGATTAGCGAAATAATCGGCCCCATGCCGCAAATCGCGCCGAAGAAACACGCGGTGGCTCCGTTGTGGCAAAGTGGAATGCGGCGCTGCGGAAGACCGA
>JAYWAM010000099.1:0-2464 GCA_043782425.1 Betaproteobacteria bacterium
CTCAAGCGCTTGCGGATGCCCTTTCAGAAAATCGCTGTGCCCTATCACCACCTGGGTTTCGGTATACATGTTGACTACGTTAAAGGTCGCGCCATTTTCGCCAAGAGCAGCCACGGTATCGGATACGATAGGCTGCCAGGAGGCTATGGCATCTATGCTTCCCTTGGCGAGGTGGTATTGCAGTTGAGCAGGCTCTATATCAAGCAGTGTGACTGAAGCGGGCGCCAGCTTATGTCTGATGAGAAAGGCCCAGAGGAAGTAATCGGCGGTTGTGCCAAAGGTGACGCCGACTTTCTTGCCCAGCAAATCGCGCGGCGCGACAATGCCGTGATCGCGCCGAGCGACGATAGCGCTGCCGAACGAAAGGTTGAGCACGCTTGCCACAATACTGAAGTCCGCGCCTTTCATGACCGCAAGAACGAACGGCGCCTCAGCCGCCGTCGCGAGGTCGGCCTTGCCCTGGGCCAAGAGATCGATCGCCGCCTTGCCGTGGCTCACCGGCATGAGGGTCACGTCCAGCCCTTCCTCGGAAAAAAAACCTTTTGCCG
Organism: Betaproteobacteria bacterium; assembly: GCA_043782425.1. Classification (GTDB taxonomy): domain Bacteria; phylum Pseudomonadota; class Gammaproteobacteria; order Burkholderiales; family Usitatibacteraceae; genus JAYWAM01. The sequence continues at coordinate 549 of JAYWAM010000099.1, forward strand.
CGGCAATGTGTAACAAAGCGGCGTGTGGCAATGCGGGAAGCGCGATGCTCAGCTTTTCCAGCGCCAATGGCGGCGCGGGAGCGCGGCCTAGCGTGCCGAAATAGGCCAGGGCAAGGGCGAGCAGCGCAACGACGAGTGCGACTCCAATCTGGCGTTGTTTGCGGGTTAGCATGGCGTCAACATAGCGCATGCACCTGTGGCAGGCAACATGCATTCCCTCTCCCCGTCTTTGGGGAGAGGGCTAGGGTGAGGGGCGGTGACAATTGGGAATTCCCTAACATTCTTTACATCCTTTCCCCAGGTTTAACGCTATTCTTTGCTTTTCTTGGCGTCTTTGCGTCTTGGCGCGTGAATGTTTTTTTGGCGCAAGCGAGCGCGCCAATGATAATGGTGCGCAAGCGCACCCTACGAGGGCAGTGCGCTCTTTGCCTGCGCACTCCACGGCGAATCGCGCAGCCAGATATTCAATTTGTCCAGCGGTTGCGGGCGGCTGAGAAAATAGCCTTGCGCGTGGTCGCAGCCCAGCACCCTGAGAGCATCAAGTGTAGCCTCGTTCTCCACGCCTTCCGCCGTTACGCTCAGCCCAAGATTGTGCGCCAGATCGATGGTGGCGCGAACGATGGCGGCGTTGGCCGGATCCTGAAAACCGATCACAAAAGACTTATCGATTTTCATTTTGTCCACCGGCAGATTTTTCAAGTACGCCAGTGAAGAATGTCCAATACCGAAATCGTCTATGGCGAAACGGATGCCCAGGTCGTGCAGTTCAGCCAAGACCGCTTTGGCGCGCTCTGGATCGACCATGATGGCGCTTTCGGTGATTTCTAAAGTAAGCCACTGTGGCGCCACAGCGCTATCCTTTAGCAGGCCGGAAATGGTGGCGACGATGTCGGGCTGCTGTAGATCGCGCACCGAGAGATTGACCGACATATGCAACTCGCTGCCAGCGTCGCGCCAGGGCTGTAACTGGCGCAATGCGCAACCCAGCACCCAGGTGGTGAGCGGGGTAATCAGTCCGGTCTTCTCCGCCGCCGGAATAAAAATATCAGGAAACAGCAAACCGCGGCTGGGATGCTGCCAGCGCACCAGGGCCTCGACACCGATGATTTTTGCGCTCTTAAGATTTACCACCGGCTGGTAATGCAGCACCAATTCGCCGCGCGGCAAGCCCTGGCGCAATTCGGCCATGAGCGCGAGTTGCTGTGGATTGTAGTGGTCGGTATCGCGGCTGTAGATGCGATGCGTGTGATTGGTGGCCTTGGCGGAATACAGCGCCACGTCGGCGCGTTGCAGCAAGGTGTCTGCATCCTCACCGTGATCGGGATAAAGGGCGATACCGATGGAAGTTTGCACATCGAGCTGCACACCATCTATCAAGAACGCCGGGCGCAGCGCAGCGAGGATTTTGCTCAACACCAGATCAATGTGGTACTTATCGGCGAGGCGCGGCAACAGCACGGCGAATTCGTCGCCGCCCAAGCGCGCCACCATATCGCTCTCCCACAGGGCGCCGCGCAGACGCCCGGCTACCTGCTTCAATACCAGATCACCATTCTGGTGGCCTAGGGTATCGTTGATCTCGTGAAAGTGGTCCAAATCCAGCAGCAGCAGGGCCGAGGTGTGACCTTGCGCCTGGGCCTGGGTTATGGTGCGGGTAAGGCGCTCGTGTAGCGCAGTGCGATTGGGCAGATCGGTGAGTGCATCGTTGTAGGCGAGGCGCTGTATGGTGTCATCGGAACGTTTGCGCTCGGTGATGTCGCGCACGATGTTGACGTAAACACCGGGCGCGACACGGCTTCCGCTCACGCGCACGATACGCTCGCGGCGCTCGCGCGTGCGCAGTGGGAATTCGCTGTCGAGCAGACCGCTGCGCCGGTACTCGGGTATGAGCTGGTTGACATAGGCGTAGAAACGCT
>JAYWAM010000100.1:0-2457 GCA_043782425.1 Betaproteobacteria bacterium
GAAAGGCAAGTACGGGCCAAAAACTTTGCGTCTTTGCGTCTTGGCGCGAGACAATTTTTTCTTCATGGATTAAACATGGCTGATGGCCGCGTAGACATTCGCCCTTGGCGATATTCCAGGAGCAAAGGAATGTGCTTACCCGGGCATTGAAAAGAAATTGAAATCAGTTATCCGAGCTGATCTTGAATTCGCTGAATGAGGGAGCGCCGGGGCGGCTGGGCGGCGCCAAGGGTTCTTTGCCATCCTTGTAGGCCGGGATCATGCCCGAGTTGCCAATCAGCAACGACAGGTTGGTGGGCGAGTCGGCGTTGGTCAGCCCTTCCTCTACACTGATCCTTCCCAGCTTGATGAGCCGGAACAAATCCTGCTCGAAAGTTTGCGATCCTGGCGTGAGACTTTTCTCCATGGCGTCTTTAATTTCACCCACTTCGCCTTCGGAAATCAGCTCGGAAACATTTGTGGTGTTGAGCAAAATTTCGATTGCCGCAGTGCGCCCGCCATCGGCGGTTTTGACCAGACGTTGCGAGACGATGGCTTTCAGTGCAACGCTAAGATCGTGCAGCAAAATAGCGCGCTGATCGAGCGGGAAAAAGTTGATGATACGGTTCAGCGCATGATAACTATTGTTAGCGTGCAGGGTCGCCAGGCACAGGTGGCCGGAGAGTGAATACATCATGGCCATTTTCATGGTTTCGATGTCGCGGATCTCTCCCACCAGAATGCAGTCTGGCGCCTGGCGCATGGCGTTGCGCATGGCTTCGGGAAACGAGTGCGAATCGATGCCGATTTCACGCTGATTGACGATAGATTTTTTTGATTTAAAAACGAATTCGATGGGGTCCTCAAAGGTCAGGATGTGGCCCTGGCGCGTGCTGTTGCGAAAATCTATCATCGACGCCAGCGATGTGGATTTACCGCAGCCGGTCGCGCCCACCACCAGAATCAGTCCGCGCTTTTCCATGATGAGCTGCGCCAGAACCTGCGGCAGACCGAGGCTGCGCATATCGGGGATGTTAGTGCTGATGTAGCGCACCACGGCGGCGACGGTGTTTTTTTGCCAGAACATGTTGACGCGGAAATTGCCGACGTTTTCTATCGGGTAAGAGGTGTTGAGTTCCTTTACCTTTTCCAGGGTGGCGATCTGCTCGGGTGTGAGAATTTCGTAGCAGATTTTTCTGGCGCTGTCGGCGTCTATCACCTGGGGGTTGACCGGCGCGGTGACGCCGTTGATTTTGATCAGAATGGGAGAGCCGGCCGAGACAAAAATGTCCGAGGCGCTTCTTTCCGCCATCAGTTGAAAAAGTTTTTTCAGGATCATGGTGCGCCCCTAAATTTGACGGCCCCCAGCAATTGTAATCAGGCGCCGCGCAGCAATTCGTTGATACCGGTCTTGGCGCGCGTTTTCGCATCCACCTGCTTGATGATGATAGCGCAATAGAGGCTATATTTACCATCGGCGGAAGGCAGGCCACCCGGCACCACAACTGAGCCGGGGGGCACCTTGCCAAATAATATTTCTCCCGTCTCGCGGTTATAGATCTTGGTGCTTTGGCCGATATACACGCCCATAGACACCACCGAGCCTTCGCCGACGATGACGCCTTCGACAATCTCCGAGCGCGCGCCGATGAAACAGTTATCTTCAATAATGGTGGGATTGGCCTGCACTGGTTCGAGCACGCCGCCGATGCCGACGCCGCCCGAGAGGTGCACGTTCTTGCCGATCTGCGCACACGAGCCGACGGTGACCCAGGCGTCCACCATCGTGGCTTCATCGACGTAAGCGCCGATGTTGACGAACGAGGGCAGCAGCACCACATTCTTGCCGATGAAAGAACCGCGCCGCGCCACCGCGCCCGGCACGACGCGAAAACCGCCGCGCTCGAACTGCGTCTGGTCGTAGTCAGCGAACTTGGACGGCACCTTGTCGAAATAGCGCAGCGGCGCGTTACCGGTGACGCGATTGTCTTCAAGGCGGAAAGATAGCAGAACGGCCTTCTTGATCCATTGATGCGTGATCCACTCGCCCTTGATTTTTTCGGCAACGCGCAGCCTGCCTTGATCGAGCTCGGTGAGAACATGAGCGACCGCTTCCCCCAGCTTGGCCGGCGCCGTGCCCGGCTGAAAACTGGCGCGTTGCTCCCAAGCCGCTTCTATGGTTGCCTGAAAATCCTGCATTGACGTTTCCTTGTTCGCTGATTGCAAAAGATGATTGACGTAATTATAAGCGCTATCGTGGTTTGGGCCGATAAACGCGCACATCACGGCTATTGCTACAATCGCGCTGTTTCCCTTTTCCCTGATCGTGTAATTCCATTCTCAAGCATTGAAGTATTTATTATGTCTTTTCGAAATCTCAAATATTCGTCGTCCCAGCGCAGGCTGGGACCCAGTCCGCTCACAATCTGATCATGCAAATCGTTCCACGCAAAGTTCGAATATTCAATCAACACAGAG
>JAYWAM010000101.1:0-2446 GCA_043782425.1 Betaproteobacteria bacterium
CACTAACCCTTTTTCTTTTATAGCCCGTTCGTCACGGAATGGTCACAGTATTTCGCTTGCAACGCTACATGTAGTCATCCGTTCCCGGCTCGCTTTGCCAGTCGGCACAGCCAGCAACGGAGTTCGCGTCGTTATGCTTCGTGCCTAGACATTTACCGCACCCCCAAGCTTTGGAAAACTTCGTACCTGTCGCATTTCAGATGAAAGCTTGGTAGTGGCAACTCCCATGCGTTCGCGTAGTTGTCGCCACGCAGTCCAGTGGCTATGCTGATCCAGTCGGCCATTTCGCACGGCATTGAACCATCTACAACGTGAAAATCATGATTCGAAAAGCAACGTTCGCGGGCGCTGCAGCGATCTCGCTGTTGTCTGCTTGCGCGTCAATTGTTAGCACCTGCGCGTTTGCGCAAACCGCCGATTGGCCGAGCAAGCCCATTCGCATCATCGTGCATCATCCGGCGGGGTTTGGGGCGGACATTAACGTCCGAAAGATGGCGCCTCAGCTCGCGCAGTTGTTGGGGCAACCTGTGGTTGTTGAAAACCGACCGGGCGGAGGCGGGCGCATTGCGGCCACCGAGGGCGTGCGCTCAGCGGCCGATGGCTACACGTTTTTCACGGCCACCAACGAAACCATTTACTTTCTGCCGTTTGCCGGAGCAAAGCTCGCCTATGATGCTGAGAAAGATATCACCTCGGTAGCGCTCTTCTCTTTGATCTATCCGCTGCTGGTGGTCGGTGAGAAGTCTCCGGTTAAGCAGTTTTCAGACTTCGCCAAGTTGGGTCGTCCGCCGACCCTTGGTGTCCTCGGTTTGGGTGGGTTTTATGAGGCGCATGGTTACTCGTTCTCGCGCGCGCTGAGGCAGCCGTTCACGCTGGTTCCGTATGGTTCAAAATCGCCGACGCTAGACGTGGTCGGCGGTAACATCGACGCAAGCCTGATGTTTGGCGCTGAGGCCGACGGCTTGGTGGAAAGTGGAAAAATTCGCGTGATTGCAGCGACCAATCCGGCTGGCAACCCACGATACACCAGTGCACCAGCGCTCGCAAAACTCGTTGGCGACAGCTTTGATTTGCCGGGGTGGGCTGTGCTCGCCGCACCCGCAGCAACGCCTGCCGCCATCGTGAGCAAAATGCGCGACGCGGTGAACAGCACGCTCGTGACCGAGCCGTACAAAAGTTGGTCCGAGCGACCCGGTTCAATACCGCCACCCGTCCTAGATGCAGCCGCACTCGCGCAGTTTTTAGCGCAGCAAAAGCGTGATGTGGCAGAGGTTGTTAAGCGGGCGAATTTGAAGACGGAGTAGAACCGGCGCTGACTAAGTTCTGACCAACTGCGGCCAGGAGTTTCTTCATGCCGAAATTATTGCTTACAGGGAAGCTGCGAGATGCGGTCCTGCAGTTCCTGAATCGTCGCGCCGCCGTTGAGTAGATTCTCAATCTCGGCTATCCAGCGGCCGCACTTCGCACACCAAATTTACGCCACAGCAGCGGCGGCGTGGTTCGCGGCTTGAGGCGCACATTTTTCTAACTTACCAAAACAGCGCTTTCCGTGAGTTGGAAACAGCGCGCCACTATAAGCACAGGTCAAATTTGTATCGGCGTCAACACCGATGGTATCGTCGGTGACCTACATAGTCGCCCCTGCAAAAGCGCCACAAGCCCCGCAATGCGTTGATTTAGCCGTTATATCTCTGGCGAGAAACTTGTAGACGGGTCACAATTTCACTGTGATTTCTGTGAGTTTTGTGGGGTGAACGGATGATGCAGACGGGGGATTTCTTTCGTGCTCGACTCGATGCAATGATCGATTTGAACCATCCGCTGGCAGCGCTTGCCACACGACTTCCCTGGGGGCAGCTTGAGGCAGAGCTTGCCCAAATCTGGCAGCGGCAATCGCGCGAGGGCATAGCCGAGGACGGGGGTGAATTGCTCACCGCGAGCGGTGGCAAGCTCGAAGCCGTCGGCGTCAGCTACGCCGGTCGCCCGCGACTCTCAATCCGGCTCATGTGTTCACTCTTGTATCTGAAGCACGCCTTCAATTTGAGCGACGAGGCGCTCGTTCTGCGCTGGTCAGAGAATGTGGTGTGGCAGCACTTCAGTGGGCTTGACTATTACGAGCCCCGTCTGCCGTGTGATGCCACACAAATCGGTCGCTTCCGGCGCGCCATTGGAGAGGCTGGGATGGAGGCCATTCTTAAGGCCACCATCGATACCGCGATTGATGTCAAAGCGATCAAACCGGCTGATTTCGAGCGCATCATCGTTGACAGCACCGTGCAGGAGAAGGCCATCGCCTACCCGGTGGACTCACGGCTGTTGGAGATCGCGCGACACAAGGTTGTGGCGCACGCCAAGCGATGCGGGATCGGTCTTCGCCAGACATTTGCCAAAGAAGGCAAGACGCTCAGACGCCAGGCCGGTGGCTACGCCCACGCCCGACAATTCA
>JAYWAM010000102.1:0-17198 GCA_043782425.1 Betaproteobacteria bacterium
TTCAATCCTTGCACTGCGCCTTGATTCCGTTGGGAACTTTAGGCGCAGCGCGCGGTGCGCGACTCGATAGAGATCAGGTCGTCTGAGAATATACTTGCCAAAAAACATGTTGAGCCCGGTTAGCGCCAGCACCACGAAGCTAATCGCCATAGTCCAGTGCGCCACGCGCTCGGCGCTGTTGAAGCGCTCGATCAGACACCCGGTCGGCCTGGCGTGCAGTTTGATCTGTCCTTTGGTCAGATAGAACAGCAGCAGCAGCGCCGGAACCACAAGTATCACGATGCCACCGTAAAACGTCACCGGGCCATTGCGCAGCGCACGCCATTGGCGACCGCTATCTTCAATCAATACGCCAGCTTCGCGACCGGGAACCGAGGCGTATTGCGGCAGGCGCTCAACCTGGTTCCAGGCGGGCGGATTGTTCCACCCGGGCGCCGCCGTGCTGCCTGGCGGCAGCGCCGCTGCTGGCTTTGCCGCTTCGACAGGCGCGGCGGCAGACGCCGCCGTCGGCTGTTGGGCTAAGGCGCTCACCGACAACACCCATCCTGCCGCCAATGCGGCGTAATACTTTGCGAATTTTGTCATGACTCCTCCTATTATTTGGCGGTTTCAGTGCGCAGATACTCGTTTTGCGCGAGACTGCGTTCCTGGAGTTGCTTCTCCCACTTGGTCTTGTCAGCGCCGAACTCATTGCCGTATGCGTTGACGTCATAAGGTTTTTCATCTTTTTTGTCCGCATAGACTTTCTGCGTTTTGGCCTGTTGATCGATTTCACCGCAACCTGACAAAAATACTGCGGCAATATAGATCGTCGTCAATAAAGCAGTGAGTTTCATGCTTTGGGTCCTTTCTCCGTAGGTGTGCTAGTGTCCTTGCCTTGACCGTAAGCCATGTCCCAACCCCAGATTTCTTCTCCCTTGCCGCGGCGCGTGACGCGCGTGCGATAAATCGAAGTGATGGCGTCGTGATCCCCAGCCAGCAAGGCCTTGGTCGAGCACATTTCGGCACACGCCGGTAGCTTGCCTTCGGCCAGGCGATTGCGACCGTATTTCTTGAACTCCTCGGGCGAGTTGTTGACTTCCGGCCCGCCGGCGCAGTAGGTGCACTTGTCCATCTTGCCGCGCAGGCCAAAAGCGCCCGTCTGCGGGAACTGTGGCGCGCCGAACGGGCAGGCGTAGAAGCAATAGCCGCAGCCGATGCACATGTCTTTATCGTGCAGCACCACGCCGTCTTCGGTTTTGTAAAAACAATCGACCGGACACACCGCCATGCACGGCGCATCGCTACAGTGCATACACGCCACCGAAATTGAACGCTCACCCGGCTTGCCGTCATTGACCGTGACGAGACGGCGGCGATTCACGCCCCACGGCACTTCGTGTTCGCTTTTGCACGCCGTGGTGCAGCCATTACATTCGATGCAGCGTTCCGCATCACAAATAAATTTCATTCTTGCCATTATCGTTTCTCCTTATCTGTAATGAGGGTTCAGGCGCGTTCGACCTGACACACGGTGGTTTTACTTTCCTGCATCATGGTCACCGCGTCGTAACCGTAAGTGGTGGCGGTGTTGACCGCCTCGCCGCGCACGATGGGCGCCGCGCCGTCCGGATACTTGTCGAGCAGATCCCTGCCCTGCCACCAACCGGCGAAATGGAACGGGATGAAGGTGGTTCCGGACGCCACGCGTTCGGTGATGAGCGACTTGACCTTGATGCGTGCGCCGGTGGGCGTCTTGACCCACACGAACTGCTTGTTCTTGATGCCGCGCGACTCGGCGTCTTTGGGGTTGATCTCAACGAAGTTCTCCTGCTGCAACTCGGCGAGCCACGGATTGGAACGTGTCTCGTCGCCGCCACCCTCATATTCCACCAGGCGACCGGAAGTTAAGATCAGCGGGAAGGTCTTGCCGATATCTTTGTTCTTATCCTGCATCGTCTTGAACAACGTGGGCAGACGCCAGAAGGCTTTCTTGTCATCGTGCGTCGGGTACTTTGCCACCATGTCTGCGCGCGGCGAATAAAGCGGTTCGCGATGCTGCGGCACGCCGTCGGGGAAGTTCCACACCACGGCGCGCGCCTTGGCGTTGCCGAACGGGTGGCAACCGTGATTCTTCATCACCACACGTTGAATGCCGCCGGAAAGATCGGTCTTCCAGTTCTTGCCCTCAGCGGCCTGCATTTCTTCTGCGCTCAGCTCACTCCACCAGCCGAGTTTCTTCATCAGTACATGATCGAACTCGGGATAACCGGTGGTGATGTCGGCGCCCAGCGAATGCGAGCCGTCTTCTGCCAGCAGGTTGACGCCATCCTTGTCCACACCGAAGTTGGCGCGAAAGTTACCGCCACCGTCCATCACATGACGCGTCGTCTGGTAGAGATTGGGCGAGCCGGGGTGTTTGAGCGCGGCATTGCCGTAACACGGCCACGGCAGGCCGAAGTAGTCGCCATTAATGTTGTAGCCGCTCTCCTTGTCGATAACGTCCTTGGTGCAGCGCAAGGTCTTGACATCGAAGTGCTGCATGTTGCGCATGTGCGCCTTGAGGCGCTCGGGCGACTGGCCGGTGTAACCGATGGTCCAGGTACCGGCGTTGATTTCGCGCAGAATGTCCTCGACCAGCGGCTCTTCGTAGCCAGTCTTTGCCACCACCGCGATGTTCTGTTTGCCATTTGCTTTACCGACGAGCTGATCGGCGAAACCGAGTTTCTTGGCCAGCTCGTACATGATGGCGTGGTCGGGGCGTGACTCGAACAGCGGCTCGATCACTTTTTCGCGCCACTGCAGCGAACGGTTGGAAGCTGTCACCGAACCGACGCACTCGAACTGCGTCGCTGCGGGCAGCAAATACACGCCATCCTTGCGCACATCCGCAGCCATGGCCGCCGTGGCCGAGGGATAAGGATCGATCACCACCAGCAAATCGAGTTTTTTCAGCGCATCGCTCATTTCGAGACCGCGCGTCTGCGAATTGGGTGCATGGCCCCAGAACACCATAGCTCGCAGGTTGGAATCCTGGTCTATGTGTTCATTTTTTTCCAGCACACCATCGATCCAGCGCGATACCGTCATGCCGGATTTTTCCATCATCGCTTTGGATGCGTAGCGGCCCTTGATCCACTCATAATCGACATTCCACACCTTGGCCCAGTGTTTCCACGAGCCCTCCGCCAAACCGTAGTAACCGGGCAGTGAATCGGGATTGGGGCCTATGTCTGTCGCGCCTTGCACGTTGTCATGGCCGCGGAAAATATTGGCGCCGCCGCCGGGCACGCCGATATTGCCCAACGCCAGTTGGAGTATGCACGAGGCGCGCACGATGGCGTTGCCGATGGTGTGCTGCGTCTGCCCCATGCACCATACGACAGTCGAAGGGCGGTTCTTGGCCATCGTTTCCGCCACCTTGTAAACCTCGGCCTCGGGCACGCCGGTGACTTCTTCCACCGCCTTGGGATACCATTTTTTCATGACATCCTCGCGCACCTTGTCCATGCCGTAAACGCGATCATTGATGTGCTGCTTGTCTTCCCAGCCGTTGCTGAAAATGTGATACAGCATGCCGAACAGGAAGGCGATATCAGCGCCGGAACGGATGCGCACAAATTGGTCGGCCTTGGCCGCCGTGCGCGTAAAACGCGGATCGACCACTATCATCTTCGCGCCGCTTTCCTTGGCGTGCAGCATATGCAACATAGACACCGGATGCGCCTCGGCGGCATTGGAGCCGATATACATGGCGCACTTGGTGTTTTGCATATCGTTGTAAGAATTGGTCATGGCGCCATAACCCCAGGTATTCGCCACGCCTGCCACGGTGGTCGAGTGACAGATGCGCGCCTGATGGTCGGTGTTGTTGCTACCAAACAATGATACGAACTTGCGCATCAGATACGCCTGTTCGTTGTTGTGCTTAGACGAACCTACCCAGAACAGCGCATCGGGCCCGCTGTCCTTGCGGATTTTCAGCATGCGTTCGGAGATTTCCGCCAGCGCCGTTTCCCAGGAAATTTTCTTGTACTTGCCATCGACCAGTTTCATCGGATACTTGAGGCGGTGGTCACCGTGGCCGTGCTCGCGCGCCGCAGCGCCCTTGGCGCAGTGCGCGCCGAGGTTGATAGGCGAATCGAACACCGGCTCCTGACGCACCCACACGCCGTGTTGCACCACCGCATCGATGGCGCAACCAACCGAACAGTGAGTGCAGACGGTGCGCTTGATTTCGCTTTTAGCGCCAGCCGCAGGCGCGGCGCTCGCCGCCTGCGCTTTGCCCATCATGCTAAAAGGCAACTGGCTGGCCCACGCCAGCGCGCTTCCCGCGCCGACGCTCACGCCGGAGCGCTTGAGAAATGCACGTCTATCCAAAGTGGTTGCGCCCAGGGCGGTGGCCGCCCTGGAAAGCGCACCACGCTCCGCTGCCATTGTCGTTTTTTTAGTCAGCAACATGATTGCTCTCCTCAAATCAAGGTGGACTTGTAATACTTCTCGATATGCGCAGAGACGTGATAGCCCTGCACTTCAGGCTTCACTGGGGCAACTGCAAGGGCGACGGCGGGATCAGTACGATTCCCCGCCTTAACGGCAACTAGCAGCGCCGCAGCGCCTGCGCTACCCGTACCTGCCGCAAGAAGAAAACGCCTGCGGTTCAATTTCACTTTGCTGTTTTTCATGTCGCTTCTCCTTTTCGTCTGGAACGAAAAATCCTGCTAATTGCCAACTAAAAAAAACAATCTCGCGCCAAGACGCCAAGACGCAAAGGGTTAAACCTAATCTTCATTTCGCTTTTCTTGGCGTCTTTGCGTCTTGGCGCGAGCCGCTTTTCTCCTTCATGTGCAATATCTGACTAATCAATCTCAAACGCCGCAATCTCAATCTCAAAAAACGCCTGCGCAAAATTTGCCACGCGCTTATAAAAATTCGCCTTTTCAGCTTGCTTCACTGCCTGACAGAATTGCAACACCCAGGGCTGTAGATGGGCCGCGAAAAATGCCTTTTGCGCAGCAATACCGGCAGGCAGGGTTTCATTATCGCCAACAATCAGGAAACGCATCACATCGCACAGCGCGGCAATGTGGTCCTCGGTTTCAAGCACCGCTGAACTGCGCGCCAGCCCCAATACGGCAAGGTCGGCGCGCAACTGCGCGAGGGGTTTTTCGTGCATGAAGCCGGTCAAATAGTAAGATGCAAATGGCATCACGTCTGAGCGTCCTACGCTGACGAAAAGCTGGTTAAATTCGTCCTCAAGCTCCGCTGCACTGACAGCACCTGCCGCAGCCGCCAGACCGCGCCAGCTCTCGAGCAAGGGGGAGTCTGCGCTTTGCATATCAGCATCAGACTCTGGCGCAATCACTATGCTGCGTAACAGGCGCTCATCTGCCGGGGCAAAGAAAAGCCGCGCCAGGAGGGCGTAAAAGTCCGCGCGGCTCTGATCCTCTTGCGACAAGCGCGCAGAGACAAACGCAGCACGTTGCGCGGTAGTGGTAGTCATCGGATTACTTTGCCGCTGAGTATCGACATCTCATGGGGATTGCTCATCATGTCTGCGACGCGGCAGTCGGCGCACATTTGCAAACGTCGCAACTTACCTTCACCGGCAAACATGGAATGCCCGGAGAGCTTGCCGAGCATGCTGGCGACCATCTGCTTGGTCCCGATAGCTTTGCCGCAGACGACACAATGGAACGGTTCGGCTTCGGCGAGAATCACTTCCTGCTTCCACTGCGGCGTCAGCAGCAGGCGCGGTGTCAGAGTGATAGCGCCCTCAGGACAGGTGTTTTCACACAAGCCACATTGCACACAATTTCTTTCCACAAATTTGAGGCGCGGGGTGTCGGGTGAATCCATCAGCGCCGATTCGGGGCAGGCGCCGACGCACGCCATGCACAGCGTGCATTTCGCCGTATCGACATTGACACGGCCATAAGGCGCGCCTTTTGGCAAAGCGATTTCCTGTTGCGCTAAGGGTGCATGCTTCGCCAAGTGTTCGATGGCGAATTCGAGCGTGCTGCGTTTGTCGTTGGAAAGATTGTAGGTTGCAACGCTGGATGGCAAGTCTGCCGGCGCGATGCCTGCCAGCGCTGTCTCGAGCTGCGGCGCGCTGTGCACTTCGAGCAATGAAAAATGCGCGCCTTTATAGCCAAGTGCGTTGAGGATAGTCTGCGCAAAGCCCATTTGCCGCTGCAATGCCTGGGAATATTCGGGCGCTTCGCTGCCGGTCGAAAGCATAGCGATGTGCGAAGCGCCATAACACACCGCCCCCAGCAACAGATCAATGCCGCTGGAGGCGATATGCCAGGTTTCAATGGGGATGACATGGCCCGGCAGACCCGCACACTGCTTGGCCGAGTGGGCGAGCAGCTCGCGCCCGTCAGTACCGTTGTGCAACAACAGGCAGGCATTCTTGCCGCCCGCCGCTGTATAACTGTTGAGCAGTGTCTTGATCTGCGCACCCCGGTCGGCAACGCGCGGGTATTGATAACTCATTGCGCCCGACGGGCATACTGTGGCGCAGGCGCCGCAACCCATGCAAAGATGGGCATCGACTTTGACATGGTCACGGTCGGCAGAAATCGCGGCGGTGGAGCACACCTCGATGCATAGATTGCAGCCTGGTTTCTGCGAACGGCTGTGCGCGCAGATTTTTTCTTTATACGCAAAAAATTTGGGCTTCTCGAACTCACCCACCATTTGCACCAGTTCCAGGCACGCCGCCTCAAGTTTGGCAAGATCGCGGCCGACGGCAAAATAACCTTGCGGCGGCTGGTGCATTCTGAAGGCGGCAGGAATGGAAAAATCCAGCACCAGATCGAAATACCCGCTATAGAGTTTGCGTGCGGCATCAAACTGCACGACCGGCGCGTCGCCGCTACTGGCGAGCACCACTGGCTCGGTGGATTTCGTGGCCGACAATGCAACGCCGCTCCCCGTCCAACTCGCCTCGAAAGCGCCCAGATAACCTTTGAGCGACTGTAACGCGCCACTCCAGCTTAGAAAGCCCGGCGCAGCGATCATCCCGGTGGGGGATGGGCACAGCACGTGTACATCAAGATCGCCCTTGAGTCTTGCGGCGCTAGTCAACGCAGCCTCGCGCGCCGCATCCGGTCCGGTAATCAGCAACCTGCCACGCGAAACATAACTGATGCTGGCGACCGGCTCAGGTTCGGCAAGAGAGGAAAGGGCGGCCAGCGCTGCAATCTTGGCGGCAGCAAGGGCAGGATCGACAGACCATCCGCAGTGCTGTAAACGCTCCCCCTCTTTTACAGCGGCAGATGAGTTTAGTTCATCATTCAAGAGGCATTTTCGAAACCGCTTACGCAGCCATCGCTCCCATGGTTGATTGCGGATATTACTGCCTGCCAGGATTTTGCATAGACTACACCATTAATTTTTCTTATGTGAATAGTATTGTGTCAGGGGGCGCAATTCAAACTGATTTTTTGCGCCTCTGTGTCGGTTTGTTCTAATAGGAGTTCGCTGCCGGGTTTGATTTCAGGTGCTTGTGCAATGGTTACCACATCCTCGCTTGTCGGCTCCTTGCGCGCTTCCTCATCGTCACACAGAAACAGGCTTTTAGCCTGGTTAAGCTGGCGCAGCATTTCTGCTGGAATCGGATCGGGCTGGGAATAATCACCGATGTAAATATCCAGCCCATCCATGACGTTATAGTGCGGATCCTTGAACAGCACTTTAAGCGCCTGGTTTTTGAGGTGCGAATCTACTTCGGGCTTGAAAAAGGGTGCGAAGTCAGATTGCGGCGTCAGGCTTTGTATTGTCGGGAGTTTTTCCTGCGGCACACTGCTGGCAGGCGGTGCAGTCGCCGCGCCATCACTAATCACGGGTTCTGATTCAAGCAGAGGGCTTTTCTGCGGTGCGGCGGCAGGCGCATCTGCTTGCGCTTGCAGCTTGCGGCGCGACCAGCGTGAGAAAAAAGACGCCTTGGTGTCTTCCTTCGTGTCTTTGTTCGTGTCTTCAGCGGACATATTCACATGCCGCTTTTGTAGCGGCCTTCTTTCGATACAAACGACTGGGGACGGATGCGCGGCTTCTTGACCTCGGGCTTATAGTGCTCATGCACAAAGCTTTCCAGCCACGGCAGCAGTTCGGGGAGTAGCGCAACACTATCCACTTTTTCCTGCGCATCCATGAGGCGTGCCGCTTCGTTGTAGCTGAGCGTGGCAAGTTGCGGCTGCGCCTCATCCTCTGCACTGCTACGATTCTCATCTAGCCGCCACATCACATAGATGCGCGGCTCACCCGAGATCAAGTTGAGGTAATAGCCTTCAGCCTCATCGCGATGCAAACTTATCTCGAAGCCGGGATAGAGGCGTTGCAGATTGTCATCGTGGCGCACTATGGTGCGCGCCGCCTGGTCCGCTACACCTTCGCTATTAAGATCGGCAATCACGCCAGCGACCTGCCATTGGTAAGATTGCCAGCGGTTAGCGATGGCTACACGCTCCATCACCACCGCGACGCGAAAGGTCTTTTTTAGCATCGTGAGAATATACACCCATAGCCACATCCCATGCATGCCGCTGCCGGGCCGCAAGTTCCGGTATGCTATCCATTCCATGAACCAGATCGTCATCCCCATTTTAGAGTCCCGCAACTTGCCGCTCCCGCCGCTGCTGCGGGCTGCCGCGGGCGCGCAGCACGACACGCTGAGGCGTGGGCTGCGCGACCTGCGCATCTCGGTTACAGACCGCTGTAATTTCCGCTGCACTTACTGCATGCCCAAGGAAGTGTTCGACACCGATTACCCATTCCTGCCGCACGATGAGGTGTTGAGCTTCGAGGAAATCGTGCGTCTGGCGAAAATCTTTCGCGGCCACGGAGTCGAAAAAATTCGCCTCACCGGCGGCGAGCCGCTGCTGCGCAAGGGCATAGAGCAACTCGTCGAGATGCTTGCCGCTGTGTTGCCCGGCGTTGATCTCACCCTCACCACCAATGGCACAGCGCTGAAAGCCAAGGCGCGCGCGCTCAAAGCTGCTGGCCTCACGCGCATCACCGTGAGCCTCGATTCGCTCGACGACACCACCTTTCGCGCCATGAACGATGCGGATTTCCCAGTGGCTAAAGTGCTTGAAGCCATCGACATCGCCGCAGCCGAGGGGCTTGCCCCGGTGAAGATCAACATGGTGGTGAAACGCGGCGTAAATGACCGGCACGTTGTTGAAATGGCGCGCCATTTCAAGGGAACGGGAAATATCGTGCGCTTCATCGAATTCATGGACGTAGGCGCCACCAACGGCTGGAAAATGGACGATGTCATACCCAGCGCGGAAGTGGTGCGCAGAATCAACCAGGAATTCCCTTGCGAGCCCGTCAAGCCCAACCACCGCGGCGAAGTCGCCAAGCGCTGGCGCTATAAGGACAACTCAGGTGAATTCGGCATAATTTCCAGTGTCACCGAAGCCTTCTGCGCAACCTGCAACCGTGCGCGCCTTTCCACCGATGGCGCGCTTTACACCTGCCTGTTCGCACAGAAAGGCTACGACCTGAAATCCCTGTTACGTGGCGGAAAAAGCGATACCCAGATTCATGACGCCATCGCCGCCGTCTGGCAGCATCGCGCGGACCGCTATTCGGAAATCCGTACGGCGGAAACGGCGCGGCAACGCAAAGTGGAGATGAGTTTTATTGGCGGCTAGGTGCGAGGACTGCTTAAAAAGCGCAGGACCGTAGGGTGCGCTTGCGCACCAGCCGAACAAATATTTACAACTACATGGTGCGCAAGCGCACCCTACGAACTATGCACATTCCCGCTCTACTCCAATTCCTGCAAGGCCTGGCCGAAAACAACAACCGGCCGTGGTTCGTGCATAACAAACCGGCCTACGACATCCTGCGCGAGGAGTTCACCGAGCTGGTGTCCGGGCTTATCCTGCGCGTGTCGAAATTCGACAAGAACATTGTTCATGTTGATGCGAAGAAAGCGCTGTTCCGCATTTACCGCGACGTGCGCTTCTCCAGGAACAAGGATCCATACAAGACCCATTTCAGCGCGGTGCTAGGCGACAAAAAAACCGGCGCACCGTGTTATTACTTCCAGATTGACGGCCAGGGCAAGCTGGGACTGGGTGGCGGCATTTACATGCCTGAGCCTGCGACACTGAAAAACATCCGCAATGCCATCGTCAATGATTCCGCAGGATTCTCAAAAGTGCTGAAAAACAAGCGCTTTGCCGCGACCTACGGCACGCTGATCGACGAGGAGCGGCTCAAGCGCCCGCCCAAAGGCTACGACGCAAATCATCCACATATTGATGCGATAAAAAACAAGCACTTCTTTGGCTGGAAGGAAATTGACATCAAAAAAGGGAGACACACTGATTTAGCCGGAGAGATCGCCAGCGCTTTCGAGGACGCTTATCCGCTCGTGGCCTGGCTGCGCAAGGCGGTGAAATGATCGATTGCTGCTCCGCGCCGCCAAGCCACCACGGTTCCGTAGGGTGCGCTTGCGCACCATGCAGCGCTAAATTTTTTCTGAACTGGTGCGCAAGCGCACCCTACGTGACAACCCTGCCAGTGCGGTGACCTGATGCGCTATCGTCCGCTGCTCTCAAATGCCGCCCGCCCCTCGACTTTCACTGTCGATGCGCGCGACGAAAACGGCGCCATCGTTCCCACGCCTATTGCCGGCGAACATCCGCTCACGCTTTACGTCGACAAGCAGGAAATCCTCACGCTCATGACCCTCGGCGCTGCGCCCGAGGCACTGGCCCTAGGCTATCTGCGCAACCAGCGCCTGCTCGATAGTATTGAGGACATCGTTTCGGTGCAGGTCGATTGGGATGTCGATGCCGTAGCTGTCAAAACCAAAAACGGCCTGAGCAATCTGGAAGAGAAAATGCGCAAACGCACCAAAACCTCAGGCTGCGGCCAGGGTACGGTGTTTGGTGAGCTGATGGAGGACATCGAAAACATCCGGCTGCCTGATGAAGCAGTGTTGTATGAAGAAACGCTCTACGCGCTGCTCAACAATGTCCGGGTTCATGACACCATCTACAAGCAGGCCGGCGCGGTGCATGGCTGCGCCCTGTGCAAAGGAGAAGAAATCCTCACCTTTGTCGAAGACGTGGGCCGCCACAACGCGGTGGACGCCATCGCCGGCTGGATGTGGCTGGAAGGCGTTGTGGGCGGCGACAAGATTTTCTACACCACCGGACGCCTCACTTCCGAGATGGTGATTAAAGCGGCGCAGATGGGCATCCCGTTTCTCGTCTCGCGCTCAGGGCTTACACAGATGGGTTACGAAATCGCGCAGAAGGTCGGCATTACGATGATAGGCCGCGCGGTGAACAGACACTATCTGCTGTTCACCGGCGCGCAGCGCTTTAAGAAATCCTCCATGCCGGAACAGTAAAATGACTCCCCGAAAAATTACCGGCATCATCCTCGCCGGTGGCCGCGGCTCGCGCATGGGCTATGTGGACAAAGGACTGCAAACTTTTAACGGCAAAGCGATGGTCGCTCATGTGCTGGAGCGGCTCGCGCCGCAAGTTGATGAAGTGCTCATCAACGCCAACCAGAATCTCGAACAGTACGCAGCCTTCGGCCAGCGCGTCATTGCCGACGAAATCGCCGGCTTTGCCGGTCCGCTGGCAGGATTCGAGCGCGGCCTGACCCACGCAACGGGCGATCTGCTGGTCACCGCACCTTGCGACTCGCCTTTTTTGCCCGCCGATTTGGTGACGCGCCTGCAAGCGGCATTGGAGAATGGTGGAGGCGACCTGTCGGTTGCTAAAACCGGCGCGCAGGCGCACCCGGTGTTCTGCCTGATGAAGCGCGAAGTGCTGGCTTCATTGCGCGCATTCCTGGCTTCGGGCGGTCGCAAGATAGACCGCTGGTATGAAACGCTCAAAGTCATTGAAGTGAACTTTGATGACGAGCAGGAGGCGTTTCGCAATATCAATACGTTGGAAGAAAAGCGCGCTTTAGAACTGCCCTAGGGTATTCCGCCCCGCCTGCTCAGGTAGTACCTGATACCGCAAAACTGGCCTAAGTTGCAAAGTAGCTCCTGTGTACAACAAACAGGACGCGACCATGAAACTAGCCGCCAGAAACCTCCAAGAACCCCGCGCGCGCGTTGCAGCAGCTAAGCCGGTTGGGGCCGCGTGCTTGTGGTCGTTTATTGTTATTGGCCTGCTAATCCTCGCCATGCCCATGATGAGTCTTGCCGAGAGCAGAACTGGCGCCAGCAGCGCGCGGGCAAGCCTAGATTTTCGCATCGTCATCCCGGCTATCATCCGCGTAAAGGCCGTCACTCAGCCCGAGCGCATCGTGATTGAAGAACGGCACATCGCCCAAGGTTACATCGACCTTGAAGCCGGCACCTCAGTGAAACTCACCACCAACAGTCGTGCTGGCTATCTGCTTACAGCGAGCTACGATGCGCAACTGTTGTCCAGGGTCGAGGTAAGGGTAACCAATCAAAGCCTGATCGCTTCTTCGGGCTTTGGCAGCATGCGTGTGGCTTCGGGACTTATCACCGATAAATTGGTTCCCATCGGCTACCGTCTGCATCTGGCGCCCGGCGTACAGGCAGGCGACTATCACTGGCCGGTAGCGCTGGCGTTTTCGCTGGCTATGGTTTGAGCACCCAGTTAGGGTGTTCCCTCAGCGCGGACGTTTTGCGCCAATATCGACACGTGTTGTGTCGCGCGTTGAAACAGGCGCGCTGATTTTTTGATTTTTCTGATCCATATCCACCGTCCACGGCAAGGGTAGATCGTCCTGTAGAACGCTGAGCGTATGTTGACCGGAAACAACGCTGGGAAATTCGAAGTCGCCAAAGGCATTGGTTCTCACGCCAAATTTGCCGTCCAGCACCACCAGGACATTAGCCGCGCCGCTCTCGTTGCCGTCGCGTTGACCATTACCGTTACTGTCCAGAAAGACGCTGCCTTCAATGCGGCCCGAGCCGCTGCCTGGCGCGCCGCCGAGAGGGGCCGACGCTGTGCCCGCGCGCGCGGTATAGCGCAATGCCAGGAAAAATCCGCGGTCACTGGGTCGCGTCCTGACAGTCTCTGGAACTATCAGCGGGCTCTGCACGGCAACGGTGTCGATGAGAACCCCGCGGTTAGCATAAAACGCTGCGCCCAACACCCAGTCGCGGCTGATTTGCCAATCCAGCCCGAGATTCATGGCCAAGGTCGTGCCGCTACCGGCATCGCCGCCCCTGACATTGCGCGCGCGCAAGCTGCCTTGCATGGATAGGCTGTTGCTCAGTACTGCGCGCCCGCTCAGCCCTAACGCAACGGCATTTTCGCGCGCTGCTTGCGTTTCATTCGAAGTTGGGGCTGGCCGCAGCCGTTCCACGCTGAGTGAAGTTGACAGGGAAAGCCCGTTCTCGGAATAGACCGAATGGTCGAGTGTCGCCGCTTGGCTGCTTTGACCACCCTGCGTAGAAGCCGCGTCGAGTTGCAAGCGTGAAATACCCAGCGGATTTTGCCATTGCAGGTAGCCAAACCCCGAAGCGCTGTTGACGCCAAAGTTTCTGAGGGCAAAACCGCCGCCGCTTGATAGTGTGGCGCTCAACAAGCGCCGCCCGCTCGCGCTTGCATACCAGCCGTTCGGACTTTGCCCGGACACGCTAGCGAAAGATTCAATGTTTGCCGCAAGGTCCCACCGCAAGGAAAGGTAGTTATAGCGATAGCTGCCGCCTTGCAAATCGGCCGCCAGGGGCCGGTCTATCCAGGTTAATCCTTGGGTAAAACGGAAAATCGATGCTTGATGTTGATGCCCACCATCACGCCAGATTGCATCGGCCCAGACCCCGCTCGCATCCACGCCGGATATGCTGGATCCGACAGCGCTTGCCTGCCAGCTTGCCCCTGCCGTCAGGTCGGTGCGCGCGGCGCTGACATAAAACCCTCGCGGACTGATACGCGCCGCCCGGTTGTTTAATTCATCGCCCGTTACCGGTGCGGCATCAGGAAGAATATTGTTACCCTGAGCCAGCGCGGCTGCCGCAGTCCACTCGCCTTGCGTCGTCTGCGCAAAAAAGCTGTTTACCTGCCCGCCTAAACCGACAAAACGCGATTGCGGGAAGCCTTCGAAGCGACCCGGCTCGCCAACACTGGCGCCCAACACCAGAGCGCTACTACTGCCTTCGTTGCGCCAGATAGTCGAGCCGCCCAAAACTTGCGGGCTGGGTAGTGCCAGGCGGCTGTTTCTGCGCGCCAGCTCCGGTACAAAAAGGTTGGTGGCGCCTAGCGCATTATCGGCACGCCAACCGCTGTCGAACGGCAAAGCGCTTTGCCTCAGGCTCCAGCTCGTCAATCCACTAGTGTTACGACCGCCCAATGCGAGAGCGTAAATGGATAAGGCGCCAAAATTCGGCGTTTCCACGTAGGCGTCAATCTGTACGCCTTGTGTGTCCGTGCGCCGGTTGCCTGACACTGCGGAATCATTCTGGTACGTTTGCAAGTTGCGCGTGAGTTGCAGGGAAATGCCGCGCTGCCAACCCTGAGCGTTATATTCCGCGAGCGCAACATCGGCCTCGTCTTGCGCTGGCGCTCCTTCCATGACCCGGTCCACATAGGGTCGGCGTTCGGCGACCGCTTTGTCTGAGTCGGGCAAGGCTGCCCCGGATGGCGCGCTTGGCTGTGCTTGAACGGGGGAAATAGCTGCCCATGCCGTCGTGGCAAGAGGTATCGCCAGATGCAGCCAAGCGTGCCTGCACCAAGCCTGCCGCGGGCTACTTCGCGGCGGAGCCTGGGACAAGAGGCGAGGCCTTTGCAGTAGGGGGCGGCGTTGGATTGGCGGCGGGCGCCTCAAAACGCAAGTCGATAGCGGTTTTTTCATCGCCCCATTCGAGATTGCCTTTGACAGTCAAGGGATAAGTCAGCGTGACCGTATCATTTCCCGGTACGTTGGGAATGAGCGGGATGACGCGCGATTGCGCGGGCAAAATAGGCAAGGCTTCCGGGGCGAAATCGATTTGTTTGCCCTGCGCATCCACACCACTGAGGAAACCACCAAGACGAGCATGCGCATTACCGCTGTTACTTACCTGCAACTGCGGGACCACGACGCCGTCACTTAACCCTGTGCCGCCATGAGCGATTTCGAGTTTCGGGCGGGCGCTGCCGACGATTGCATACACAATCACCCCAACCCGGCCGCTGACGGGGAAGCTCACCGCTCCTTCCGTCTTGATGACTTGCTCCAAGCCCTCGATCATGACTGCAAAGCGGCATTCTGCCGAGACGGCATCGGCAGGCGGCGAAACCTCAAAACGAAAACGAATTTTACCGTTTGCCGCCAGCGTCAGATCGCGCCGCTCCAGCGCCACCCACGGGCGGCAACTTTGTGGCGCAAGTTCGTCGGAAAACACCGCGTTGCCATCGGCTGCGAGCGACCAGTCGTTGGTATAGACGCGGTATTTGCCGGGCTGACTGGCGACATGGGTAATCTCGATCACTTGGCGCGTCGTTTTGCCAGGCTGCACGGCAAGCTCAAAGCGTGGCGGAGAAATGACGGCGGAGAAGCCCTGGGCGTGCAATGTTGCGGGCGTCGCCGTGATAATACAAACAAGCGCTCCCACGAGAGTTGCATGCATACCCATTGCACGAAATAATATTTTTTTCACCGGTATCGACATACGCTCGTTACTCCACATCAATTTCGAAATGAAACCTGAGCTGCTGAGGGTGGCTTAAGCGCGTGCCATCCGCCTCAATTTGCACTTCCAGCACATCTTCCATGCGCGGCGCGCGAATGACGCCAGTGTAAACCAGTGTTCGCCCACCCGGCGTGAGTTGACCATCAAGCAACACACCGTGACTGCGCCAGGCGATCTTCATAGAGCCGCTTGATTCCATCGGCAGTACCATGTAAATCTTGCCGGATTTTCCCAGCCAAGGAGCCGTCGCCAAGCGCACATTTACCCTGGTGCGTCCGACAATTGCGTTATCGCGATTCTTCGGCGCGATAGAGCGCCAATTCATGGCAGGCGTGCCATCCAGCACCACTGTGGCCGAATCGTCTATCACGGCTGACGCCAGCCTCAGGGTTGTTGCACGTGCAGAGGCATTCGCCGCATAAGCTGGAAGCGCCATGATTGTCGTCACAATCGCAAGCGCTGCGATAAGCAGGTATTGCGCGCTATCGAGCAAAGCGGCCTGCGGCTTGAAATTCACGGCGCGGTCAATGTGTATGTCGCGCGGCCGTTGTAGACACCCGCCGCAACCACGTTGGTATTGGCATAACTGAAAGTGTGACAATTCTCAACGTACGTGTTTGAGGATATGTTTCTTAAGAAAAGCGTTGCGCCATTGAAGGTTCCGGCAGGAATATCAGCGGTCGCATTGCCAAGCGCTGTGCTGCTCCAACTGATCTGTGTGAAGGGTAAAGTGTCGGCCCCGCTGGTCAGTGTCGCCGGCGTAGTAACTTGCAATGCAGCCACGTTAGCAGTGGTGCTGGGTTCCCGGAAATAGCCGCCAATATAGACCTGATTCGGCGGCACGCACACCGTGAATCCATCATACGGGCTGTTGGCCTGCGTGCTGTCGCTGCTCATGGCTTGTGCCGCGCCCGTGCCGACGGCGCTCGCCGCAACCGTGACACTGACCAGATTGATCGTGGCATTGGCGGCATTGGTTGTGGAGTTGCCGACGCCGAGATAGACGGTGCGCGCGCCCGGCGTAATGGTCAGCACCCAAGCAGCGGCGTTGAAGGTTGCGCAACACAGCAAACCCGTTATCCACAGCGTGCGACGCGCGCCATTTGTACAATTCAAATTTTTGCCGGTTTTGCGCCTGTGATGAATCATGCCTGCTCCTAAGACAAATGCCAGCTTGGGGCTGGCATTTGTGTGTTTAAAGCCCTGACCTTGACCCTACAAGACAGTAGCCGTATAAGTGACACGACCATTGGCCGTCGGGCCGTAAGTGCCGGCCGGGTAGGTACTGGCATTCAAGAAACTAAAGGTCCATGTCGATCCGACGTTGGTAACCTTAGAAATCGGGGCAGGGGCAAAGTTCGCGCTGGCGCCGGTAAGGGGCAAGGCAGCAAGATGCGGAAAGGTGTTGGCAAACGCGGGGGTCACCAGAGCCGAGTTGGCGATGGCGATTTGCGACCAGGGAATGGTGTCAGCTGTGGCGTTGGTCAAGGCGCCCGTGGTATTAGCCGTCAGGGTCACGACACCAGCGTTGCTGCGCAACAGCGCGGTCACAGCGCCGCCGCCAAGGTCACCACCC
>JAYWAM010000103.1:0-2446 GCA_043782425.1 Betaproteobacteria bacterium
ATCCAGGTCATACGACATGTGGCTGGCGGAGAACAAGCCCAGCAGCTTTGTAGAGTTGCCCGCCTGGATGCTGTCGAATTCCGACTTGTTCGAAGCATACGCGTAGCCCCTGGATTTCATTTCATCAACCAGGTTGCGGTTGTCGATACGCGCGCCACCGGAGACCGATGTAGGCAGAAAATGCTTCCGACCGCCGCCCATTACCACATCAACACCATCCAGCAGCGCGCCGTTGAAGCTGGTACCACCAGGAACAAGCTGTGCGGCTATGGTATTTTCGGCATCGCGATGGCAGATGTGCGAGTAGGTGGCGGCTGGAGTCGCGTGCGTGATCCGCGTCGTGGTGACGGCGCCAACGCTGCGTCCTCGTATCTTGGCAAGCTCGAGAAGTGTGGTCACTGCCTGCCCATTACCGGAGGGACAGGTGGTCTCAAAGCCATTGAAGTAATCTTTCCCCTGTGCGTCGAACGCATTCGTCGCGGCTGTCATGGAAATAACTTCATTGTTCATCTTCACGCCGGTCATATAAGCCGACATCGAAGGCGCGCTATCGGTGACCTGCGCGTTATTCGAATACGTCTTGACGAACGCAGTTTCCGGCAGGGTATCCATTGTCAGATCGCCATCCTCGCCGACCTTATAGATGCGTGCAGCAGTCATCGTGGTGATGCCCATGCCGTCGCCAAGAAAAAAAATAACGTTTTTTGCGGTCGGGGTAGACACGCTACCCGGGTTGCTGCCGCCGTCGCCAAGACAGCCGGCAAGAATTGCGAGAGAGGCCACCAAAGTTGCACAAAGCAGTTTTTTCACTATCAACCTCATCAAGTTTGAGATATTCCAGCCGCTACAATCGCAGCTTTATATTTCAAATACGTGACAAGAGATACTTTGACCACCGCTCTGACGCGCGAGCTTTCAGGCGCCGCTCGGCGGCGCGCGCAGCACAGCGCCACAGCGCCACGCCGGAAAGCTCGCCTTGAAGGTGCTGCCCTGGCCCGGCACTGACTGGATGTCGAGCGTCGCCTGATGGCGTAGCAACACATGCTTGACTATTGCCAGCCCCAGCCCAGTGCCGCCGGTTTCGCGCGAACGCCCGCGGTCCACGCGATAAAAGCGCTCGGTGAGGCGTGGTATGTGTTCTGCGGCGATACCGATGCCGCTGTCGGTCACGCTGAAGGCGCCGCGCCCCTCAGCATCCATTTCCCAGCACAACTTGATGCGCCCGCCTTCTGGCGTGTAGCGAATCGCGTTGCTGACGAGATTGCCAAATGCGCTGCGTAACTCGTCGCGCCCGCCCCTGATGCGGGTAGCATCAGCGCGATATTCGATTTGGTGTTTGCCGCCGCTCAGGCTGCGGCCATCTTCGGCGAGCGTTGCCAGCAGCACTGTCATGTCTATCTCCTCTTCACGCGGCGGATTGTCGCCGCCCTCCAATTGCGACAACGTCAGCAGGTCATCAACCAGCCTCAACATGCGGTCCGACTGCTGCGCCATCAGCAGCACATGGCGCGGCGCAAGTTGGGAAGCGGCGTCCGTACTCGCATTCATGTGTTCAAGAAAGCCGTGTATCACCGTCAAGGGGGTGCGTAACTCATGCGATACGTTGGCGATGAAGTCGCGCCGTGTGGTGTCGGCGCGCTCGATCTGTGTGATGTCAAAACTCACCAGCAGTTTGCGTTTCTCTCCAAAGGGTATGGTTTCCAGCGACAGAACTTGGCCGGGATTATGCGGCGGGCGGTAGATGAATTTCTCCTGTTGCTTGGCGCGCGCTACAAACTCAGCAAATTGCAAGGGCCGAACCAGGTTGGCGATTAACAGCCCATAGTCAGCCGCGCCGCGCAATCCCAAATGGCTTTTCGCCGTATGGTTGCACCACAGCAAATGAAAATCATGGTCGAGAATGGCGACGCCATTGGGTATCGCCTCGGCGGCTTGCATGAATAAATCGAGTTCGGTAGCGATCTGCGCACGCTCCTTGGACTCGCGTCGCAGCAGGCGATACAACTCAACGAATACATTCCCCCATACCCCCCAGGCATCGGGAATGTCGCGTTCGATAGGAGACTTTAACCAGCGCTGTAGCCGCTCGAGGTAAATAATATGCACCGCGAGCTGCGCCAGCAGCGCGGCGCTGAGCGTGAGCCAGCCCGTTGTCGCACCGAATAGCGCGCCGGCAGTGATCGCGGCGCCAATCAGCAACAACAGTTTGAACAACAGAGAAATCCAGGTTGAAGTCATGTGGCCATAAGTTCGAGTTTGTTGGGTTACGCGATAAGGTCGCTAACCCAACCAGCGGTCAAAAATAGAACGCTGATGACGCTGATAATTATGATTATTGAGCGTTTCCTAATTCACGACAGTTTCTTGACTCCACCACCCCCTCACCCCAACCCTCTCCCCCGTTCCGGTGGAGAGGGAGAAAACCCCCTCTCCCGCTTGGGCGGGA
>JAYWAM010000104.1:0-2443 GCA_043782425.1 Betaproteobacteria bacterium
CGACGGCACAGTCGAAGAGTTGGCTGTGCCCTGGGCGGAACGCTACAGCCGGGTCACCCTGCTGATGGAAGCTTTTGTAGTCAAGCTGCTGCAAGTTTGTCCCACCACCAAGGGGGTTTGCGATCTCACGCGCCTTGCCTGGAGCACCGTCAACGACATCATGGTCAGCGCTGTGGAACGCAGCATGCTGCGTCGTGGCGAGGACGATGTGCCGCATCTGGGGATAGATGAGAAAAGCTCGGAACGAGGTCACAGTTACGCGAGCATACTGACCGACATCGACCGCTCGCGCGTGCTTGATGTGGCGCCTGAGCGCAAGCTGGAAGCGGCTAAAGAGTTGCTGCAAACACTCAGCCCGACGCAACGTGCCTCGGTCAAGGCGGTCGCCATGGATATGTGGCCTGCCTATATGAGTGCGGCGCAAGCGTGCATTCCCCAAGCCGACATCGTCCATGACCGGTTCCACATCTCCAAGTACCTCGGCGAGGCGGTCGATGCGGTGCGTAAACAAGAACACCGTAGCCTGGCAGGGGCGGGCGCCTCGCCGCTGACGGGCAGTAAATGGGCGTGGCTCAAGACCTATGCAGATGGGCGTTCGACCGAGGCGGTTTCGTTTCGAGCGTTGAATCAGCTCAACCTCAAGACCAGCCGAGCCTGGCGTATCAAGGAAACGTTCACCCAGTTCTGGAGCTACCACTACTCGGGAGCGGCCAAACGTTTCTTTGACGCCTGGTCCAGCAACGCGATGCGCAGTCGTCTGGAACCGGTCAAAAAGGTCGTCAAGATGCTCAGGCGTCATGAGATAGGATTGCTCAACTACAGTCGGCACAGAATTAGCAACGCCTGCGCCGAAGGATTCAATAGCGCTATCCAACTCATCAAAGCCAACGCCAGAGGATTTCGCAACTTTTCCAACTATCGAGCAAGAATTCTGTTTCATTGTGGTAAGTTGGATATGAGCTTGGGCTAATGAAAAATCACAGTGAATTTGACGATGAACCCACTTTGTTTAGCGAGCGTAGGATGGGTTGAGCGCAGCGATACCCATCAATCCAACAACCAAACGATCCATCAATCAAACCTCCCGCTCCCCGCAATCCATTTCCCCACCCGCATCTCCCGCCCAATCTTTAGGCAAAATACCAGCGCGCACGTAGCGCTGAAATGATGAATGCGGCCAATCCGCCACGCGCGACGCCAAGCCGTGCTTGACCGGGTTGATATGGATGTAATCGACATGCCGCGAGTAATCCGTCTCGTCGCGGATGAGGTGCTCCCAATAGCGTCGCTGCCATATTCCACGTTCAGCCTTGCTTTGCCGGCTCTTGGAGCGCTGCTCGCCATGCGGCAATCCACGTGAGAAGAACGTTTTGATGAGCCTCCAGCGTAGAGCGAAATCGCTGTCTCCGTCAGGCAGCGTCCAGATGGCGTGCAGGTGTTCCGGCAACACCACGATGGCATCCACGATAAAGGCATGCCGCTCGCGGGTATATTTAAAAGCGCTGCGCAACAACCCGATGTGCTCGGTCAGCAGGGCTTGAGAGCGGTCGGCAAGATTGAGGGTAAAGAAATAACTGGCCCCGGCGACGCGGCTGCGGCGGTAATTTGTCATGGTGTGCGTGGTGGTGGTGATGACGTTGATGGGTATCGCTGCGCTCAACCCATCCTACTTCATTTGCCGCTGCCTGCGTTATTGATCCGCGCTTTCACGAATGGCGGGCAGGCGCTCAAGCAACTGCGGCAAGGCCGTCTGCACCGTCTCCCACACCACATCAAGGTTGATGTCGAAGTAACCATGCGCGATGCGGTTGCGCATGCCCTTCATATTCCGCCACGGCACGCCAGAATGCTGATCGAGGAAATCGCTGTGGTCTTGTAGCAGCCTGGTCGCCGCCTCGCCAATGATGATGATATTCAGGATCACTGCCTGCTGCTTGCGCCTGTCGGCGAGGAAGTCTTGCTTGCTCAAGCCTTCAACTTAACTACATGCCTGCCTGGCGGCTTCCAGCATGTGGTCGAGATAATCGGGGAGCCGGTTTTCGTTCATACCGGGCGGGCCTCCGCGAGCACCTGATCGCGGAACTTCGGCGGCAGATCGCCGGGGGTGAGCAGATCAACTGGCACGCCCAACAATTCTTCCAGCTCGATTTGCAGGCCGCCAAGATCGAACAAGGTCGCGCCCGGCAAGGCATCGACCAACAAATCCAGATCGCTGCCATCCCGGTCTTCCCCACGCAGGACAGAACCGAACACCCGAGGGTTGGCCGTGCGAAAGCGGCTTGCCGCATTGCGTACAGCACCGCGCTTCTGGTCAAGAGCAACAGAGGGTTTTATGACAAGTGTCCATAATGTAATCC
Source organism: Betaproteobacteria bacterium (assembly GCA_043782425.1). Taxonomy (GTDB): domain Bacteria; phylum Pseudomonadota; class Gammaproteobacteria; order Burkholderiales; family Usitatibacteraceae; genus JAYWAM01. Next base: position 2,358 of record JAYWAM010000104.1, read on the forward strand.
GAAGTCATGATAGCCGAACGCTTGCAGTATGGCGACAGCAAAATCCGCTTTGGGTGCGGGTAAAGCTGATATGGCGTCACTCAGAT
>JAYWAM010000105.1:0-17153 GCA_043782425.1 Betaproteobacteria bacterium
GCCCAGCGCATCGGGCGGCGCGTCCATCTGGCCCATCATCCGCTTCAGGTTCTCGTCATGCAGCTTGGCGAGTGCCTTCGCGTCCAGCTTGGGCGGCGGGGGCGGGGGCGTGTCCTGTGGCGGCTTTTTGATTTCCTCGATTATCTTGGTTTCGATCGGTTGCTTGATGATCTCAACCACTTTGCGCGCCAGCCCGGTCACCAGGGCGTAACCGACTGCCAGGTGCAAGATGATGACAAAGGTAAGGCCGGCTAAATGTTTTGCCGGGTTTCTCTGCTGTTGTGCGAAATCCACTCTTTCCCTCCAGAAATTTTTCCCCGCTCGGTTTCCTGCTGAGCGCAGCACTGAACCAGTAACGGCCAGTAGGTCGAAAACCAGCCCAGAAACTATCAATCAGGCTGGAAAATTCACCAGCCGCCCGCCTGAAAGACAGGTAGCTTACGCCAACTCGCGGATTCCAGCACGCCACCCCTTTTCGTGGACTTGGCGTGCCCAGGAAATTATTCCATTGTGGCACATCAGCGGTTTCGCGCTGAACCTTGGATTTACCTCTCCGGCCAGAGGCGGCTTCGCACCCAGCCATAGTCGGCGGAATACATTTTCCCGTTGGCGCGCAGTTTACCCAATACTTGCGCCTTTGGCTGCTGCTTAACCATGTCGGTGCCTTCTCCGGCCTCGATCTGATGCTGCGCCGTCACCTCCAGGTCGCGCCAGCCATTCGTTACGCTAGAGGATACCGTGAGCGTCAGCGCTACGCTGTCCATCGTATAAGCAGCATCGCTGGAGCCGCATCCATTACTACCCTGGGTGATGGTCCACATACTCATGGGCAGGTCTTTCAGCACCGGCTTGAGTTGCGCGCCCTCCTCAATAAAAAGCGAGAGATAGTTGTTCTCCCCGCCCTCTGCGCACCTCGGGCCATAGCCTATGTTCATACGTACGCCCAATGCGCGCACGCCGGGCGCGAGGTTGTAGCGCGCCGTGTCGAGTTGCAGGCTGAACTGACTAATGCGCGTGGTGGCGTCTTCCCCGATAGCGTCGCGGTAAAGGCTGTACAGCTTGCGCTGCTTGGCATCTATTACGGCAAGCACGAACTCTTTTTTATCTTCTGCGACAGCCGTATCCGGCTTGTCTTTCAGATCGTGGAACAGCGCCACGATAGTTCGCTCGGAATGCAGCGGGTGGGGTTTGCATACCAGGTCAATTACTTCGCCGTCGTGAGCGCGCTCGCGAAAGCTGATGCCTAAACTGTCTCCCAAAATAGAGCCGATCAGCATGGCATTGCAGGGGCGCTGTACGTCCAGGCTGTTCTCCGGTATCGCGGTCGCCATCAGTGCTGCGTTGGCAGGCAGGGTTTTGTGTATATCGGGCTGATGCTTCGTCCTGAGTGTATTGGAAAAATAGGTCAGGGAATCGCCCTTGATTTCGCCCATGTCCGCCATCTTCGCCGAGCAGTCCATTTCGCGTTCCAGGTCGCTATCATCGCCCTGACACTGACGGAACGCTTCCGCCCACCACACTTCGAGATTGCCATCTTCATCCAGGTCGGAGACGTGCACAATTTTCCCGTAATCATGTTGACCGCTGAAGCGCTGCGGCACGCCAACAAGGGTGAGAGTTTGCGCCTCGAACACTAAAAGCATGCGCGAACCGGTGTAAGGCCATACCGGGTGCGAAGGTTCATTGTTTATGTAGAGCTGCAACTCGACCAGTGACTTGCTATGACGTGGATGATTCCACCAGGTTGCGGTGTGTACCGAGCCTTTGCGGCGCTTCAAATCGTCGATGAAAGCCTGCATTTTTTTCTGCGCCGCGTCATTCATGCCCTGCACCAGTTTAGTCAGCCATGCGGCAATATCCGGCGGCGCGGTGTCCGATGCGGGCGGCAGTTGCAATGGCGTCGCATGAAATTGTGTTGCGTCGTTCAAGGTTAAACGGCTGTGCTTGAGCGTGAACTGCGCCGTCTGTGGCTCGGTAATCCACTTTTTGCAAACTTCGCGCTGCCAGTCCGGGGAAGGCGCGCCCTCCTGCTCGAAGCAGTTTTTGCCGTAATCAGTAAACTCGCTCAGTAGCGTCTCGTGCACCGCTCCCGATTCAATCTGGCCTAGCAAACCGAGATAACGCTGACGCAGTTCGCGCGCTTCCTGTGTTTCCCCCTGCTTGAGCCAATTCCAGTCTGGGCCTATGCACCATAAGCGCGGCTGATCGGTCAGACGCTGTAACGCGAAAGTCGCGCGCAATGCTTGATCCTTTGTCCACGCGGCGATTGCGTCACACGACGCCTGGTTGGCAAGGCTGTCCAGGTGCGCCAGCACCGCAGCTCGCACGCGCGGCGTCTTACCCACATTAAGGGAGAGGGCATACCAGGGATTGACGGGCTCGTTGTAATAATCAAGCGCGTAATAGTTCCATCCCTGCTTGAGCGCAGCGTCGAACATCAAGCGAAAACGCGACATCTGATCCAGCATCGTTGCTAGCGCTTGTGGTGGCCACGCTGACGGATTGCTGGCAATCGAGGTCAATTTCGCGCGCAGGAACGCCGCCTTGCGCAAGGCTGCATCAAAACGCGCTTCGCCTTCTTTGGCGCCGGGTTGGTATTGATCGGCCGCTTTTTGCAGCGCGGGCAACGGGCCATCAGGCGCGACCTCGGACTCCAGCGCCTGGATAGCCTGGGCCAGATTTACATCTTCAGGAGACAGACTGCTCCATAACAAAAGTATTAGCACGCAGTCGTCCGGCCCCGTGCCTTGACAACGGTTGCTTGCCAGAAAGCTGGCGAACTTTTTCCGCAACATGGGCGCCACCCTATTTCCAATTTCGCGCGCTTCTTTTTTGCTGATGGAAAGTTCTTCTTCTGTCCATACGTGTCTGCGGCGGGTTCCTTCGTGAATACATACACCAAAATCGATCTCACCCGAACTTTGACTCGCAATCGCCATGAAGTTATTGCCACCGTCATTGAGTCGCCGCGCAAAGGGGTTTTGGCTGGGTTTCAACCAGGCTATCCGCGGCATACATTTCCACAGTGTAAGGAAAGCGGCCGGTTCGTCTTGCCAGTTTGGGAATGGGCCCCACAAACGGTTTAAACCATCGCTTTTTGACTGTGCAGCCGAGATTTCTTTCGGAAACCAGGAAGAAATCCTGGTTATGATGTCGGACGGTTTCTCGAACTTAAGAAGCGATCCCTGTCCTGCGAATATCAGCCCGTTCTCGCGGATATTCTCGGGCTGCTGGATGAGTTCCGGCATCTGGTACAGCCGCTCGATGCGCGCTGGGGTCGCCTCGCGCACGGGAAAATTACTCACCTGGCTCTCGTCCGTTTTTACCATAGCCTTGATCTCTTGGATCACCGCTGCAAATTCTGTAGGACTTAGCGGCGGCAAGGCGCCGGACTGGGCATAGGCTAGAGAGGCAAAGCAAAACGCAGCGAATTGGGTGAGGAGAGGGAGGAGGGGAGTCGCGTATATTTTCATGATTTTATGTTCTCGATTATTTTGACCATCTGATTTGCAGCCGCGCTCGACAAGAACGCTCTCAGGCGTCAAATTACGCGCTATTCGTACCCGAATGGTGAGGGAGTGCTGCCAGAGCGATGGTGAATTGTGGCGAAATTGTGATACAGCAGCGTCACGCCGCCGTGCGCTGTGACTTGAGCAGGGCGGTGGTTTCCAATCCGCTCAGCGGCTTGCTGAACAGGTAGCCCTGGAACGCATCGCAGCCATTGGCGCGCAGGAACTCCAGTTGCGGCAATTGTTCGACGCCCTCGGCGACGATGCGCAGATGCAGACGCTTGCCAATGGCGATGATGGCCTCGGTGATCGAGCAGCTATTGGCGTCGCCGGGGATCTGGCCGATAAAGCTGCGGTCTATCTTGAGCGTCTGCGCGGGCAAGCGCTTCAACTGTCCGAGCGAAGAGTAACCGACGCCAAAATCGTCTATCGATACCGTTACGCCAAGCTGGCGCAGTGCGGTGAGGATTTCAATCGACTGATCGAGGTTGCGCATCGCCATGCTCTCGGTAATTTCGAGGTCGATGCGGCTTGCGTCAACGCCAGTTTCCACCAGGGCGGTCTTGATGGATGGCAGCAGTTTGCGCGATATGTATTGCCGCGGACTGAGGTTTACCGACACCGAAAGATCATGGAAGCCGTCCTCGTTCCACGTCTTGATCTGCTTGCAAATGGTGAGAAAAACCCATTCACCTAACTGTACGATAAGGCCCAGCTCTTCGGCCACCGAGATGAAATCCTTGGGGAAAATCTCCCCCACATTGGGATCGTTCCAGCGCAGCAGCGCTTCCACGCCGATGATTTTCCCACTGGAGATATTCACCTGAGGTTGATAGCGCAGGAAGAATTCGTTTCTCTCTATGCCGCGGCGCAGGCGCGATTCGACTTCAAGCCGTTTGGAAAGCAGAAAGTTCAGGTCGCTGGTGAAAAAACGCATGGTGTTGCGCCCTGCATCTTTTGCCTGATACATCGCCGAATCGGCATTCTTGAGCATTTGCTTTACGTCGGCAGCGTCGTTGGGGTAATGACTGATGCCAATGGATGCGGTGATCACAATCTCCTGGCCGTCGGCGTTGATCGGCTTGGAGAGCTCGTTCAATATTTTATTGGATACTAACTGCGCTGATTCGGGCTTTTCAAGGTCGGGCAGCACGACGACAAATTCATCGCCGCCTTCGCGCGACACGGTATCGCCTTCGCGCACCGCCGTCGTGAGACGCTTGGCGATATCGCACAACACCACGTCGCCGGCATCATGGCCGAGTGTATCGTTAACTTTCTTGAAGCGGTCGATGTCTATGAATAGCAGCGCCACATGGCGCTGCTGGCGGCGCGCCGCGAGGATTGCCTGATTGAGGCGGTCTTGCATCAAGCGGCGGTTGGGCAGGCCGGTAAGCGCGTCGTGGTGCGCCATGAAATGAATGGTGCGCTCGGTGTTGAAGCGCTCCGTCACGTCCTGCACCAGGGACGCGACGCCGATGAATCGCTCATCGCTATCGACCAGCGGGGTGTTATACCACTCGGTATGGATGTTGGCGCCGCGCTTGGTAATATTGGCAAGATTTGCGCGCGTGCCTTCCCTGGTTTGCATCAATTCCGCCCACATGGTGGCGAGGCGCTCGCTGTCCTGCTGGCCCGATACCAGTTTGTAGGCGCTCTCGCCTATCATTTCCGCACCGGCATAGCCGAAAATGCCTTCTGCGGCGGGGTTCCACGCGGTGATGCGAAACTCCATGTCCCATTCGATGAGGCCTAGCGGCGTACGCTCCAGATGTAGGCGCAGGCGCTGCAATGCGTGCAGCTCGGCGCGCTCCGCCTTGCGTCTGTCATGGGCCTCCTGCGCCAGGGCGGTGTTGGCTTCTTCGACGCGTAATTTTTCCTCCTTCAGCTTCAAGCCCATGAGTAAATTGTCGAAACGCGCCGACAGCGAATCGAGCAACGCGCGATGCACCTTGGTGTGCACCATCACCAGCAACAGCGTCAGCATTAACAATGACGCCCCAATGACAGCGGTGGTTTTTACACCCGACAGCGCGAGCAGTATGCTCATCGGCGCCAGTGAGATGACCGCAGAAAAACCGAACAGGGTGCGATGCGGCGCGTAGTAGGCCACCGAGCCGGTGGTGAGCAGCGCTATGAGCATAATCACGGAAAGTTGCGTGACCTGCGCCTGGGGCAAAAGCACGGTGCCCATCGCCGCCCAGGTTAGCGCCATGACAATGCTGCCGACGGCGAAACGCTTTTCCCACGCTTTGAGTTTTTCAATTGACGGATCAACACCGATGAAAAGCTTATACAGTCCATAGCGCGCAAGCATGACAAGAAAGGCGAATACAAACCAGGCGAACAACAGGGGGCGTGACATCTCTTCCCAAAGGATGGCCCCGAGAATGAATGTCACCATGAATTCGGCCAGATAGCCGACCAGAGAAAAGCGATAAAGCAGGCGTGTCTGCTCGGCAAAAATATGCTGCGAGACCAGCGCGCGATCTTGCGGTGTGATTGCGGCATGCTGAGCGCCGCCAGGCTCTGGGGAAAAGTGATTCAGCACTATTTCATTTGCCGCCATGATGTGTTGTGCCAAAAAAAGCTGCTTGTAGCTACCAGCGGTCGAAAATAGAACGCTGATTACGCTGAGAGCTATGATTAAAGAAGATTGTTCATGTGAGATTTGAAAATTTATAGCTATCTGCGTTCATCATATTCATCAGCGTCATCTGCGTTCCAATGTATTTGATGGTTGTGGTTATGGCTGTATTAAGGCTATAGGCGCTTGTTTTTTCTGACGCTTGTGGTGCTTGTAATGCTTCAATCTCATACTATCACCACCCTGCGGCTGCGGCAAAGTATAATTTCTGCGTGAATTTTCCATCTACTCTCCCCGACACCCGCAGCACACAGCGCGCCATCGAGGTTCTGCCTGAACTCCTCATCAACCAGATTGCGGCCGGGGAGGTCATCGAGCGTCCCGCCGCAGCACTCAAAGAGCTGCTCGAAAACAGTCTCGATGCCGGTGCGCAGCGCATTGATGTCGAATTGGCGCAAGGCGGAATGCAACTGATGCGCGTCAGCGACGATGGCGCAGGCATCGCCGGGGATCAGCTCGCGTTGGCGCTGGCGCGCCACGCCACCAGCAAGATTCGCAGTCTGGAAGATCTGGAAGGTGTCGTCAGCCTGGGTTTTCGTGGCGAGGCTTTGGCGAGCATTGCCGCAGTCGCGCGCCTTGCAATCGTCAGCCGCAGAAGCGATGCGCGTCATGCCTGGCGTATCGAGGCGCTGGCCGGCACGCTCGGCCCGCTTGAACCGGCGGCGCTCGATGCAGGCACGGTAATCAGCGCCGAGGATCTGTACTTCAACACCCCTGCACGGCGCAAGTTTCTTAAAACTGAAGCCACCGAGTTTGGGCATTGTGAAGACGCTTATTTGCGCCTCGCCCTCGGTGCGCCCGGCGTGGCGTTCACCTTGAGCCATAATGGGCGGCGTGTGAGCAGCCTCGCGGCAGGCTCGCTCGAAGTGCGCGTACGCCAATTGCTGGGCGACGATTTTGCCGCCGCCTCCATTGCTTTACAGGAGGCGGGAGCGGCATTCAGCCTGCGCGGTTTTATCGCCGCGCCGAGCTATTCGCGCGCGGGGCGCGACGCGCAATATTTTTTCGTCAATGGCCGCTTTGTGCGCGACAAGCTGGTGAGTCACGCAGTGCGCAGCGCCTATGAGGATGTGCTGCATCATCAACGCCACCCTGCTTACGTTTTATTTCTCGACATCGACGCGGCTTTGGTGGATGTAAACGTACATCCGGCCAAGAGCGAGGTGCGGTTTCGCGATTCGCGCGCCGTGCACCAGTTCATTTTTCATACGCTCAACAAGACGCTGGCCAAACCTGTCGCCACGCCGCAGTCCGGCGCTGCGGCGTTTTCCGCGCCGCCGCCGCCCGCTTTTTCACGGCAACCATCCTGGCAACCCTCGCTGGGCGTTGAACAGCCGCGCACGTTTTATGAAGTGATGTCGGGGCGCGGCGCTGCTTTGCCGCCTGCTGATCTGCGCAAGGGTGGCGCGCCGTCGCATGCGAGCGACATGCAGCAGGCTGAGAGCGGCATCCCGCCACTGGGGTTTGCACTGGCGCAACTGCACGGCGTTTACGTGCTGGCGCAGAACGACAAGGGCTTGGTGCTGGTCGATATGCACGCCGCGCATGAACGCATTGTTTACGAAAAACTCAAAAACGCCCTCGATTTGAACCGCCTGCCTTCGCAGCCTCTGCTTGTGCCGCTTGCCTTGGCCGTATCGGAGGGCGATACCGAACTGGTGCAAGACAGCGGCGATTTTTTTGCCGCGTTGGGATTCGAGCTCGCGGTGTTAAGCCCGCGCGAAGTGGTCTTGCGCGCGGTTCCCGCGACCCTTCCCAATCTCGATGCTCCCGCCATGTTGCGAGCACTGCTCGACGATGTGCGCGAATATGGCGCCAGCCGCGCCTTGACCGAACAACGCAACGAGATTCTCAGCACCATGGCGTGCCACGGTGCGGTGCGCGCCAATCGCATGCTCGGCATCGCCGAAATGAACGCCCTGCTGCGCGAGATGGAACACACCGAGCGCTCAGGACAATGCAACCACGGCAGACCGACTTGGTATCAGGTTACGCTGGCTGAACTGGATAAGATGTTTATGCGCGGGCGCTGACAAAAGGCAGGTGTAGGGCGGGCTTGTCCGCCAAAGCGTTGACCATTTCGGCGACCATTTCGTTGGCCACCGTTGCTCGGGCATGTTGCGGCGGACAAGTCCGCTCCAGGCAAGCGTATTCATCACAACCCTATCAACTCATTCCATAAGCCGGATTAGCCGGAACCCAAGACGATTCTCGCGCAAAGGCGCAAAGATGCCAAGAAAATCAACCCCGTTTTTTTTCTTCGCGTCTTTGCGTCTTGGCGCGAAAATTTTTTTTCTCACAAATTGCGAAGATTTAACTTGATAAGAGACTATTAACTACATGACCTCCCCCAACGTTGCGCCTCCTGTTTCCCCGGCAATATTGATCGTCGGCCCTACCGCTTGCGGGAAAAGTTCTCTGGCATTGACGCTTGCCGCGCAGTTCAAATGCGAAATCATCAGCGTCGATTCGGCGCAGTTGTATCGCGGCATGAACATCGGCACGGCCAAGCCCGATGCCGCCACTTGCGCCGCCGTGCCGCATCACCTTATCGACATCATCGATCCGACCGAAGCCTATTCCGCCGCGCGTTTTCGCAGCGATGCGTTGCGCTTGATGGCCGAGATCAGCGCACGCGACCGTGTGCCGTTGCTGGTGGGCGGCACCATGCTCTATCTGCGTGCGCTGATTGATGGTCTGAGCGACCTGCCCGAGGCCGATTCCCAAACCAGGAAGCAGCTCGAAGCAGAGGCGGCTGAGAGAGGTTGGCCCGCGATGCATGCCGAGCTGGCGCTGATCGATCCCGAAAGTGCAGAACGCCTGAAGCCCGGCGACAGTCAGCGCATTGGGCGCGCGCTGGAAATTTATCGGCTGTCGGGAGTGTCGATGACCAGCCTGCTGGGTCGCGCCGCGCACGAACCCTTGCCTTATCGCATCCTAAAAATAGCACTGACGCCTAATGACCGCGCACTGCTGCACAAGCGCATTGCACTGCGTTTTGAGGAGATGGTGAAACTGGGATTGCTAGATGAAGTGCGTGAACTGCGCCGTCACTACGCGCTTACGCCCGATCTGCCTTCCATGCGCTGCGTCGGCTATCGCCAAGCGTGGGAGTTTCTCGACGGCGCGGCGAGCGAAAAAGAATTCAAAATGCGCAGTATCGCAGCCACACGCCAGCTCGCAAAACGTCAACTCACCTGGCTGCGCGCCATGAGCGATATGGAGCAATTCGATTGCCTGCAAAACGATCTCGCCGCACGGGTGGCGGCGAGAGTCGGTGTGTTTTTGGCAGCGTGAAAGTCTGCCGGTGCGCGCTTAACTGTGGTATTTGAAAGACAACTTCAGCTTGGCGCGATAAATCATCTTGCCGCCTTTGTCCACCTTGATGTCGAGCTTGGTGACTTCGGCGACACGAATATCCTTAAGTGTCTGTGACGCGGTGGTGACGGCATTTTGCGCAGCGTCGGTAAAAGAGCTATCGCTGGTGCCGACAAGTTCGATGATTTTGTAAACGGATCCGTCTTTAACTTTCTTTGCCATGCTGTTCTCCTTGGTGGGTTTTTTTAGGAACGGATTGGCAACTATACGCCTGCTTGGTTTTTCAGGCGAGCAACGAGATTTCTTCATTCGGCGCACTGCTCAAATTGCGTGGAGATCGAATCCGAATTACAGTATTCGCTGATTTGTATTTCTTTGAAGGAGATCGCCATGAGAAGCACGATTACTGCACGTGGGCAGACAGTCATCCCGGCTGCAATACGCCGCCAGTTTCATTTGAATCCAACCGACCGTCTTGAATGGGTATTGGACAACGACGGCACAATTCGCGTGGCGCCAGTGCACGCCAAGCCGGTGGAAGCCTTTCGCGGGCAGGGCAAAGGCGGCGCAACTGGCCGTCTTCTAGCAGCCCGTCGTGAAAAGTTGGCAACGAATGGGTTGATGATAAAGCAGAAGATATATACTAGTTGCATATACTTTATTCGGAGGCATCGTGAAAACCGCAAAACTGTTTCAAAATGGCCAGAGCCAAGCCGTCAGGCTTCCAAAAGAATACCGCTTCGAGGGCGAAGAGGTGTTCATTAAAAAAACCGGCAATGTGGTGGTGCTGATCCCGACTACGCATTCCTGGGATTCTTTACTGGGTAGCCTGGACAAATTCACCCCCGACTTCATGTCCGAGCGCAACCAGCCGCAACAACAGACTCGTGAGGATGTTTTTACATGATTGTGATGTTGGATACCAATACCTGCATCGCACTGATTAAACGCAAACCGGTTCACGCCTTACATAAATTCAGCGAATATCAAGTTGGCGACATTGGCATATCTGCCGTGACGCTGGCAGAACTACGCTACGGCGTATCCAAAAGCCAGCACCAGGCCAAGAATCAAGCGGCACTGGATGAGTTTGTATTGCCTCTGGAAGTTGCGGCTTTTGATGAACAGGCAACGGTCGCTTATGGCGTACTGCGGGCGGCACTGGAAAAGAAAGGCGCTCCCATAGGCCCACTGGATACCATGATAGCCGCACATGCGCTAAGTTTGGGAGTGACACTGGCAACTAATAATATGCGGGAGTTTAAGCGAGTACCAAAGCTTAAGGTAATTGACTGGATCAAATAGGCTGAGCATAGCTGTTATACCTCAAGGATTCACACTTTTCGAAATAGCAAAACCCCGTCGTCCCAGCGCAGGCTGGGACCCAGTCCATCGTATGTCCGACCATTGGCAGGGCTGGATCCCAGCCTGCGCTGGGATGACGCTGCTTAAGGAGCCGAGAAATAATAACTTGAACATTCTGGCCACACTGACGGGCGCGCTGCGGCGTTGCCGGTCGCTTGCAGGGAGCGGCCATGCGGCGCAACCGGCGTCTTGCATCGCATCCCGCCAGCGCACCCATAATTGTCCAACTTATTATTTCTCGGCTCCTAACCGAGTGACATGGATTAGATGTACCTATGTGCCGGGCAGACATTTTTGCAGCCGATTTCCTTTAAGCCCGACAGCCCCCCAGACGCCGCCGACCGTAAAATTCATCGCGCTAACCAAGGTTATGCTCAAAATTGCATAAGTAGGGTAATAGATAAACATTGAAAAATAACGTGCAGCGCAGCCCCGGGTACCCTCTTTTTTTCATTGTGGGCGTGGGCTGGGTATGCGTAATTGCGTTTTTCTGTATAGCGATATTTTTCTCTATAAGCCACTGCTTTTAAAGCCCATTACAGAGATCTTTCGCCAAGCGCTGACAACCAGAAACCCTCCGCGTTATTTTTTCGCCGTTTGCAGAAAGGTAGATTTTTTTTGTACAAAAAAATGACGTAAACACCTGCAAAATCTAAACAAATGTTATGCAAACACAGCATAACTATCAGCGGTAAATGCGGGCATAATACCTGTGAAGTATTTGCCCGACTGGAGGATCAATGTTAGTGCCACATCCTTTCTGTAAATTCCCCAAATGGCAATGCGTGTTGAAACCCGCCCACTGGAGGCAGCCTATGCTGCTCTGTTGTCGCAAGGACTTGACGGCGCTGGCGAAGCGCTGCGTATCCGCAAAGTTATCCAGCAAACCCAGCGCTCCACAGGAAGGCGCCACATGAATAACGCTTCGGTTGCACGCATCGAACAAATTTGTTGCCTGGGTTTGGCGGGGCAAGTCTTCATACCCGCGCTGTTGGGCGAGCTGCACGCCTGCATTCCCTCGAGCAACAACATGTTTCACTGGGTCGATGAAAACCTTAGTGTGGTCAATACCTTCAGTGAAGTGCCGCCGCAAAAGTTGCCGCTCTATGTCAGCGAATTCCTGAACAAGCGCGAGCGCGAGGCCCTTCCGGGCGTTTCCGAGTTGGCTGCGCGGCAGACCGGTGCATTCACTATGCAGGAAATCGCCTACGATACCTTTTACCAGTCGGCGTTATACAACGAAATCGTCCGGCCCGCCGGATTTCATCATATCGCCGCCGTTCCGATACGTGAATACGGTCAACCGCTCGGACTGCTGGTGTTGTGCCGCGGCGCCAAGGATGCCGCGTATCAAGGCCAGGATAAAACCCTGCTGGATAGTCTTGCCACCTTTATCGCGCACGGCATGAATAACGCCAGTCCAGTGCAGTATCAGCTCGTCGAGCACCCGGATAGCGGGATGATCATTCTCGACCGGGAAAAGCGCGTGCAGCTTGTCACGCAGCGCGCCCGTCACCTGCTGTTTTTGTGCACCAACCCGCAAATTACTTCCGGCTCGGCCAAGGGCGCCGGGCTGGCGATTCCGCCGGAATTGGGGTTAGTAGTCGACCGTCTAAAGGCGATTTACAGAAGCTCGAACGTACACACCCCGCCCGTGTGGCAGCACCAGAATCCCTGGGGCGGATTCATCTTCCGCGCCCATTGGCTCGATGCCGTCAACGGGCCCGATACCGGTGAGATAGGCGTCACCATCCATTATCAGGAACCCCTGGCCCTCAAGGCGATGCGTCTTTCCAAAAAGCTGGCCTTGTCGCCCAAACAAGTGCAGGTATGCGCACTGCTCTGCGCCGGATACTCCTACCAGAAAATCGCAGAGCACCAGCAGGTCAGCAACCACACCGTGACCGACCATGTGCGCAAGTTGTTCGCCAAACTAGCCGTGACCAACCGCGGCGAATTGGTCGCCAAGCTGCTGGCTGCGTAGTTTTTTCGATTTATTTCATCCTTCATGCAAGTCATACCCCCATTTCAGGGGGTATCGGGTATTGCGCACGCAGTAAAAGTCTCGGAAACTGCGCTTGGACTCTAACCAAAGCGGGCCTGGTTAAGAAGATTCAGCCACTTCCCCACACGGAAGGTTGGGCTGGGGTAAAAATATTGTCATTCCCGTGGAAACGGGAATTATGGAGATACTGTCATTCATGGAGATACTGTCATTCCCGCGAAAGCGGGAATCCATTTTTTCCAAAGTAGAAACACGTAACAAAAAACCGCGCCAGCCAATAGGCGCCCAATAGTGAAATTGTAAGAGGAGCAATTCCATGCAAATTACCACCCTGTCAGCACGCCGCATCGTACGTTTTTTCACTGTACTCGCGGCTTTCACGGCCTTGCTTCTCGCGCCCCTCGGTGCAAGCGCACAGGGCAACGTCGATCTCTACACCGGCACAGCCAACTACACTATTCCCATCGTTACGCCGCCTGGTACTAATGGGGTGGGGCCTAGCCTCGCGCTTCAATACAGTAGCGATGCGGGTGATGGCTGGCTAGGGAACGGCTGGAGCCTCTCGGGCTTAGGCTATATAGAGCGCCACGGACCGAACTATGGACCGTCGCCCAACTACGTGGATGCTACCGACACATTCTCGACAAATCTAAACGGCGGCCACAAGCTTGTCTACAACGGCAGCGATCCTGGCACCGGGGCAGCTGGTAAGTTTTACCGCACCCAGATCGAGAGCTACCTCAAGATCGAAATGGTGGGCGTTAACACCGACGCCGTTCACTACTGGGTGGTGACCGACAAGAATGGCGTCAAATACTTCTTTGGTCAGAGCAGTAATAGCCGGGGTTCGCACAGCGCCCCCAGCATTTACAGCACGCCTTCACCCTACATTTACCGCTGGCACCTCGACAAGGTGCAGTACCCAAACGGAGTCTTTTGGAGCGTTTCGTATGACAGAGACCCCTGGGGGCTGGACGTATATCCTTCTCAAATCGTCTATAGTCAGGGAGGCTCGCCTGAGCTTGCCTGCACGCCGTTGAACGTAGTCAATGGGTATTGTCGCACTGTGGATTTCGTTCTCAAGCCGAGAACCGGCGACATCGGCTATACGTACGCCGCAGGGTATGGGGTGGCTGAAGACAAGCTTCTATGGCGCATTGATGTAAAGCTGGGAGGAGAGTTGGTGCGGCGCTATGAGATGGCTCACGATTTGATCTCGCCTGCCGTAGCGCGAGGTACCGCAAAGTTAAACCAACTCACCTCTGTAACCGAAATTGGTCCTGATTTCGTGACTAGTCTTCCAGCCACGACCTTCGCATACCACACAGACCCGGTCGTTGAGCCTAACAAACTAGTTGGCAGCTCGGTGTATGGTACGAAGCCCGCAGAACCACTCGGCCAGGGTCTATCTCAGCCTGGCGCTTGCACCTATACCGTCGATCTCAATGGAGACGGCTATCCGGACATTCTTGTTGGTACTGAGAATAACTGGGGCTATTACCCGAATTCAGCATTTCCATATTATCCTAGTCTGGGCGCCAAGACACCTATCGCTAATCCCGGCTCCCCTCTACCCAGTCTCTGCGCTACCTCTACACGCAAGGTGAAGCACACCCGGGTTGTAAAACGTTATCGCGACAAAGCGAACCTGTTGAGCGTAATCGGATTTAGGCGCAACGATAAGGTTGAGACCTATTACGAAGACGTCCAAGTGCCGGTGCATGGCGTCGCGGTAATCGACATTGACGGCGATGATTTGCCGGACATCGTTGATGGCCGCACCGGTCAATGGTACTGGTACCGCAATACCTCCACTGCCGCTGGCGGCGTCAGTTTCCAGGCCCCCGTCGCTATTTCAGGTTCTCCAGGGGTTGCGCTGTCCGACGAAAATCTCAAGACGTTTACTTCGCTCCAGCAAAATGGCATTAAATATAAATACACCGATGTTCCGTTTCGCTCATTGCGTTTTGCCGACATGGATGGCGACGGGTTGGTGGATATTTTCTGGGCGGAGAAAAACTTCGATGTGCCGGGCTACTACTCGCATTGGACGTTTACCTGGAGGCGTAATCTGGGGGGCGGCGCGTTTGGTGCTCCTATTACCATAGCAAGACAGGACGGCCAAACTGCAATTTCAACCCACAGCCCATACTCTGGCGTATTAGGCACCACTACGCCTGGATGGCCCTCATTCACATACAACTACACGTTTTACCTTAGCTATGCCTACGCTCCCAGTTATCCAGGCGGTACAGCCGGTATCAACTTCGATGCCGCGCCGGCGCACCAGCCAGGCGACCTGATGCTCGTCGATACAAACGGTGATGGCCTGCTCGATCTCGTCTGGCAGGTGTGGGAGTTACCTGGCCCTACGCTATATTCCGCTGCCACCTCCACGAGCCCCGTGTACTACATGTACTTGCCCAATCAAGGTGGTGGAAAGGTGTTCATAAACTGTAGAGAGCAGTTGCCTGCTCCATGGAATCAATGCGAGCGGATGAATATGAAAGTGGCAGGCAGCGCTGGGGTTACCCCCCTTCCGCACTATGCCGGTACGTCGTCCACGGTACATTGGGTCGATATGAATGGCGACGGCCTACTGGACCTGTTCGTGGGCAACATGACTGGCGGCAACTATTACTACTTCCCCAAGCGCGTGCAGGATTCAAATTTCGATCCCCCTATCACCGTGACCAACATCTGGGGAGGGGTAGTGAGTCGCGAGCAGGGGGCGACGATTACCGATATTAACGGCGACGGTTTCCCCGACATTCTTATCGGCAACACTGCCGCCTATGGTGGGTATGGTTTTATGCAGTTCGATGCTTCTGGGCTTCATCAGCAACTGGAAAGCGCAAAGACCCCTCTGGGTGGTACGACCGAGTTCACTTACAAAAAGCTGCACTCTGGCAATACGATCCGCTGGGTAGCGGATCATATGAAAGTGGGCGACGGACTTGGCGGTCTTTGGGCCACAACCTATGAATATATGGATGGGCGGCGCGCAGGCTGGCCGCACAATGAATTCCGCGGCTACGGAAAAATCCTTGTGCATGATCCTAGCTTATCTTTAACACAAACGCTTTTTAATCAGGATGACGCAAAGAAGGGACTGGTAAGCCAAATCACGTCTTGGAACAGCGCAGCAGTATCCGTGGCAACAACCAACAGTTACCTAGTTGATACTGGCCCAGTTAATAGTGGCGTAACTCGAGTGGATCTTGCTTCCAAGGTGGTGAACACCAACGACGGTACGGTGCCCGGTGTTACTAAGACAGCCAAGACCGATTACAGCAGATACGACAGCTACGGCAACCCGCGCGAGGTATGGATTTCTGGTACTGACATCACCAACCGTGTTACGACAATCGACTTCGTCCATAACACCACTGCCTATATTGTCAACCGCCCGAGCCGCACTGACACGCGTATTAACCTGCCGACCGGCACCAAGATCAGCGAGTCGTGGTTCCGCTACGATGGCCAGGCCCAAGGCGTCATGCCCACCAATGGCTATGTCACCCGCCAAGAGAACTGGTCTTCTGGCGGCACGAATCCGGGCCCCAATCCGGTTACTCAGTACGCCTACGATGCTTATGGCAACCGCATCAGCACAATAGATCCAAAACTCAATACCTGCGCGACGACTGGCGTTACCAGCAAGATTGAGTATGAACTCACCTTCAAGACCTACCCAGTGAGGATCACCAATGCCCTATGCCAGATCACAAAAATGAACTACTGGGGTCTTCCCAATACAATCATTGGACTTACAACAGCAAGTGTCGGCGGTTCTTATCCCTACCCAGGCGTTATTGCCACAACGACAGACGCCAACGGTGTGAGAACCGATAATTACTGGGACGTTTTAGGTCGTCCACTTGCGATCGTTGTTCCTCCACAGACAGCATCCGATCCGACTGTTGAATATATTTATAGCCTACTCACTGGCGCCGCACCGAGCAAGATTTACAAGTATCAATACGTGTATTCACCCGGTGCTGCGCCCGATAACTGGCCTGCAAACCGGGAAATCATCGTGGCGGATGGTCTGGGCCGCACGATACAGAAGCTAACGGACTACAACTACGGCGCCGTCTCCGATGTGAATGTGTCCCAGGACATCTGGTACAACTCGCGCGGTTTGGTGGAATCCGTCAGCGTACCGTATCTTGCGCCGGTTACTGGTTGGACATTCACGCGCGACGCTACCCAACCCAAGACCACCACGACCTACGATGGTCTGCGCAGGCCGGTCAAGGTAACTAACACGGACGGCACTTTCAGAAGCACTTCCTATAATCTCTGG
>JAYWAM010000106.1:0-2435 GCA_043782425.1 Betaproteobacteria bacterium
TTTGATTCGCAGTACCACAATGCCCTGTTGCAGGCGATGCAGGCGGCAGGCATTCTCACTCCTCAAAAGGAAATGGCGGCATGAAGTTGATTCGTACTCTGGCACTACTCTCCCTGGCTGCGGCGCTTGCCGCTTGCGGCACTTTTTCCAGTGACAAAAAAAGCGGCAGCGATTATCGTTCTGCGGGCGGCAAGGTGGCGCCGCTGGAGGTGCCGCCTGATTTGACCACGCCGAGCTCAGATGATCGCTTTGTGATTCCCGACAATAAATCAGCAACCACTTTTTCCAGCTACAACCGTGAACGTAGCGGTCAGACCGCACCCAAGGCTTCCGGTGTGCTACCCACGGTAGAAAACGCCGGCATAGTCCGGGCGGGCGATCAGCGCTGGCTGGTGGTGTTCGGCGCCCCCGACAAACTATGGACCTTGGTGAAAGAATTTTGGCAGGAAAACGGCTTCATCTTGAAACGCGAAAGCCCGGAGCTGGGCATAATGGAAACCGACTGGGCGGAGAACCGCGCCAAGATCCCGCAGGATCGCTTGCGCCGAATGATAGGCAGTGTCTTTGATGGCCTGTATTCCACGCCCGAGCGCGATAAATTTCGCACCCGCCTTGAGGTCGGCGCCAAGGCGGGCACCACGGAAATTTTTATCAGCCATCGCGGCATGATAGAAATCTATCCCAACGAGGCCAAGGACAGCACCATCTGGCAGCCGCGCCCCGCTGACCGCGAGCTCGAAGCAGAAATGCTCAGCCGCCTGCTGCTGAAGCTTGGCTACGACGAGAAAAAAGCCGCCGAGACGATGGCGGCCGCCGCGCCTTCGATCGATAGCCACGCCACTTATGATAAAAATAGCGCAGGCCCGCTGCGTCTGAGCGAGCCGTTTGATCGCGCCTGGCGACGCGTCGGCCTGGCGCTGGACCGTGTTGGTTTCACGGTCGAGGATCGTGATCGTTCAAAGGGGCTGTTCTTCGTACGCTATATCGATCCTGAGTCAGACAACAAGCGAGTGGGGGAAAAAAGTTTCTTCGACAAGCTGGCTTTTTGGCGCAAGGATACGCCAGACAACCTGAAGCCGCAGTATCGCGTGCGCGTTGCCGATGCCGGCGCCGCATCGGTAGTCGAAGTGCAAAATGCCCAGGGTGAAGCGGAGAATTCGCCCACCGGGAAGCGCATTCTCGGGTTATTGTTTGAGCAACTGAAATAATCACCACGATGTGGCGGCATCTTGCTCAATGCGGGCGCCTCGGCGCCCGTGTTGCTTTTGCGGCGCGCTTAGCTTGAGAATGACATCATGCGCTTTGCATCATTAGGCAGCGGCAGCGAAGGTAACGCCCTTATCGTGCAACATCTGGGCACGACCTTGATGCTCGATTGCGGCTTCGGTCTGGCTGAAACTGAGGCGCGTCTGCTACGCCTCGGTCTTGCGCCAACTGATCTGGATGCGATTGTGGTGACCCATGAACACAGCGACCATGTCGGCGGCGTGGCGCGCTTTGCCAGGAAACATCGCACCGATGTTTGGCTCACGCACGGCACGGCGCGCCATATCGCGCCGCAAAGTTTATTGGACGACAACTACCGTTTCATCGACGCGCATCAGGCTTTCGCCGTAGGCGACCTACAGGTGCAACCTTTTCTCGTCCCGCACGACGCTTCGGAGCCGGTGCAGTTTGTATTCTCCGACGGCGCGGCGCGACTCGGCGTGCTCACCGACACGGGCTGTTCAACCGTACATATCGAGCAATGCCTGAACGCTTGCGACGCCCTGGTGCTGGAATGTAATCATGATCTGGACATGCTGATGAAAGGACCATACCCGCCCGGGCTTAAGCAGCGTGTAGCGGGCCGCTTCGGGCATCTTGATAATGCGGCTGCGGCAAATTTGCTGGCGCGTCTCGACTGCGGCAAACTGAAGCACATTTTTGCCGCGCACCTGAGCAAACAAAACAATCGCCCGCAACTGGCACGTGCGGCGCTGGCAGGTGTGCTCGGTTGTGAAACGGATTGGATAGGCATTGCCCAGCAAGACAGCGGCTTCGGCTGGCGTGATTTGTAGACAAGCTTTAAGAAATCATCCGGCGCAATAATGATTGCGCCCCACGGCTTGCATCAACTACGACCTGCCGACTTGCGCTGACGCGCCGCGATTTATTCAAACTGATGTGAAACGGGTTCAAGAACCTTCAAACATCTGTCATCCCCGCGAAAACGGGGAGCTATTTTTAGCGATATTCAAAGACTTGACCCTAGGTGCATTGTGCAATATCAAAGACCTGCCCCCGCGCACTCTATTTCCGTGGGCTTATGAGTAATGAACCTGACCTTGTAGCATAATGCTCGCGCAAATGCACGTCCAAAAAGCACGTCCAAAAAAGGGCGTTAATGATGCTCTTCTCTGGTAAGATAACTTTTAGCTTGGCTACTTATACCC
>JAYWAM010000107.1:0-6413 GCA_043782425.1 Betaproteobacteria bacterium
CCGATGTTGTCCAGGGTGTAGTCGATCTTGTTGCCGAGGGTGTCGGTGAGGCGGATGAGGCGGTGGGCGGGATCGTAGTCGTAGGTGAGCGTGCTCAAATCGGGCAGGGTCACGGTTTTGAGTTGGCCGACGCCATCGTAGGTGTAGGTGGTGGTGAGATAACCTGCGGCGGCGCTGCCGGTGGCGCGGCTCTTCAACCAGCCGCGCGGGAAGTAGTCGAGCAGGGTTTCGAGGCCGTTGGCGTCGATGATTTTTTTAGGGCGGCCGGAGGCGTCGTATTGGGCGATGGTGGTGACGTGGCCCTTGGCGTTGGTGACGGTGGCGACGTTGCCTTGGGTGTCGTAGGTGTAGGTGGTGATGTCCGTTACGTCGCTGCGCGGGCCGTCACTGGTGAGGACTTGGCCGTAGGGGTTGTAGGTGTAGGTGGTGGTGCGCGATGTGTTGGTGGCGGTATCGGTGACGGTCTGGGTGAGGACGTTGCCGGAGGCGTCGTGTGTGGTGGCTGTGGTGCGGCCAGGTTCGGTGATGAGGGTGGGCAGGCGGTAGGTGGGGTGCCAGGCGGTGGTGAGGGTGCGGGCCGGGGCGGCAGGCGTAGCGGCGGCGAGTTGCGTGGGGCAATCGGCAGCGCTGGCGAGACCTTCGACGCGGATTAATTCCAGATTGCGCTGTGCATCGTAGCTATAACAAGTCTTGTTGCCGTTCTTGTCGGTGTAAGAAGCCAGATTGCCGTTGGTGTCGTAGGTGCGATACTCGGGCGCGTAAGGGCAGCCAGTGCAACTCTGGTTTTCTGAGGTGAGCTTGAGCACGCCGCCGATGCGTTGAAAGTTATATAACGAGGTCGTGTTAAAGGCATCAGTGACATAGCTGTATTGCGTGGCGCCCCAGGGGCTATAGGTGAGGGTGATTTTGCCGGCACCGCCGGCGTGCTCGGAGGTTTTGACCTGGCTGGTGCCGTACAAGGAGTTGTAGGTGTAGGTGGCGTAGCGCTGCGCGTTTTCATCGACGATACCGGTGAGCGCATTCCTGAAGGTGGTATCTTCATAGAGGTAGGAGCGAAGCGTGTTATTGGGGTAGGTCACGGTCACCAGGTTGTCGTACCGGTCGTAGGCGTATTGATAGGCTTGGGCGGCGGGGTCGGTGAGGGTGGCAAGACGGCCTTTGGCGTCATAGGTGAATGTCAGGCTGCGGCCAAAACTGTCGGTGACAGATTGCAACACAGTGCCCGCATAGCTGAGTGTGTACGCATAGCCTGCGCGTGTGGTGAGGGATTGCAGCGCGCCTTGTGCGTCATACACTTCGACATCGTTGTCGGCGCCGGTGTAGCGCCAGCCGGTGGTGGCGCCGAGGGTATCGGTGAGTTTTTGCAGGCGGTTGGCGCCGCCGCGAAAGTTGTGCACTTCGATTCCCGCCGGGGTGAAATGCTGCAACAAGCCATCGTGACGCACGGCCACCGCCATCAGGTAACTGTTGCCGGGAATGGCGACAATGCGCCGGTCGTAGGTGTGGCGCCAGTAGTCGTTCCAGCGCGGATCGCGCGCCTGGGTGGAGAAATAGCCCGCGCTGTTGTAGTAGCGTGTGAACTCTAATCCGCCGGGCGCGGGGGAACGGTAGTCGGTATCACTCTGGCGCTTCGATCCATTGCCGACATCAACCGGGTTGCCTCGGCAAGTTTCGCAGGGCGGGGGGATGTAGCATTCCATGTCGCCGTTGGGCAGGCCGCGGGTGAGATAGCCGGTGGGGCATTCCAGCGAGCGGTTTCTGTGGGCTATGACGATTCGACCCGACCATTTCGTCGGCCCGCAGGTGCCGTCGCCATTCCGTATGAGGCCTTCATAGGATAACTCTCTGGCGCCATTCATCGCATATCCATTCCTGTACTGTGGCGGGGCCGACCCACAGAGTTGATCGGCCGGATCGATAAATCCCCAACCGGAATCGGTTGTGAGATTAAAATTACACGGCGGACTTGCAACCCACCTACGTACAAATTCTGTCGAATAGGGCTCCACCATCGGGTCAGTAATTGGCGTAGCGCCGTCACAATGCCCACTATAGGCATCACCGATTACTGTCCCCCCCTGGACCATGCACCATCTTTGCCACTCAGACAAATATGGTCCTCGATAGTGGCATAAGCCGTAGCTCCAGGCATTTTCATCCTGACCAAGAGTAGGGTCGCGCTTCCACACCGGATCGGTGCATTGCGCCTTGCCGCCATTCTTGACGCATTGATCGTCGGGGATCGGCGTTTGCGCGTTCGCCAGTCCCGCGCCAAGAAGTTGAGCAATGGTGAGTGCCACGCAAGCGATGTGTGTAAATGAGGTCAACGATTTAACCACCGATTGCCTTCCCCGTCCTACCCCGCGCCAGGAATGCAGGAAAGCCAACAAGCTCAGCGTCCTAAAGTATCCCGACACAACGGCAAATAATCGCGACATCACCATCCCCTTTTGTTATCAGGCCCGGTCCATAGTGTAGCTGCCCTGACTACATTTTGCTGATGAATTCTTCCGGGCAATATCTAAAGAGCATCTCTAAAAATCTCTTTATCGTCATTCCCGCGAAAGCGGGAATCCAGTTTAACCCAGCACTTGGATTCCCGCTTTCGCGGGAATGACAAATTATTAGAGATGCCCTAAAAACGAAACGACTAATGAATCTCTGAACAAGTTCTGATTTGTCATTCCCGCCCCCGCACAAGCATTCGAAGGCAGGCTCCAGTGGGAATCCCTGTTTTACAACGGAAAATGGTTCCCCGCTGAAGCCTGCCTTCGAATGCTTGAATCGGGGGCGGGGATGACACTGGTTTTGAGGCTCCTAAATACTTACGCACTGCGCGGGCTGGCGAGGCCTTACCTGAGAGGGTAAGGTATCTTTACCGGTACACAAACTGCCTGTTAATCCAGTATTCATAAGAATCTACAAAAATAATGTTTAACAATTGTGGTGAAGCTGCTTCTTAAAAATTATGAGGGAACTTTGGTCATACACTTAAACATCGGCGTGATGCTTGTCACCCTCTCCCCTGCCCCTCTCCCGCAAGCGGGAGAGGGGAGGAAATGCGTTCTCATCGGGGATGAGGGGTGATGAATTTAAACATTGGTGCGGTGCTTGCATCCTCTCCCACCCTTAGCCATACACCACGCTACGGTGCGCAACTTTCACTATCAGCACGGTGACTTTTTTGCGCTGGACATCGGCTATCACCCGCCAATTTCCAATTCTGTATTTGCGCAGTCCGGCAAGATTTTCTTCCAGCCAATAGCCGCATGATAACGGGTCGCTTTCCACCTTCTTGAAATATTTCAATATCTGACGCTGGACAGAACCGTCCAGTTTCTTGAATTGCTTGGCAGCAGCCGGATCGAACTCAATTGCCCAAACCAAGTTCAGCTTTCAATTGCGCAAGTGGGATGGGTTTCTTGCGCTTTGCTAAAACTGCTTTAGCATCCCGTATGTCTTCGATGTCTTCCAATAAGTTAATAATGGCGTTGCGCACCAATTTGGCCTTGGTGGTCTTTAAGCTCTTGGCTGCCTCGGCAACAGCATCATCCAGTCCTTTGCTGATAATGATGCTACTCGAAGCTTTGCGTACAGCCGGTACGCGCGCGGTCGCGGTGGTCATGGTGTAGCCCTCCTGATATATTTAAGGAAGTTCTAATTTAGTGTCGAATGGCCTACCCAATATCCCACGGTTTCGCCGCTTTCCCCGCCAAGTCGCGGCTACCGTGGATAACGGTCAGGATATGCACCTGCGCGGTTTCGACAAGGTAGATAATGCGGTAACCTTGGAAGATGAGTTCTCGCACGCCCTCGCATTCAACTGCCTCGGGCATCCGCCGCCCGATTCAGGGATGATCCTTTAACGTGCCGATGGCATCAATCAGCCGATCAACAAACTGCTCAGCGTAGTAGGGAACATCGCGGGCGATGTAATCGTAGATCTCGTCTAGGTCTGCTTCGGCTACATCCGACCAGGAAATTCTCATGCATGCTGTTTTTTATCGAGAAGCCGCCGTTTGATCTCTTCGTGCGGGACGGTGCGGCCCTCTGCCACGGCTTTAAGTCCCGCCTCGATCTTCTGCTTCACGTACAACTCATACATGACGTCGTTCCAAGAAGCCTGCTCGGGCAAATGCTCGATTAACTCTTTAGCGGCTTGTTTTGGTGTGGCCATGGTTCACTACCTTGTGTTCAGTTTCTTGAATTGCTTGGCGGCAACCGGATCGAATTCAATGGCCAAACCAGGTTCAGCTTTCAATTGTGAGCTACTTGCGCAGCGCGATTTCGTCCTTCAAGCGAGAAATAAAACCTTCAAGCGACAGCGGCGCGAGGTTTTCTCCACCGCCTTTGCGGTCAGAAACGCGCGCCGTCACTGTTGCAGCATGCATTTCCTTGTCGCCCAAGATCAGTTGGTACGGCACTTTTTGCACGCTATGTTCCCGAATTTTATAGGAAATTTTCTCGTTACGCAAATCTGCCTGGACGCGGATACCGGCAGCGCCAAGAGCCGCCACAACGCCGCCAACGTACTGCGCCTGGTTTTCGGTGACGTTCATGGCGACCACCTGCACCGGCGCCAACCACAAAGGCATGGCGCCGGCGTGATTCTCCAGCAATATGCCGATAAAGCGTTCCAGTGAGCCGACAATGGCGCGGTGCAACATCACCGGCGTCCTGCGTGAATTGTCCTCGGCGACATACTCGGCGCCAAGGCGCTGCGGCATGGAAAAATCCACTTGCACGGTGCCGCACTGCCACGGTCGACCGATGGAATCCTTCAGGTGATACTCAATTTTAGGACCGTAGAACGCCCCCTCGCCCGGCAGCAAGGCAAACGCTACGCCGCTGCGTTTGAGCGATTCAGCCAGCGCGTGCTCAGCCTTATCCCAGACTTCATCCGAGCCGACGCGCTTTGCGGGGCGTGTCGCGAGTTTGTATTCGATATGGACGAAACCAAAATCGGCGTACACCTTTTGTAGCAGCGACGTAAAGTGCACGCATTCGTCCAGAATCTGGTCCTCGGTGCAGAAAATGTGCCCGTCGTCCTGCACGAAGCCGCGTACCCGCATAATGCCGTGCAGCGCCCCGCTCGGCTCGTTGCGATGGCAAGCGCCAAATTCACCATAGCGCAGCGGCAGATCGCGGTAAGAGCGCATCGCCGAGTTGAATACCTGCACATGTCCGGGACAGTTCATGGGCTTAAGGGCATAGTCGCGCTTTTCCGACTCGGTGGTAAACATGTTTTCTTTGTAGTTCTCCCAGTGGCCGGATTTCTCCCACAGCGAACGATCCAGAATCTGCGGGCAACGGATTTCCTGATAGCCGTTGTCCTGATACACCTTGCGCATGTATTGCTCGACCTGCTGCCAGATCGCCCAACCCTTGGGATGCCAGAACACCAGACCGGGAGCTTCTTCTTGCATGTGAAAAAGATCGAGCTGGCGCGCGAGCTTGCGATGATCGCGCTTCTCAGCCTCTTCGAGCATGTGCAGATAGGCGTCCTGATCTTCCTTTTTGGCCCACGCGGTGCCGTAGATGCGCTGTAGCATCTCGTTTTTCGAGTCGCCGCGCCAGTACGCGCCCGCCAGTTTCATCAACTTGAACACCTTGAGCTTGCCGGTGGATGGCACATGCGGGCCGCGGCACAAGTCGATGAAAGCGCCTTCGCGATACAGCGAAATGTCCTGATCGGGTGGGATGGCGGAAATGATTTCGGCCTTGTACTTTTCACCGATGGATGTAAAAAATTTCACCGCATCATCACGTTTCCACACTTCGCGCGACAGCGGAATATCCTGCTTAACCAGCTCGGTCATGCGTTTTTCAATGGCCTGCAAGTCTTCGGGCGTAAAGGGGCGCTTGTACGAAAAGTCGTAGTAGAAACCGGCTTCAATCACCGGCCCGATTGTCACCTGCGCATCGGGAAACAATTCTTTGACCGCATAGGCCAACAGGTGCGCGGTGGAGTGGCGGATGACATCCAGACCCTCTGCGTCCTTGTCCGTCACGATAGCAAGTTCGCTGTCTTGTTCGATGACATAACTGGTATCGACCACTGTGCCGTTCACTTTCCCTGCCAGCGCCGCCTTGGCAAGACCTGGGCCTATGGCGCTCGCCACCTCGAAAACCGAAGCCGGCCTGTCGAAGGAACGCACCGAGCCGTCCGGAAGTTTGATATTTACCATGCGTGAAAATCTCCTAATACAACAAATGAAAAAGCGCGGGCTAGCCGCGCTTTTTCAAGGCAAGGGGCGTCCCGACTAGTGTCGTACGTGATTTACCACTCTAGTTCGCGGTGTCATAACCATCAGGAGAACCGGGCCCTTTCTCTCGCCTTGCTGCAAATTCGCTTTGGTAGGCACGATTGGACTCGAACCAACGACCCCCACCATGTCAAGGTGGTGCTCTAA
>JAYWAM010000108.1:0-6402 GCA_043782425.1 Betaproteobacteria bacterium
CGACGGGCTCCCTCATACTCCATCACGACTTTCATATTTGCGACCAATATCAATGCACTAATGAATTGGAAATGGAATAAGGCACTACATTACGACCGAGCCTCAGCCATCAGCCGTACAGCGACGACTGAGCCGCAGCGGTTAGCCGCAACATTACGCCTGAGCCGCGGCTGTCAGCCGCGTCAACGCCTCGCGATATTTATCGCTGGTTTTTTGTGCGATGTCGGGCGGCACGGCGGGCGCGGGAGGCTTCTTGTTGAAGTTGATCGATTCCAGCCAGTTGCGTACGTACTGCTTGTCGAAACTCTCCGGGCTGACCCCCACCTTGTAGGTCGCCACCGGCCAGAAGCGCGAAGAGTCCGGCGTCAGCGCTTCGTCAATCAGGTACAGCTTGCCCGCATCATCCAGACCAAATTCAAACTTGGTGTCGGCGATGATGATGCCGCGCGACAAGGCGTAGGCGGCAGCTTCACTGTAAAGGCGCAGAGCAATAGCACGCACCTGGGCAGCGAGGGGCGCACCCAGGAGTTTTTCTGTCGCGGCGAAATCAATATTCTCGTCGTGCTCTCCGGCCTCAGCCTTGGTGGCGGGCGTGTAAATAGGCTCAGGCAATTTTGCCGCACGCTGCAAGCCGGCGGGCAGCGCAATGCCGCACACGCTTTGCGTCGCCTGATATTCCTTCCAGCCCGAACCCTCAAGATAGCCGCGCACCACCGCCTCGATAGGCAAGGGCTTGAGGCGTTTCACCACGATGGCGCGGCCCTTCACTTGACCAGCCTCGGCGTCTGTCACTACGCTTTCCGGCGCGACACCGGTGAGTTGATTGGGCACGATATGCGCCAGCTTGCTGAACCAGAATGCCGCCAGCTCGGTGAGAATTTTTCCCTTGTCCGGGATAGGCGTGGGCAGCACCACGTCGAAAGCGGAAAGCCGATCCGTGGTGACAATCAAAAGTTTGTCAGCGCCGACGGCGTAAATATCACGCACCTTGCCGCGCCCGAGCAAGGGCAGGCTGTGGATTGCCGAATTGAGCACGCAGTAATCCTAGTTGACGACGGCTTTCAATTCCCCAGCGGCATATCTCGCCGCCATCTTGTCGAGCGCCGCAGGTTTGATTTTCGACGCCTGCCCGGCGCTGCCGAATTGTTCGTAACGCTGTTTGCAAATGACCTTGGCCGCGGCGCGCGCCGGCTTGAGAAAATCGCGCGGGTCAAAGTGTGCTTTGTTCTGGTTAAGAAATTGCCGCACCGCAGCCGTCATGGCGAGGCGGATGTCGGTGTCGATGTTGATCTTGCGCACGCCGTGCTTGATGCCTTCCTGAATTTCCTCCACCGGCACGCCGTAGGTTTCCTTCATCTCGCCGCCGTTGTCGCGGATGAGTTTCAACAAATCCTGCGGCACACTGGAAGAACCGTGCATCACCAGGTGCGTGTTGGGAATGCGCGCGTGGATAGACTTGATGCGGTCTATGGCTAAAATATCGCCGGTCGGTTTGCGCGAAAATTTATACGCGCCGTGCGAAGTGCCGATGGCGATGGCCAGCGCATCGCATTGCGTCTGCTTGATGAAATCCGCGGCCTGGTCGGGATCGGTGAGCAGCATCTCGCGCGTCATTTTTCCCTCGGCGCCGTGACCGTCCTCCTTATCGCCCATCATGGTTTCAAGCGATCCGAGACAGCCGAGCTCGCCTTCTACCGTCACGCCGCGGCTATGCGCCATCTTCACCACGGTGCGCGTGACGTTGACGTTGTAATCATATTCGGCAACTGTTTTGCCGTCTTCATTCAGCGAGCCGTCCATCATCACACTGGAAAAACCCAGCTTCATGGCCGATTCGCACACCGCCGGAGACTGGCCGTGATCCTGGTGCATCACCACCGGAATGTGCGGGTAAGAATCAACCGCGGCCTGAATCAGATACTTGAGGAAAGTCTCACCGGCATATTTACGCGCGCCGGCCGAAGCCTGCATGATGACCGGGCTGTTGGTCTCGTGCGCGGCCTCCATGATGGCTTGCACCTGTTCGAGATTGTTGACATTGAACGCGGGCAGACCATAGCTGTTTTCAGCCGCGTGATCGAGAAGTTGACGCATGGATACGAGAGGCATTTTTTTCTCCAAATCTAAAGCGTAATTTTACCCGTTAAAACGGCTAGTGTCCTGACAAATGAAACGCCCCAATCAATTCGCCACTGAAAACTTTTGCTCCGCACCCAACGATCCGTGATTAAAGTCGCCGAATTTTTTGTCTTCGTTGACATCGCGCGCATGAATGCGCCAAGAGTACAAGCCGCCAGGTTGCAGAATATCCTCGGACAACTTCAGTTTTGGCTGATCGAGAATGGCGGAAGTGTAAATAATTTTTTCGCCGTCCCACAAATCCCTGATAAAAACCTGATAAAACTTTGCGCCCGGCACCGCTCCCCAACTCAGCTCGCTGGGTAACGGCAAGTTGTTTGCGTCAGCGGGAGGATTGAGCTGGTCGGCAATCGGCAGGCTCTTGATCATCACATAATCACGTGCGGCATATTTTTTCCCGTCGTGCAAGGTGACGCGCGTCGAATACCAACCATCGGGCGCGCCTTGTGGCACATTGTTTTCGATCATAAATACACGCTTTTCGGGCATGCCATGACGTGCGACGATGCGATACTTGGCTAGGTTCATCCTGGATAGCGGCCGACCGTCCGGATAAAACACTTCGATTTCCTTGATATCACTGTAGCGCGTGGTGGAAAACAGCGACATATAAAACAGCGGCCGTCCTGGCCAGTTGCAGATGTGCATATCGAAGAAACCCACCTCGGTAAGGTGCGGATCGTCCGCGCTGGGCGCAATTGAATCGTCCGCGCGCGTTGCAAAACTGGCGCAACATAATCCCACAGCAAGTACGGCGCGGCTAAGGAGCCGAGAAAGAATAACTTGAACATTCTGGCCGCACTGACGGGCGCGCTGCGGCGTTGCCGGTCGCTTGCAGGAAGCGGCCATGCGGCGCGACCGGCGTCTTGCATCGCATCCCGCCAGCGCACCCATAATTGTCCAACTTATTATTTCTCGGCCCCTAAGCAGCGCCGCAAAGCCGCCGACGTTAAGAATTCTCATCACCTTACCTCCTCTAGGACAACGACTTCGCTTCGGACATGACCAAGCGCTGATTGGCTTCGCGCAAGCGCAGGCTGATGCCGCGCAGCAGGCCGAAAGCCAGTTCCGGATAGCTGATAATAAGCCCCTGTAGTTTAGTCTTGTCCAGAAAGAGCAACAACGAATCCTCAAGCACGTGGGCAGTGGCGGAGCGCGGCTGTTCATCGAACAGGCTCATTTCACCAAAACATTCCCCGCACGTGAGGGTGGTGATGAAGTCGGTGGCGCGCGGATCGGGAGCAATGGAAATACCGATCTTGCCGTTTTCCACGATATACATGTGGTCGCTGGGATCGTTGATATCGAAAATGCGCTCGCCCTTGAAGCAGCGCATTTCGTTCAGCTCCTCAACTACTACGCGCAAGTCTGCCGTCGGAACTTCGGAAAACAGCGCGGTTTTTTTTAGTAACAGAAGGCGATCAAAAAATTTGCTCATAAAGTCGCTTTCGCTGCGCGGCTGGAAATGCTGGCGAGCACATGCTCGGCGCAGTCGCGCGCCCACGGATCAAGATTTTGCTTGCACCACTGCAGCACATCCGCAATGTTTTTTGGCCCCGGTGCAGCAAGACGATTTTCTACAACGCCTTTGCCGCCAGCGATGTTCTCAAGCAAGGCGATGATGTCATCGGCCAGCGGCTTTTTATCAAAATCATCGAGGGCTTCAATGGCGCGTGCAATATTACGCCTGTCTTTGCTCCTCAGCGCCGCGCGCACGACTTTAATGCTGTGTGGGTTGCCGATATTCTCCATCGCCATCAGGGCAAGATCAATTGCCTGGTCGCGGCGCTCGCGCAATACGATCTCCAACAACTCGCAGGCGCCGGGCTGCACTTCATCGGCAGTGCTGCGCCCGATGGATAGAACCGCGAGGACGTGGCACAGCGCCTGCGCCTCTTGAATTTTGCTTTCGGCCACTGGAGCAAAAAATTGCAACGATATGGGCCGCTCGATAAGATGCGCAAGCGCTGCCTGTTGCGCGCGCGGTGAAGGTCTGCTGCGCGCAAACCATTGCTTCAGTACAGCAGAAAATTCCTTGTTGCCTTGCCGCGCAACACTCAAGGCGATGTCAGTCACTTGCGGGTGCGCGTCCTCCAGCGCCTCAAGACACAGCTTGATGCGCGTTTCGGCGGGAAAGAAACGGTAGCATTCCACGCATGCCACGCGGATGCGCTGATCGCGCGATGCGAAAAGCCGCGGCAAAACGCGCGCCAGAAGCGCAGGGTCGGCATTGGGGAAACTGCGCAACGCCGCCAACGCCGCCTTGCAGTTGCGCCCGGAGGGATGCTCGAGCAGGGCATAGACCTCGGGCAGAAACTCGGGCATGGGCAACTTTTCCAGGAGACTCAGGCCCGCGACATTGTGTTCCTCGTCGCGATGTGTCAATAGCACTTTCCACGCCTGCGCCGCAGCGTGTTTCATGTCCCACAGGCCGTAACTGAAAACCCCATAAATTCCACACGCCACAAGTCTCGGATTTTGCGCGTATAGACAAGGTAGCACCTGGCTTTGGGCGTAAGCATCCTGCAATTCAAACTGGATCAGCAACACCGTGGCCTTCTCGTGGTTGTCGGCCCTATCGAGCATGGCGTGCAACTGGTCGCGCATCGGCTGGCTCATGTGGCGACCGATGAACTTGATCAACTGGTCGCGAACCGGCGGGTCGGCGCTTTGCAGGCGCTCAAAAATGACTTGCGCACCACGCTCGGGAAAACTTTTCGCCAGAATTTTCGCGTAGGCAAGACAAATCTGATTGTCACTGTGACGTACGCCCTGTGCAAGCTCTTCGAACAACTGGTCACCGCCGCCGTCTACCAGCGTGTCAAGCTGCTCGCGCGGCAAAAACAGGGTTTCGCGCAAAGCGCCAAGCAAAGACGTCACATAAGCGCGGTTGGTCTTGATGCTGAAGAACAGGTACAGCAGTCCAGCAGCCACGCCGACCAGCAAAGGCCAGACAGGTGTGGTGTAGCGATGAAACACAAACAGCATGACCCCGGTGACCACCAGCGCGAGTGGCAGCACCAGCACCAGCGTAAAGGCGCGGGCGCGGCCTTGAATGTTGTCCGGCAGCGCGGCAAACAGCAGGTTGCGCGACGAGTTGCGCACCGTGGGCATGAGCACGCGGCGATTGAACGAGCCGAGCAGAGCGGAAGGCAATTGAAAACTCGCCAGCAGCGCCACAAAACATAACAAAGTGGTGACGGGAAACACCAGATTCAGTTTGCGCATGCCGTAGTTGCGCAGCCATTTGTTCATGAAAAAAATCTGCATCAACAAGGCGACGGCGCCGCCCACCATGGTAATCATGCCAAACACGATGCCAAGCTGCTCCTCGTTGCGGAACCCCGCTGCATAGACGGTCATGATCGAGAAACTGAGCACATACAGCGCAATCACCATGAAAAATACCGCGTAGGAAGAATGGCGCAGCAGCGCCGAGCCGCGCGCAAATTTTATTCCCTGTGCGAGCTGTTCGGCCACACGGCGTAACTCATTACCACCGCGCTTTACGGGGCGAAAGAACAGCGAAGCGCCGCTTTGCTGGTGACGCCACAACACCTGCGCCACAGCTAACAGGGTAAACCCAACCCATACCAAAGCCACGCTTTCCATACCCCATGATTGCGCGATAAGGGTGAGCAGATAGCCGCCGCCCACTTCGCCCAGCAATATGCCGGAAAGCCCCAGAGGCAAAAGACGTTTCGCCTGCGAAGTATCGAAGTTGGCGCTGAAATAAAGCATGGCGTGCATTACCAATAATTCCGAGGCGACCTGGAACAGCAAAAAATACGCAGGGTAGGCGAGCGATGTTGAAGACGGCGACATCGAGTAGCGACACGCCAGCAGCGCTGCAATCAGAATGGCCGACAAAAAAACAAAAAAACGCTCCGGTGCAAAGCGGTCAGCATAAGCCGCGTACAAGGTGCTGGCTGCGCCCAGTGAAACGCCCATCAGCAAATACATATGCGGCAGATATTCGACGCCGTAGCGTTTCAGAAACAGCGCACTGGATGAGCCGCGCCCGAGCGCAATACCCGCGCCCACCAGGAAAAATAACAGCAAAAAATACAACAGCAAAGGAAGTTCTTCTTCACGGATCAGCAGCAGCTCCGTCAAGCTTGGCGTCTTTGCGACATTGATTGCTGGCGAAGCTGGGGTCATATGCATCGCGCCAGCGCGCGCCCGCTGGCGCGCAGTAGCGGCGTGCTTGGCATGCGGTCGCAATGCGGTGCGATCCAAACTGATGTGTAGGAGCGGGCTTGC
>JAYWAM010000109.1:0-2425 GCA_043782425.1 Betaproteobacteria bacterium
CACCCTACGCTGACTCGTGCGTTACAGCGTTACTTTTCCAGCAACCGGTTCACTTCGGCAAGGTCTTCTTCGTGCAGGCGTCCGCTGGCGGATTTGAGTTTGAGCTGGCTGAGAATGGCGTTGTAGCGCGCTGACAGCAGATCGCGGCGCGCCTGGAACAACTGCTGCTGGGCATTGAGGACATCGACGCCGGTACGCACGCCGACTTCGCGCCCGAGCACGGTTGAATCCAATGAAGATTGGTTGGAAAGTTGCGCGGCTTCAAACGCCTTGACCTGCGCTGCTCCGCTGGTGACGCCAAGGAAGGACTGGCGCACATTCTGCGCCACGGTGCGGCGCGTGTTTTCCAGATCCTGCTCGGCCTTTTCCTTGTTGGCGAGCGCCTGGCGGACTTTCGATTGCGTGGCGCCGCCCTGGTAGAGCGGCAGCGAGAGTTGCAAACCCAACTGCGCTGATTTGCTCGAAATGTTTGGGCCTAGTCCGCCCGTGAAGTTGTTGGTCGGACTTTTGCTGTCGCTATAGCCGCCAACCAGATCAATGGTGGGATAGTGACCGGCGCGGCTGCGACTCACTTCCTTGCTGGCGATTTCATACGCGGCCTGAAATTGCTTGATGACCGGACTATCTTTGTCAGAGGCTGTGACCCAGGCTTCCATGTCATTGGGTTGCGGCAAGGGTAGGGAAAGTTTGTCTTTCAGCGGGGCGAGGTTGTCGGGCAGTTTGCCGATCAGTTGTTGCAATGCGCGTTTTTTAATTTCCAGATCATTGCTGTCGGCAATTTCCTTTGCCAGCGCCAGATCATATTTGGCCTGGGCTTCGTAAGTATCGACGATAGTAGCCGTGCCCACTTCAAAATTGCGCTTGGCTTGCGCAAGCTGTTCGCCGATGGCGGTTTTCTGCGCACCCGACAGCATGACGTTGTCCTGGGCAAGCAACACATCGAAATAGGCTTGCGCCGAGCGCACGATCAGGCTCTGCTGGGCGTCGTAAAATACCGCTTCGCTTTGTGTGACTTGCCAGCCCGCCTGCCCCACGGCGATCCAGTTCTGCACGCGCAGCAGCGGTTGGCTGAGGGAAAGTGAATAACTGTTGGTGTTGTAATCCAGCTTGGGGTTGCCTTCCGTCTCACGCTGGTTACGGTAGGCGTTTGCCGACAGATTGATTGACGGCAGCAGTCCGGCGCGCGCCTGCGGCAATGCCTCCTGACCTGCCTGGTATGCGGCGCGCGCGGACGCAAATACCGGATCACGCGACAGCGCTTCGTGATAGACATCAAGCAGATCGGCTGCGTAGGCCAACTGAAATAGTGGCTGCGCAATAAATACAGCAGCGACGGTGTAGGCCAGCGTTTTCATTTTCATATTAAAGACTTTCTTCTCATCAGTAATGCGGCATTTTCGGGTCAACCTCGCGCGCCCACGCCGCTACACCGCCACGTAAATTTCCCACGCTGGTAAAGCCTGCACGTTCCAGATACAGCGCCACCTGCATGCTGCGCACGCCGTGATGGCAAATCACCACGACGGGGGTTTCTGGGTCCAGGTCCTGGATGCGCTCAGCAACATGGCCCATCGGCATGGAGATCGAACCCTCAATACGACAGGTCTGGAATTCCCATGGTTCACGCACATCGAGCAACACCGGTGGCGCGGCTTGCGTCAAACGTGTCTGTAATTGCTCTGGCAAGAAATCTACCATCAGAACTCGAAGCGCTGCGGCTGTTGCGCGTTAATCAGCGGGGTAAGCACGGTTTCAAAGAGTTCTGCCGCCGCAATGCTCGCGCTCGCTGCCTTGGTAAAAAGCATGGCTTTCATCACCGGTGCATCGCCCACCACGGCGAACAGTCTGCCGCCTGGATTGAGCGCGTCCAGAAAGCCTTTTGGCAACACGGGAGTCGATCCGGTCAACACAATGACATCGTAGCGCTCTATGCCGATTAGCGCGGGCTGCGCCTGCGCCGCATCGCCGACTTTAAGCACGGTATTGCTAATTCCGGCGTGTTGTAGGTTTCTGCTTGCAACTTGAGAAAACTCGGGAAAGATTTCGATGCTCACGACCTTCTTCGCGCACGTGGCAAGCAATGCCGTGAGGTAGCCGCTACCGGCGCCAATTTCCAGTACGCTTTCGTGCTTTTGAACCGCCAGCTCCTGCATAATGCGCGCCTCCTGCTTGGGCGCCATCATGGTCTGTTGCTGCGCCGCGCCTTGCGCACCGTGCGCGAGAGGGATTTCCATATCCACGAACGCCAGAGGACGATACGCGGCGGGGACAAATTCTTCGCGTTTTACCTGTGACAACAAATCGAGGATGTCTTGATCCAGCACCTCACAGGTGCGGATCTGCTGCTCCACCATGTTGAAGCGGGCTTTTTCGATGTCGATTGCGATGTTCATATTTTTCGTCGTTGTGACGCTTGCGCGGCCTT
>JAYWAM010000110.1:0-2420 GCA_043782425.1 Betaproteobacteria bacterium
GTGCGCTTGCGCACCAATGGTAATGGTGCGCAAGCGCACCCTACGGCCCATGCTTGAATTTAGAGTAGGAGTTAATCGACATCGCTACTCCTCCTGCCGGTCGTCGCTCACCAGTCCGTGGCGTAAGGCGAATACCACCAGCCCGGCTACAGTGAAAATATTCAGCCGCTCCATGAGCGAGGCACGGTGCGTTTCAACGGTTTTGATACTGACATCGAGGACGAAGGCGATTTCCTTGGTGCTCTTGCCTTCGGCGATCATTTGCAAAATCTCGCGCTGGCGCGCGGTCAGCACATCGATGGTCGATTCGCCGCTGCTGGCCTGGCCCTGCACAAACCCTGAGACCAGGTGTTTGGAAATGCGCGAACTGAGATAAATCTCGTCTTGCATGACGGCCGTTATGGCCATCTTGAGTTCCAGCGGGGCGGAGTCCTTGACCAGATAACCTGATGCACCGGCTTTCATGGCGCGGCGCACGAAATCTTCGGTGGTGTGCATCGATAAAATCAATATGCGCGCTGTTGGCGTTTCAGCTTTGATCTGTGCAGTGGCATCGATACCGTTGAGTTCTTTCATGGAAATATCCATGATAATCAGATCGGGGCGATGGGTGCGCGCCTGTGTGACGGCATCGCGGCCGTTACTCGCTTCGGCGACAATTTGCACACCCTCTATGCTTTCCAGTAGGGCGCGTATGCCTGCCAGCACCAGGGCGTGATCGTCGGCGAGGAGAATGCGTATGGCGCTCATTTTGTGGTGGGTGTCCAATGGGTGGCGAGGGGTTCGGATTCTGTATTGTCTAGCGCAAACACCGCGCTGATGGTGGTGCCGCCGCCTAACACGGTGCGCAGTTTCATTCTACCGCCGGCCAGTTGCGCGCGCTCTTCCATGCTGATCAGCCCCAGGCTGCCGCTTTTCAATGCGCGCTGGCGTGCCGCTTGTTCATCGAAGCCGGCGCCATCGTCGCGGATGGCGAGCTTGAGCAAGCGGTCATTTTTTTCCACATGGATCATGATGCTGGTTGCTTTGGCATGGCGCGTGGCGTTGTTGAGTCCTTCCTGGGTAATGCGGTAACAGGCGCTCTCAAGTGTTGCTGGAATGCGTCGCCCGGTCAGACCATTACAGTGCAGCACAATATCGATACCGCTGGTGCTGCGCTGCCGCTCAACCAGCCAGCGCAAGGCGTCCTCAAGACCCAATTGGTCGAGCTGCGGAGGGCGCAGTTCATGTGACAGTTGGCGCAGCTTGTTGAGGCTGATATCGGCAATTTCCAGGCAATCGGCTTGCAGTTTCGCCTGTTGCTCGGCGGGGCACTGGGAAAGGCGATGCAGGCCGATTTTCAGCGCCGAAAGCGACTGGCCGATGTCATCGTGCAATTCGCGCGAAATATTGCGCCTTTCCTCTTCCTGCACAGTAAGTACGCGTTTGGAAAGGCTTTGCAGACGCTTGTTGACATCGCGCAGGGCGATATGCATCAACATGCGACCGGTGATTTCCTCGTGCGACACCAGGCCGCCTTGCGCGCTATCGCTCAGCGGCGTGACGCGCATCGCATACCAGCGCGTACTGTCTCCTGCGGCAATCTCGAATTCGAACGAAAAATGGCTGCTGCGGTGCTCCAGCACCGCCTTGATGTCTTCTGCGGCGCTATGCGGAAAAATTTCACCCGCGCCTTCGCGTAGCGCATCAAGATAATTGCTGCCTACGGATAGTTGCCTGCCGAAACTCCGGCTGGCTACGCTGTCCAATGCTTCCCACGCCTTGTTAACCGAGACGATGCTTCCGTCGCCATCGAGCATGGCGATTTGTGTATCTAACGAATCCAGGATATTGCGTTGCATGGTGGCGCTGCTGTGTGCGCCCTGGGAAGCTGCGACGGCCTGCGTAGTGACGCGCTGTGCGCCTTGCGAACGTTCATCGAGCGCGCTTTCGATGCTCCTGGCGAGGCGCGGCAACTGGCCTTTACGAAGAAATCCGCTGCTCCCGAACTGGAGCGCTAAAATTGTTGCGCGCTCTCCGGCACGCTGGGAGACGACCAGGAAAGGAATGTCGAGTTTGAGGTCATGCAGGATATCCAGGGCGCGCTCAGCGCTGAATTCGGCAAGACTGTAGTCGCAAACAATGAGGTCTGGCAGGCGGCTGCCCAGCGCCGTCACATAATCCTGCTCGGTTTTGACCCGTTTGGCGCTAAATTCAAGCCCGGCGTGGCGCAGCGTGGCGCACACCAGATCGGCGTCGGCGGCGGAGTCCTCAATCTGTAACAGTCGATATGCAGCGGCCATAGGCTAGAGTATCGCATCAAATTGTCGAATTGACAGCACCCGAATTGCCTCATCGAAAATGTAAGTGAAATTGATTCGTTGCCTCATCCGAAAAATGTAAGCGAAATGACTCTTCTGTTCAGTGAATCAGGAGGTCCA
>JAYWAM010000111.1:0-2405 GCA_043782425.1 Betaproteobacteria bacterium
GTTTTATGCCCGCATTCTTGCAATAAGGCATTTAAAGGCACGACGAAAAATCCGCCGCTCGCGCCGATCGCCACCAACAGCACAGCCGCCCAATACAAACTGGTGGTACCGGCGAAGACCCACACTAAGACACCGAGCACCAAACCGGCGATCAAAGCCCGATTCACCGTTTTTAAGTTAACCCAGCGCGCCGCCAGCGCCGCACCCAAGGCGATGCCGATTGCCACCACGCCATTCAAATTGGCGGGCGTTTGAATATTATCGATGGCAAGCGCCACTGGCACCCACGCCACCAGCATGAAGCGCAGTGTGCTGCCGGTGCCCCAAAACAAACTGGTGCCCAGCAAAGTAAAGCGCGCCTCCGGGTGGCGATAAAGTTGCTTCAGTGCGCTCCAAAAGTCGCGCACTAATACCGGGAAATTGAATGAGGTAAGCGGATGCGCGGCGGGTAGCCTAGGGATGCGCATATTCGCCAGTGCCGCGAATCCATACAACGCTACCACGGTCACCAGCGCCCACTGTACCGACACATCGGCAAGCCAACCGCCTAAGAGTGCCCCCAGTAGAATCGCGACGATGGTCGAGCCTTCCATCAAGCTATTCGCCTTCACCAACTGTTCCGGGGCTACCAGCTCGCTCAAGATGCCATATTTCGCCGGAGAATAAGCCGCCGCGCCCATGCCGACGATGCCATAGGCCAAGAGCGGATGCAGGCCCAAAAACATCGCGCCAGCACCCAGCAATTTGATCGCATTCGCGATGAGCATCACGCGTCCTTTTGAATACGCATCAGCGAAGGGTCCGACGAAAGGCGCGAGAAAAATAAATGCGCCGGCGAAAAATTCTTGCAACATGGAGGCAAAATAATCGGGAAAGCCATGGATTTTGATCAGGCCGATCGCTGCGAACAAAAGCGCGTTGTCAGCGGCAGCAGATAAAAACTGCGCCGCCAATACCGCGATCATAGCGCCGGAAAAAAGCTGCTTATGGTGAGTGTGAGAGGGCGGTACATACTGGCTCATGCTTGCTCCGCCATTGTCTTCAACAACACATAATCTGTCTTGCCGGTGCCGAGTGCCGGCAAGGCCTCCACCGCCACAATCTTTTTCGGTACCGCCAATTCCGGCTTGCCGCTGGCGCGCGCCGCTTGCAGCAAGCGGTCGCGATTCAGTTCCACGTCGGTGGTATACAGCACGAGCGCTTCTCCGCGCTGAGGATCGGGCTGAGTCACCGCAGCGTGCTCATACTGGGGTGAAACGAGGCTCGCAATTTTTTCCACCGCCTCCAGCGACACCATTTCACCGGCAATTTTGGCGAAGCGCTTCACCCGGCCCTTGATGGTGACGAAACCCTCGCTGTCGATCTCAACCACATCGCCGGTGTTGTACCAGCCCGCGCCGATACTCGATTGCGGGGGAAGAATTTCGCCTGGATGATCATACAAATAGTAGCCCGACATGACATTGGGTCCGCGCACATGCAAGATACCGCCGCCATCGATACCGGGCACAGGTTCCAGATGAGCCTCGACCCCCGGTAGCAATTGCCCGACGCTGCCTGCCCGATACGCCATGGGCGTATTAACCGCTAGCACCGGCGCGCACTCGGTAGCACCATAACCTTCGAGAATGCGGATGCCGAATTTCTCGGCCCAGGCCTTACGCACCTCCTCGTTCAATTTTTCCGCGCCCGCCACCACATAACGCAAACGGTAGAAATCGTAGGGATTGGCGTGTTTGGCGTAGTGGCCGAGAAAGGTGCTGGTGCCAAACAGCACCGTGCAATTGCGGTCGTAGATCACTTCGGGAATGAGTTTGTAGTGGAGTGGCGAAGGATAAAGAAACAATTTCGTACCGGTGACCAAAGGCAATATCGCTCCCGCCGTTAAGCCAAAGGCGTGGAAGATCGGCAGCACGCTCATGAATTTATCGTTGGGTGAGAAATCGATCACGGCGCGAATCTGGGCGACATTGGAGAGCAGTGCGCGATGCGAGAGAACCACGCCCTTCGGTTTGCCTTCAGAACCGGAAGTGAACAACACGATCGCCGGCGCATCTGGCGTGGTTTTGCGTGACACTAAACGCGGAAACCATTGCGCGAACAAAATCAGCCACAGTTTATCGAACAGCCCGAAGCTCGGCTGCAAATCCTCCAGATACACCCAGCGCACGCTGGGCATTGCCGCCACCACTTCGGTCAGCTTGGCGCTCTCTAAAAACTGACGCGACGTCATCACCACTTTTACTTGCGCGGTAGCACAAGCGTCGAGCATGCCCTGCGCGCCAGCCGTGTAGTTGAGCATGGCGGGTATGCGCCGCATGGCGCCCATGCCGAAGATCAAGCACACGGTCGTGGCCAGATTCGGCAGCAGTATCCCGATGCGCTCGCCCTCGCCCGCAAGACGG
>JAYWAM010000112.1:0-2375 GCA_043782425.1 Betaproteobacteria bacterium
GGGGCTTACCGCGGGGGCGCCCTCGCTGCACATGAGCTTCACCGGTAACCCGGGAACCGGTAAGACCACGGTTGCCTTGCGTATGGCGAAAATTTTGCACCGACTGGGCTATGTGCGCGAGGGCCATCTGGTATCGGTGACGCGCGACGACCTGGTGGGGCAGTACATCGGACACACGGCGCCCAAGACCAAGGAAGTCCTCAAAAAGGCAATGGGGGGCGTACTGTTCATTGACGAGGCGTATTATCTTTACAAGCCCGAGAATGAGCGCGATTACGGTGCTGAATCGATCGAGATTCTGCTACAGGTCATGGAGAACAACCGCGACGACATTGTGGTCATTCTTGCCGGTTATAAGGATAGAATGGACAAGTTTTTCCAAAGCAACCCAGGCATGTCGTCACGCATCGCGCACCACATCGACTTCCCCGACTATGCGTCGGGCGAATTGATGGCGATCGCCAAGGTGATGCTGGAGCAGCAGCAGTACTGCCTGAGTGCAAATGCGGAAAAAGCTTTTCAGGAATATATCGTTCGGCGTATGAAAATGCCACACTTTGCCAACGCCCGCTCCATGCGCAATGCGCTGGACCGCGCGCGCCTGCGTCAAGCCAACCGCTTGTTCGCCGACATGAAATCGCCTCTCGGGAGAGAGGCTCTAATGACTATTGAGGAGTCGGA
The DNA here is from genome assembly GCA_043782425.1 of Betaproteobacteria bacterium. Classification (GTDB taxonomy): domain Bacteria; phylum Pseudomonadota; class Gammaproteobacteria; order Burkholderiales; family Usitatibacteraceae; genus JAYWAM01. The sequence goes on from JAYWAM010000112.1 coordinate 682, forward strand.
CATTCGCCAAAGTCGCGTGTTCGAAAGTTAGCGGGCCACCGGGAGAGCAAACATGTCGACAACCATCACCTTAACCAAGTACCTGATTCAGGAGCGCCGCAGATACCCTGTTGCGACCGGCGAATTCAATGCCTTGCTGTTCGATGTCGCCACCGCATGCAAGGCGATTTCGGCATCGGTGTCGCGCGGCGTTCTGGCAGGACGCCTTAGAACCGCCGCTACTATAAAAGGGCAGGAGCAAAAGCCGTTCGACGTTATCGCCAACGAAATCATCATCCAGGGTTGCGAGGGTGGCGGAAATGTTGCGGCTATGGCCTCCGAAGAACTTGAAAACGTGTACAGCATTCCGTCGCAGCACCCGAGGGGACGTTACCTGCTGATTTTCGATCCGCTTGACGGCTCATCCAACATCGATGTCAACATCGCGGTAGGAACCATTTTTTCTATTCTGCGCGCGCCGACAGGGGTGGTGGATCCGACGGCTAAGGACTTTCTCCAGCCCGGCGCCAGCCAGGTGGCGGCAGGCTATATTATTTATGGCCCGGCATTGATGTTGGTGCTGACGGTGGGGCGCGGTGTGCAGGGCTTTACTTTCGACCGCGATATCGGGGAATTCATGCTGACCCACCCCGATATGAGCATCCCTCCCAATACGAATGAATTCGCCATTAATTCATCGAACGAACGCTTCTGGGAATCTCCCATCAAGCGCTATGTCGATGAGTGTCTCGCCGGGAAAACCGGCCCGCGCGCCGCAGATTTCAATATGCGCTGGATCGCCTCTATGGTCGCCGAAGTTCACCGCATTCTGTTGCGCGGCGGCGTCTTCATGTATCCCAAAGATAGCAAAGATCCGCACACTGCCGGGCGCTTGAGCTTGTTGTATCAGGCAAACCCGATGGCCATGATCGTGGAGCAGGCCGGAGGCGCCGCCTCAACCGGCCAGCAGCGGATTATGGATTTGTCCCCTGCTACGTTGCATCAGCGCATTCCGGTCATCCTCGGATCCAAGAACGAAGTTGCGCGTATCGATCTGTATCACCGCGAGCATGCTGAAGGCCGCGACAAGCCCTACTCGTCACCGCTGTTCAACACCCGTTCACTGTTCTCGACCCCGAACTGAACGACGCCTGACAATAACGAATTCATATCGCCTCGGAGCTTACTCATCATGTCGGTCAAACACCCAGTCATCGCCATCGCAGGCTCGTCCGGCGCTGGCACTTCATCTGTAACGCGAACCTTTCAATGGATTTTTCGCCGCGAGCGCATCAACGCCGGCATTGTCGAGGGCGACTCCTTCCACCGCTACGACCGCGCCGGGATGAAAGTGCAAATGGCCGAGGCCGCCAAGCTGGGCAACCATCACTTCAGCCACTTTGGTCCGGAAGCCAACTTGCTGGCTGAACTCGAAGCGCTGTTCAAACACTACGGTGAGACAGGGCGCGGCAAGCTGCGCAAGTATCTGCATAACAAGGAAGAGGCAAAGCCCTATAACCAGGAGCCGGGTACGTTTACCCCCTGGGAGGATATGCCGCCATCTACCGATCTGCTGTTTTATGAAGGCTTGCATGGCGCGGCCATTACCGACAAAGTAAACGTCGCGCAGCACGTAGACCTGCGCGTCGGTGTGGTGCCTATCATTAACCTGGAGTGGGTGCAGAAGCTGCATCGCGACAAGGTTGATCGCGGCT
>JAYWAM010000113.1:0-16738 GCA_043782425.1 Betaproteobacteria bacterium
CGACTCCCAAGGCATCGTACACGGTGGTAATGCCGGCGGCGGCGACCTCGGCATCGTGGGCCAGGAGAGAAGGCATTTCAGGCCAGCGCACCTTGGGGCGCGGCATGAGGTGGCGCTCAAAATTATCGGTATGCAGTTCCACCAGGCCGGGAATAAGAAAATCGCCCTCCAGATCGATTGCACCTGGCGCAGCGCTTGCCACCGCGTCAATGGCCTCTATGCGGCCGGCGCGCAGCAGCAGCGTACCAGAGACTACTTGATCGGCCATCACGACCCGCGCATTTGTCAGCACCACATCTTTTGGCGTGTGCCTGGATGTGCGCTTTGATGTATCGCTGGCGAGCTGCATATGGGACTCTTGCTGCGGTGGGAGGGAAATGATCGCCTGCATGGAATCTATGCTCCGTTGTTTCTAGCGGCTTGCGCGCGCTGAAAGGTTGTCATATCGACTACACGAGTCGCGACCGCGTCGCGCACGCGCTGGTCGTGGAAAATGCCGATGATGGCTGCGCCGGCAGCGCGCGCCTCGTTGATCATCGCCGTTACGGTGATACGGTTTTCCGCATCGAGCGATGCAGTGGGCTCGTCGAGCAGCAGCACCGGCTTCACGCGGATCAGGCCGCGCGCGATATTGATGCGCTGTTGCTCGCCGCCGGAAAAAGTGGCGGGCGGCACGCTCCACAAGCGGATCGGGATACGCAGCCTGAGTAGCAGTTGTTCGGCCTCGCGTCGCGCATCGCGCGCCGTCTCCGCTTCGCCGCCGCCGACCTCCAGCAGAGGGCCGGCGACAATATCAAGGGCGGAAACGCGCGGGATGGTGCGCAGGAACTGGCTCACATAGCCGAGGGTGTCGCGCCGCAGTGCGATGAGCTCGCGCGTTGAGGTTGAGGCCGCCGCCATGTCTATTTCACGCGCGTCGTGGTTCAAAATGATGGCGCCGCCGGTGGCGCGGTAATTTGCATAGATGCATTTAAGCAGCGTACTTTTCCCCGCGCCCGAAGGCCCATCAAGCGCAACGCATTCCCCCGCATGCACGTCCAGATCAACGCCATACAAAACCGGCAACTCGGCGCCCCCCTGGTTATGCAACACAAAAGTTTTAGTAAGAGCACGAATGCGCAGCACCGGGTTCATGGTTGCAGCACCGAGGAGACCAGCAGTTGGGTATAGGGATGCTGCGGATCGTCGAGCACCTGGTCGGTCAGGCCTTGTTCCACCACGCGGCCGGATTTCATCACCAGCATGCGCTGGGCCAACAGACGCGCCACCGCCAGATCGTGGGTCACAACAATAGCGGCAAGCTGCATCTGGCAGGTGAGATTGCGTAGCAGGTCGAGCAGTTTCGCCTGCACCGAAACATCGAGGCCGGAAGTGGGTTCATCCATGAACACCAGGCGCGGGCGCGTCACCAGATTGCGCGCAATTTGCAAACGCTGGCGCATGCCGCCGGAAAAGGTGACGGGAGAATCGTCAATGCGGCTGGCTTCCATTTCCACGCGCGACAACCAATGCGCGGCCTCGCCGCGTATGCGTCCGTAGTGCCGCTCGCCCTGCGCCATCAAGCGCTCGCCTACGTTGGCGCCGGCTGATACATCCATACGCAGGCCTTCGGCTGGATTCTGATGCACGTAGCCCCAGTCGGTGCGCGCGTAGAGACGGCGTGCCGCCTCGGAAAGCGCATAAATATTGACCACACCCTCATGGCGCGTAAGGAACTCGACGCTGCCGGCGTCAGGTTTGAGGCGCGCCGACACACAGTTAAGCAAAGTGGTCTTGCCCGAACCGGATTCGCCCACCACGGCAAGTACTTCACCGGGCCACAGATCGAAGCTCACGTCATCGACGGCCGTGCGCTGACCATAGCGCAGGGTGAGGTTCAGGGCGCACAGAATGGGCGTTGGCGCGGAAATGCTCATGCGGTGTTTCTCTTTGCTTCTTGCGCCATTTGTTCCGCTGCCACTGCGTGCAGGCGTTGCGTGCAGTAATCGCTATCGGAGCACACAAACATGCGTCGGCCTTTGTCATCGGTGATGACCTCATCGAGAAAGCTATCGCTTGCGCTGCATAACGCGCAGGCCTTATTCCAGCTTTGGACTTCAAAAGGGAAATCCTCGAACGCCAGACTCTCTACTTTGGTGTAAGGCGGCACGGCGTAGATGCGCTTCTCGCGCCCTGCGCCGAAAAGCTGCAACGCAGGACTCATGTGCATTTTCGGATTATCGAATTTGGGTATGGGCGAGGGCGACATAAGATAGCGCCCGTTAACCATCACCGGATAATCGTAGGTGGTGGCGATGTGTCCGTGGCGCGCGATGTCTTCATATAACTTGACATGCATCAGTCCGTACTCGGCCAGGCTGTGCATGACGCGCGTTTCGGCCTCGCGCGGCTCAAGCTTGGCGAGCGGCTCGGGCAGCGGCACTTGGTAAACGAGAATCTGATTTTCGACGAGCGGTGTTTCAGGGATGCGGTGCCGGGTTTGGATCAGCGTCGCCTGCGTGGTGCGCTCGGTGGTGGCGACGCCGGTGGTGCGCTCAAAGAAACGGCGGATGTTTACCGCATTTACGGTATCGTCGGCGCCTTGATCGATGACCTTTAGCACATCGTCCGGGCCGATGATCGCTGCGGTGACCTGTATCCCGCCCGTCCCCCAGCCATAGGGCAAGGGCATTTCGCGCGAACCGAACGGCACTTGATAGCCGGGAATCGCCACTGCCTTGAGAATCGCGCGCCGGATCATGCGCTTGGTGCGCTCATCGAGGTAGGCGAAGTTGTAGCCCGATTCTGGAGTGCTCAACTCCGGGTTGTCGCTCATTTTCATGCGGCGGCCTCATCTTCGCGCTGGTGATGACCCTGCTCGGCGCGCATCTTGCGCACCAGCTCAAGCTCGGACTGGAAATCGACGTAGTGCGGCAGCTTGAGGTGCTGCACGAAACCCGAGGCTTCCAGATTGTCGGAATGGGAAAGGATGAATTCCTGCATCTGTGCCGGCGCGATAACCTGCTCGCCCAGTTCTTCGGCGCGCAATGCCCTGTCCACCAGCGACATGGCCATGCTCTTGCGCTCGCTGTGCCCAAAAGCCAGCCCGTAACCGCGCGTAAATTGCGGCGGCTCGGACTTCGATCCGGCGAACTGGTTGACCATCTGGCATTCGGTCACTTCCATTTCGCCGATGACCACGGGAAAGCCCAGCTCTTCGGGGATGATCTCCACATCCACCAGGCCGTAGCGAATTTCGCCTGCGAAGGGATGCGAGTTGGCATAGCCGCGCTGCGTCGAATATCCCATCGCAAGCAGAAAGCCCTCATCGCCGCGCGCCAGATTTTGCAGGCGCGTGGCGCGGTCTGCGGGAAAGGACAGCGGCTGGCGCGTAAGGTCCAAGGGTTCGGGATCTCCGGCGCCCGGCAGATGCGCTTCGATGAGGCCTTCGTTGCCGAGCAGATCGACCACTGTCGGCACGGCTTCGATTTTTTCGCCGCCTTCCTGCTGCGCTGGCTCAGCGCTAGCGTTAGGCGCAGACGAATACGCGAGAGAAAAATCCAGCAGGCGCTGCGTGTAATCATAGGTGGGGCCCAACACCTGCCCGCCGGGCAGATCCTTGAAGGTCGCTGAAATACGCCGCCACAAGCGCATGCGCGCAGTGTCGATGGGCTGCGAGTACCCGAAGCGCGGCAGCGTGGCGCGAAATGCGCGTAGCAGAAAAATCGCTTCCACCGCATCGCCTGATGCCTGCTTGAGGGCCAGCGCGGCAAGATCGCGGTCGTAAATTGATCCTTCCGTCATGACGCGATCCACCGCGAGCCGGAGTTGTTGCTTGATCTGCTCAATAGTCAACTCAGGGACAGCAGGGTCGCCGCGCCGTGCATCGCCCAGCAAGGCATAGGAATTGAGAATCGCGCGTTCACCACCTTTAACAGCTACATACATAGTTAATCAGTCCTCGCGGAGTTGAATGGTGCGCGGCAGGCCGCACAACAACGCGCCGCTGGTAAAGAAAATGTCGATACCGCGTGGAAAAAGTTTGTGATTGGCGGCCCACTGCGCCGCGAAATGTTTTTCCATTACTGGCACTGATAGGCGTGCCTCATTACGGATGCCGGGCCCGGTGAGGCGCCACCCGCCGTCATTGGCAATGTGCGGTACTTCAACCATCAAGGTGGCGGAATGATCCGGGTAGGCATCGCTGCCACAGCACAAGCTTTGCAGTAAAGGCAGTTCCGCCACATCGCCGACCAGAACGAAATCGGCTTCGCCATGAACACTCGTAATTAAGCAGCCGGTATGAAAACGAAAATACGCCGCAGCAGCATCACTGAAAGACGGCGCCAGCCACAGCCGCGTATCCTGATCGGGCAGCGCGAGTAGCAAGGCGCAGGCTGCAGCCCCTATACCTGCGGGCGCCCCAGCGTCGCTCTGCACTTCTATCACCGACCCGGGACGTGACAGCGCATCGAGACTGCGGCGAAATACCGCTTGACTGGCCATTTCGGGATCGGAAAACCCCGGGCCGATGGCAGACAGATCAAGGCAAGCATCCATGTCAGTCCTCCCCTCGCGCCAGTGTAAAAAACTCGACGCGCGTAGCTTGCGCTTTACGCCGCTGGTTACATGCCTCGGCATCAGCGCGTGCACGCAGTAGCGCAATCAGTCCCTGCACTACTGCGCTGCTGGTGCTGGGTGTTTGCAGCAATGCATCGGCCAGTGCGGCCAGCTCGGCTTTGCGATGCGAGCGGCCTTGAACGTAGGCGACGCCGTGAGCGCCGCCGGACAAGCGTAAGGCGCAACGCGTCACGGTCATTTCACCCAGGTTGAAACGATCTCCCGTGCCCCCTACTCTGCCGCGCACCATCACCAGTCCGGTTTGCGGATTTCTCAGCCAGACAAAGGATGCTTGTGGATTGCCTGCTCCCCAGGATTCCAGCACATCCAGCGGCGCACCGGCGAGTAAGCGCATCCAATCCTGGCGCGCCTTCAAAGCGTCATTGTTTTGCAACATGGTGCAGTCACACTCCTGTATCAAACATTGGTTACCTCGGCAATTCGCTGGCGTTCAGTCTAAGCCGCCAACATGAAAATTTTGTGACGAAAATGCGCGTATTACCAATTGATGGATACAAACCGCTGGCGCGCTATGCGCTTTACTACGCCCCGGTTGTGGAGGATCCGTGGTGGCGCCAGGGATCGCAGTGGCTGGGCCGCTGCGCGCTCAGCGGAAAAGCGCTGCGCCAGCCTGACATTGAAGGGCTCACTCCCGTATGCTTTGCTGCACTCACCGCCGATCCGCGCCGCTACGGCTTTCATGCCACGCTCAAAGCGCCGTTTCGTCTTGCCGACGGTGTGCTCGTACAAGACCTCATTGAGGAACTGGATAACATCGCCAGTCGGCAGCACAGCTTTGCGCTGCCACTGCTGAAGGTGGCCCGGTTGGATGACTTTCTGGCATTGACGCCGGTACTCCCTTGCCGGGACATTGAGCGCATCGCGCAATGCTGCGTCATGCATTTCGATCATTTTCGTGCGCCCCTAACGGAAGCTGAGCGCGCCAGAGGCAGCTTCGCAGCGCTTAGCTCGCGCGAACGCAACTTGCTCGAACAATGGGGCTACCCTTATGTGCTTGACTGCTTCCGCTTACACTTTTCGCTGAGCGGTTCTATAGCACAAGTCAGTGAAGAAGTGTACGAGCGGCTGGCGCGCGCTGCGGTGCGCACATTTAGAGCACCGCCGTTGACGCCGCCAATATTCGATGCGCTATGCGTCTTCGAGGAGCCTTTTCCCGGCGCTGAATTTCGCCTGATTCACCGCTCACTTTTCGCTCACCAGGGAAGGCTAGTTTACGTGGTCGGCCCCTCGGGGGCGGGGAAAGACAGTGTGATTAACTGGGCAAAGGAACGCCTTGCGCCTGACACACAGCCGGACACAAAGGAAAATACAAACGTATTCCCACAGATAGTTTTCACACAGCGCACCATCACGCGGCCGCTGCACAGTGTTAGCGAAGCACATCGCGCTGTGACCGAAGCGCAGTTCGAGTCTCTGCACCAGTCAGGTGAGTTCACCATGTGGTGGCGCGCTCATGGTCACCGCTACGCAATCGAAAAACATATTCATCATGCGTTGCAGCGCGGGCTCACGGTGGTAGTCAGCGGCTCGCGCCATCATCTGCCGCAGGCATTACGCGATTTCCCTGCGCTGCAAGTGGTGCATATCACAGCGTCACCGGAAATTCTGAGGCAGCGCCTTCTGCTACGCGGACGCGAAGCGCCGCAGGACTTGGAACAGCGTCTCGAGCGCGCAGCGCTCAAAGTTCCCGATGGCATGCGCATTACGGAAATCCGCAACGACGGCGATCTCGCGCGGGCGGGTGCGAGCTTTGTCGAATACCTGTCAGGCGGCGATCATAGCTAACGCGTTGTTCCATAATCGCGCCTTTTGCATTTATTACTGCTCAATGACCGTCACGACCTTGTCATACAATATTTCTATACTCCTAAGGCATCAAGACAAAACCAGATCAACTTCAGATCGACTAAAAGGGAGTAAAGAATCGTGTTCGGGTTATCGATCAACAAATATCGCGACCTCGTGATAGCTATCGCGCTATTTCTGGTATTGGACTTGGGTGTCCTGCTCTTCAGTTTTTATGTGTCTTCCCAGATTCGGGGCGATGCGTCAAGAATCAATGCCTCAAGTGAAATTCGAATGCTGACCCAACAGGCCACAAAATCTCTTCTGACCCTCAAAGACGAAACAGCACAAGGGCTGCCCACTCAAACCAGCATTGCGCAGCTTTCAGGGCTTCTACCAGTTTTTAACGGCAATATTGCGCGGCTGAAAGCGCAGTTCGAGCAGTCTCTTGGGGATCCAGTCCAGAAACTGCTGCTCGGTGATCGAATGGCCGACAATTCGGCGCAGCTCGCCAAAGTTAGTAAGACCTGGACGCCGCTTGAGGAGGCGCTGGCGCCGCTTGTGACGCAAGCAGATCCACCTCTTGAGGTAGTGGACTACGCAGCAATCAAGGCCGTTGCGGTCAATATCAAATTGATGTTGGAAGCCGATGACCTAACGTCGATGCTGGAAAACACGGCAGCCCAGCGGGCGACTTCTCTACAACAGGTTCAGATTGCCGGCATTTTGCTCGCCATGCTAAATTTCATGTTCATCATCTTCAAATTCCTGCGCACCCTGAGCGCAGGTGATCAGAAAATCATGGCGGCAAAGCATGAAATCGACAATATTTTTACATCTATCCAAGAGGGACTCTTGTTGGTGCGACGCGACGGAACCATTTCCGAGCAATACTCCACTTCCCTTACCGCCATCATGGGCGTACCAATCAAACCAGGTACCCACATCAACGAGCTGCTTCAGGCATGCCTGCGTAACAAGGAATATGAAATTGCGGTGGAATACGTTGATCTTTTGCTAAGCGGCCAAGTGAAGGCTTCAATGGTAAAACAGTTGAATCCCTTGCTGGAGGTTCGTCTCACGGTAGGCGAAAAGCGCTATGCCACGTTCGAATTCACGCCGGTGGTGCCGCTTTCCGGGGTTGGTGATGTGTCGTCGCAGGATGCATTGCTGATTGCGGTGTTCGACGTCACCGAAAAGATGGCGTTGGAACAGGCCGTCGCCAATGCAAAGGAGCAAGCTAAAGCGGAAGGTGAAATTCTTTCCGAGATTTTGAATTCGGAGGCCGACGCCGTTACGGTTTTTTTACGTAGCGCGCAACAGGATATTGACGAGGTGAACACCGCCCTGCGCGATGTGATTGGCGATGCTTCCGGCTATCGCACTTTGGTGAACATGGTTTTCCGTATCATTCACAACATCAAGGGGCAGTCTGCGATGTTGGGGCTATCGAGTATCCAAATGGAAGCCCATCGATTTGAAGACATCATCGTCGAGCTACAGCGCCGCAACTTGCTGACAGGAACTGATCTGATACCGGTTTCTCTCGCCATGAGTGACCTGATGTCGCGGCTGGCCAAGGTAGGCCAGATTGTAGACAAGTTGTCGCGCTTTGCCAGCTTGAGGGCGACCCATAATAGCGAAGAGACTATGGCCGACGTGGCCGGGCCCACAGACTCCATTGCGCTGGCAACGCGCTATTTGTCAGAGTTTGCGCAACGCATAGCCTTCGACGAAAGGAAGGAAGTAGAACTGAACACCCAGTTTCAATTGCCCACGCTTCTGCCACCCAAGATTATGAAGATTGCACGCGATGTGCTGCCGCAACTCGTGCGAAATGCCGTTGTGCACGGTATCGAGCACCCTGACGAAAGGGAGCGTCTGGGCAAGCCTCGTAAAGGATCTATTTCGCTCTCCCTTTCCAGCGATTCCGATCAGAACATTTCGATCCATGTCCACGACGATGGCAGAGGACTTTCCTTCGACACCATTCGTAATACGTTATCAACGAGTGGGCGTATGAGCACGGAACAGGCGGCGGCGCTCACCGAGCAGCAGTTGATTGCCCAGATATTCGAGCCCGGCGTGTCGACAGCCCACGTCACCGGCCTTCACGCCGGGCGCGGCGTGGGCCTCGATTTGGTAAAGGAAGTAGTGGGGAAGGCGGGAGGACAAATACGCGTCCAGTCGCGGATCAATGAACATACCGAGTTTCTTCTCAAATTTCCTCGTGCTTTGTTTGCTTGAACATGTCCACGAAACTACTCATCGTCGATGATTCGATGATTATGCGCAACCGCATCGTCCGCGCCGGGGCGGATCCTCGTCTAAGCAGCGTACTCATCGTCGGACTGGCGCGTGACGGCGTGGAAGCCCTCAAGCTGGCTCAGGACAAGCACCCCGATATCGTCACCATGGATCTCACCATGCCCAACGTTGATGGGTCCGAGTGCATTTCGCAGATGGCTATATTGTTACCCGGCGTCCGTATCTTGGTGATCTCTGCGCTATCGGACAAGGTGACCGCCATTCGAGCTATCAAGCGCGGCGCCCATGGCTTTCTACAGAAACCCTTCGACAATGGCGCGTTGGTGCAAGCACTGATCGAACTGATGAAATTATGACAGCCGACCTAAAAAGCAAGGACGTCGAGATATTCGCCGAGTCTGTGGGAGCGTACTTTAAAATCACGACGCAGGAAATGGCCGTGGTGAGATCCGCATACCTATTGGAGAAGCGAGAGCCTTTTCCGCTTAGCGACTTTACCGGCGTTATCACTCTCTCAGGACAATTTCGCGGGGTCGTGTGTTTCACTTCGCCGCGCGGTTTGCTCAGCCATGCGCTCTTCAAGAGCGGAGAACAAGACTACTCTGATACCGCGCATTGCGATCTGATTGGCGAGGTCGCCAATCAATTTGCCGGTAGAGCGAGAGCGTACTTTGGCGAGAAAATGGAAATATCGCCACCGGCGTTGTTTATGGGCCATGCGCACGTGATTCCACGGCACGCCGCTAATTTTCCATTCGTTCTGCCGCTCAGTTGGCATGGCTACGAGGCTAACCTGATCGTCCATATGGATTACCAGACATGATTGCTATCGTGGCCGGGAAAACACGCATTGTCCGGCCATCCAACGTCGGCGACCCTTTGAGCCGTCGACAACTGCAATGCCTTTTTACTTGTGACCGCCCTTAGCTTTTTTCTTTTCGCTGGCGGGCCGTCCAGTCTTGATGCTTTCCACTTTTCCAACAGTCCGTACCAGGTCGGCATCGGGCAAGCTCTCCAGAGCAACGAGGCCGGCGCGCAGCAGCTCACTTCTCTTGACGCCGACTCCCAAGGCGAGACATTTTTTCTTGAGTGTGGCGATTCTTTCGTAGTCGGCAGCGGGCATCGTAAAGCTGTCGCGGATCACTTTTTCTTTTTTCTGCTTCTTATCCGGCTTCTTGGCGGGTTTCTTGCCCTTGGCGGCAACGACTTTGGCTGCAGCGGTCGGCGCTTTCGTTTTGGGGGCCGCTTTTGTCGTTGCGGAGCGCTTTGCTGCGGCAGCCTTCACTGTTGACCGCGGTGATTTGACGGACGAGGCTGCGGTTTTTGGCTTAACCATGATGCATCTCCTGTGGTGGTTGATTGGGATAAACAGTGTATACGGTATATACGGTATATTCAATAGAGATTTTTTGTAACAGATTTATTAAAAGTGTCTTCTGCCTGTCACAAAGCACCGCTATTCTGGCGGTTGCAGTTTTTTTGGATCGACTGTCAACCACGATGCGGGCGGAACATGGTAAAGCTGGAAAATGTCGGCATGGCATTTGGAGAAATTGTTGCCCTAAAGCCCACCACTGTCGGTTTTGAGCGCGGTGAATTTTGCGTTTTACTGGGCTCATCGGGCGCCGGCAAGTCTACCCTGCTGCGCTGTCTGAATTTTCTCAACCGCCCGACTTGCGGCAAGGTAAGCATAGATGGCGACCGGGATTTGCGCGACCCCAAAGTGTTGCATCAACATCGCCGCCGCACCGGCATGATTTTTCAGCAACACCAACTCATTGGCCGCCATACAGCCTTGCAAAACGTACTTTTGGGCCGCATAGGCTATCACTCGGCGCTACGCAGTTTATTTCCCTTGCCGCGCGCGGAGCGCATCATCGCCATGGAAGCGTTGGAACGTGTCGGCCTGCTCGATAAAGCCTTGGAGCGCATTGACCGTTTAAGCGGCGGGCAGCAGCAGCGCGTGGGTATTGCTCGCGCCCTGGCGCAAAAACCGACGCTCATGTTAGCCGATGAGCCTGTCGCCAGCCTCGATCCCTCCAGTTCACACAAAATACTTTCTCTGCTGCGCAAAATCTGTAAAGAGGACGCAATTCCCACCGTGGTGAGTTTGCACCAATTGGAGTTAGCCGAAACTTTTGCTGATCGCATCATCGGTTTGGCGCACGGTCGCGTGGTGTTTGATGGCGCCCCGGAAGGTCTTACCTCCTCGGTGCTTGCGCAGATTTATGAGCCTATCAACTCGCCCACCAAACCTGTAACTCAGAAAGACCCGGCTTTTTTCCATGATCTTATTCTTGTCGAGGACTGATATGAAAAAACTGTTTGCTGTATTAGCTATTGCAATGCTGAGTTTCGCTCTCAGCGCCCATGCCGCGCCTGATCCAGACCCTGCGCTGCTTAAAGTTGCCCTGCTGCCCGATGAAAACGCCTCAACGGTAATCAAGAATAACAAGGCTTTGAAGGAATATCTCGAGGCAAAGTTAGGTAAACGTATAGAACTGATCGTCACCACCGATTACTCGTCGATGATAGAGGCGATGCGCCATGGACGCATTGATCTCGCTTATTTCGGGCCTCTGTCATATGTGTTGGCCCGACAAAAAAGTGAGATCGAACCATTTGCGGCGTTGCGCAGCAAGGGCAGCACCACCTACCAGTCGGTGCTGATAGGCAATAACGCGGCGGGCGTGAATAGCATTAGCGATATCCGTAACAAAAACATGGCCTACGGCGACAAGGTCTCCACTTCCAGTCATCTGATCCCCAAGTCGGTGCTGGCTGAAAACGGCTTGGAAGCGAAGCGCGATTACCAGGAGCATTTCGTAGGTTCCCACGATGCGGTTGCGTTAGCCGTGCAAAATGGGCACGCGCAAGCAGGAGGCTTGAGTCGGCCGATATTCGAGTCGCTGGTTGAGCGCAAAATTATTGATCCCACGCGAGTCAAGGTGCTGGAATATTCCAAACCGTTCCCGCAATATCCCTGGACGATGCGCTCCAATTTAAATGCAGAACTTAAAGAAAAAGTCCGCCAGGCTTTTCTGGAACTTAAAGACCCAGAGGTGCTAAAGACGTTTAAGGCCGAAGGTTTTGGACCCATCGCGGATGCGGATTACAACGTAGTGCGCAATCTGGGCCCGTTACTGAGAATCGATCTGGCAAAATTTCAGTAATGTCCCTCTCTACAACCCCGACCCTAAGCTATGACCAAGCTTTAAGCAGCGGCATACGCACGTGGCGACGCGGCGCTGCTCAGTTCGGTACTATCGTGGCGGTCGTCCTATTGAGCGCCTATTATGTCGGCCTGTTTGATGGTCAGCGCTTGGCTGAAGGCGTTCCCAGCATTGCCGGTCTCATGGGAGAAATGTTTCCGCCCAATTTTAAGGAGGCGCAAACCTGGATCAAGCCGCTTGTGGATACTCTGGCGATGAGTATTGCCGGCACCGCACTCGCCGTGTTTTTTTCCTTGCCGCTGGCTTTTCTTGCCGCACGTAACACCACGCCGCACCCTGTTGTTTATCAACTTGCGCGCGGGCTGCTGAATGGCCTGCGTAGTGTTCCAGAACTTATTATGGGCATTCTCTTTGTCGCCGCTGTGGGCTTCGGCGCGCTGCCCGGCGTATTGGCTCTCGGGCTGCACTCGATAGGCATGGTGGGCAAGTTCTTCGCCGAATCCATCGAGCACGTCAATGAAGCGCCGGTAGAAGCGACACGCGCGGCAGGCGGCTCGCCGCTACAGGTCATATTGCATGGCGTGCTGCCGCAAGTGCTGCCGCAAATGGCGGATATTTCCATCTATCGCTGGGAATACAACTTCCGCGCCTCCACCGTGATGGGCATGGTGGGTGCGGGCGGTATTGGCTTTGAGCTCATGGGTTCGCTACGCATTATGCAGTACCAGGAAGTATCCGCCATTTTAATTGTGATCCTTGTCATGGTTACACTGGTGGACGGCCTTAGCAGCAGTTTGCGCAAACGCTTTAAGTAAGAACATGCAAACTAAAATTGTCATCACGCATTGGGTACACCCCGAGGTTATCGCACTTTTAGCGCACCATGGTGAAGTGGTGGCCAATGAAACGCTCGGCACACTGCCCCTTGCTGAAATACTGGCGCGCACCCGCGATGCCGATGCGCTCATGACTTTCATGCCGGATGCGGTAGATAATGCTTTTCTGCGCGCTTGTCCGCGCTTGCGCATTATTTCGGCGGCGCTAAAGGGTTATGATAATTTTGATGTCCCTGCTTGTACGCGCCGTGGGATCTGGTTTACCCGTGTCGCGGATTTACTCACTGTGCCCACCGCTGAACTGAGCATAGGCCTGCTAATCGGACTGACGCGCCATATTCTCGCGGGCGACGATTTTGTGCGCAGCAAAGAATTTCAAGGCTGGCGACCGCAACTCTTTGGCATGGGCCTGGCGGGCCAGACTGTGGGAATAATTGGCATGGGTGCAGTGGGCCTGGCTATCGCGAGGCGCCTGGCGGGATTTGAAATGCAGTTGCTCTACAGCGATATCCAGCCCCTCTCCGCAGAACAGGAGCATGCCTTAGGCTTGCAGCGAGTGCAGCTTAAGGAGCTACTGAATCGAAGCGATTTTGTGTTGCCTATGACGCCTATGTTGCCCGAAACTTTTCATCTTATCGATGCCGCTGCGCTGGCTGAAATGAAACCGGGGAGTTTTTTAGTCAATGCCTGCCGCGGCTCGGTAGTGGACGAAGATGCGGTAGCCGCTTCGCTTAGCGCCGGACATCTGCGCGGTTATGCCGCTGACGTTTTTGAAATGGAAGAATGGGCGCGCGTTGACCGGCCCAGAGTAATTGCCGAAGCATTACTCGCTAATCGTGCGCAAACTTTGTTTACGCCCCACCTGGGGTCTGCGGTAAATAAAATCAGGCTGGCCATTGCAATGCAGGCGGCGCATAACATTTTGCAAGTTCTGAATGGTGAAGTTCCGCAAGGCGCGGTAAACCACCCCGAACAACTAGTGTCACTAGCCAGCGCATAAATCCACTTACCATGCGGCGATGAACAAGATTTACAACGTGCTGTTCCTCTGCACCGCCAACTCGGCGCGCAGCATCATGGCCGAAGGACTGCTGAATAAACTAGGGCAAGGCCGCTTCATCGGCTTCAGCGCGGGCAGCTATCCCGGCGGCAAGGTCAATCCCCTTGCACTGGAGATGCTGGCCCAGGCGCACTGCCCGGTGGAAAACGCGAGAAGCAAGAGTTGGGATGAATTCGCCCAAGCGGATGCGCCACACATGGATATTGTCATCACCGTATGCGACAACGCCGCAGGTGAAGTGTGTCCGGTTTGGCCCGGTCGCCCGGCCACGGCGCACTGGAGTCATCCCGATCCGGCCTCTGCCGAGGGGGATGACGATCAGAGGCGCGCCGCCTTTGCCACGGTCTTCGAACATATCCACCGGCGCCTGCAACAGCTCGTCAACCTGCCGGTGGAGCAGCTCGATCAGACCGCGTTGCAGCGCGAACTGCAATTGATAGCGCGGTCGCAACCATGACGCTTGCGCGGCGCCTGCTTGCCGAGGCGCTGGGCAGTGTGTTGCTACTCGCCATCGTAGTAGGGTCGGGGATCATGGGCGAGCGGCTGTCGGGTGGCAATGCAGCCATAGCACTACTCGCCAACAGCCTTGCCACCGGCGCGGGCCTGGTGGTGTTGATCCTGTGGTTTGGCCCGCTTTCCGGTGCGCACTTCAATCCCGTGGTTTCGCTGGTCATGACGCTGGAAAAGAAATTGCCGTGGCGCGACTGCCTCGCCTACTCGGCGGCGCAGACGGCGGGCGCGCTGGCGGGCGTTGCGCTGGCGCACTTGATGTTTGATCTGCCGCTTTTTGCGGCGGGTGTAAAAGTGCGCAGTGGCATCGGGCAGTTCACCAGTGAAGTGGTGGCCGCGTTCGGGTTGATAGGCATCATTCTCGCGTGTATGCGCACGCGGCCGCACGCGATTCCTTATGCCGTTGGCCTATATATTCTCGCCGCCTACTGGTTTACCGCCTCAACCTCGTTTGCCAATCCCGCCGTGACTATTGCGCGCGCTGCAAGCGATACGTTCGCCAATATTCGCGCTGAAGACGTGCTGCCCTTCATCGCCGCCCAAATACTCGGTGCGTTGCTTGCATGGGTGACGCACCGGGGGTTGTGGGGAAAAGCGGCGCTCTAAAAGCTGTGTCGGTACCGTACCAACTAAAGCAACTAAAGGGTAACTAAAGGGGTCAGGGTCTCATGGCACTCGGTTAAGCGTTTTCTGAGCCAAAACAGGCGGTCATGCCTCAAGGAATCACACTTTTCAAATAGTAAAAGCTCGTCGTCCCAGCGAAGGCTGGGACCCAGTCCTCCCAATAGTCTGATATACGATGGACTAGATCCCAGCCTACGCTGGGATGACGCTTTTTTTCGCTTAACCGAGTGCCATGAGGGTCAGGGTCATTTGGTTCACAACTCCAGTGTTCCCCCCGGCGGCGGCATTGAGGGTTCGCCTTCCAGGCGTGGCCACCCGCGCACTCGTGCTTCTCGCCGCATGCCGGTTGTCCTTTCGATCTTGGCGTAAAAGCGCGAATTGCCCAGCGGCTGATTCTGATTCAGCGCGAGCCGGATGTCGGCTATCGCCGCCCCGTCCAGGTGCGCGCGGAACAGTGCGCGATAGGCTGCCTGCCGGGCTTTGTCGTTTGATCCCAGCGCGAGATACAACGCGTTGGGGGTAATCCGCTCATCCGCCGCCCCCAGCGCATTGTGCCGGTAGCTGGTCCAGCGGTAGTGCGCCGGGTCGCCGACCAGCGCCGCGCGAACGGGGTTGAGCTCGATGTAGCGCTGGCAAGTCAGCAGATAGGTGTCGGCTTGAACGACCGAGGACTTGTAGCGGCTGTCCCACAGGGCGCCGGTACGTCCCTGCGTGCGATTGATGTACTGCACGTAGCGCCGCCCCAGAGGGGTCTTCGGGGGTCAGGGGGTCTTCGGGGGTCAGAGTAACCATTCTTTTTGCATGGCCGATGATTTAGACTGGGACCTATGCCACGCCGCCCTCGTCTCGACCAACCCGGACTGCCGCAGCATGTCATTCAGCGCGGCAACAACCGCAGTGCGTGTTTCTTCGCTGACGACGATTACTACTGCTATCTGCATTGGCTAAGGAAGGCCGCAGCCGACCATAACGTGGCAGTTCATGCGTACGTGCTCATGACCAACCATGTGCATATTCTCGCGACACCCGCCAAGCCGGGCGCCTTGGCGACGATGATGCAGAGCCTGGGGCGGCGCTACGTTCGCTATGTGAACGCCACCTACAAGCGCAGTGGCACGCTATGGGAGGGTCGCTACAAGGCCGGGGCTGTGGATGCCGAGGACTACCTGCTGCGAGTTTATCGCTACATCGAACTTAACCCGGTGCGGGCAAGTTTGGTGGTGTATCCTCGCGAGTATCAGTGGTCCAGCCATGCGGTCAATGGAGGCGGCAAGGCAAGCGACTGGTTGAAAGCGCACGCACTCTATCTTGCGCTTGGAAGGGGGCCAGCCGAGCGGACTGAGGCCTACCTGGCGTTGTTCCAAACCGAACTGGACCCGCAAGACACTGCCCGGATACGGAGCGCAGTCAATCTTGGAATTGGTGTTGGCGACGCGCGCTTTCGAGAAGAGCTTGAGGCGGCACAGCAGGCGAAGAAGAAGGGCGGTCGCAAATGCAAGCATGAACCCGCGCAGGTTGTTGGCGAGCAGGCCGATCTGTTTTGAAAAGAATGGTTACTCTGACCCCGAGCGTTCCGAGCGTTTTAAGTTCACAATTTTCCAAGTATCCAATACAAGGGCTCAATCAGACAATTGTCATAGACAAAGCCGGTGCAATAACAATATTAGGTAAGTAAGGAGGATTAATATGGCAATCGATCTGTTTTGTTATTCGACAATCGCTACAGACGAAGTAAAAAATATTATTAAGCGTTTGTCTAATGACCTCAAGAGTGCCGAGTTCTTGACCACATTTCCGGTTCAGCGTTGATCATGTTCGTGATCTACGATCCACTGCTCCGTAAGGCGGTCGAGTTCGTCTAA
>JAYWAM010000114.1:0-16724 GCA_043782425.1 Betaproteobacteria bacterium
CCGCACCGAGGGTCAGCGGACTGGACGTTGGACTGGCGCTCACGGCGGCGGTCATCGGCCTGCTGGCGGTCGGCACGACGATTTATTTGATTTACGGAATCCCCACTAATTAAACGGCGCGGAATTTCAACGCAGCCCACGCAATTGGCTCACCCACGCATGGCCTCTCCTTTGATCGTCACTCTGACGCAGGAAAACTTCGCGCAAAATGTTTTGCAATCCACCACTCCCGTGCTCGTTGATTTTTGGGCCGAGTGGTGCGGCCCTTGCAAAATGATTGCGCCGATTCTTGATGAGCTAGCGAAAGAGTACGCGGGCAAGCTGAAGGTTGCGAAACTTAATATCGACGACAACGCCGCCACGCCACCCAAATACGGCATTCGCGGAATTCCTACGTTAATGCTTTTTAAGAATGGCAGTGTTGAAGCCACCAAGGTAGGTGCCCTATCGAAATCACAACTAAGTGCTTTTATTGACAGCAATATCTAAAGCCGATATTCTTAACATGTTCTGGCTGTTCCCTCTGCAATAATTCCCTTTCTTCTGAAATTTCCGGCAGCCAGGTCTGCATCCACGTACTCTGTACGTCTCCCCCGTTTGTTTTATCCTTCTCGCAGGTGACAACCCTTCATGCATCTTTCTGATCTCAAACTCCTCCACGTTTCCGAGTTGGTCGACATGGCCGCCAAGTATGAACTCGAAGGCGCCAATCGCCTGCGCAAGCAGGAACTCATATTTGCTTTACTAAAACACCAGGCCAAGAAAGGCGAAAGCATCTTTGGCGAAGGCACACTAGAGGTGCTACAGGATGGCTTCGGCTTTCTGCGCTCGCCCGATACGTCCTATCTTGCCGGCCCGGACGATATTTATGTGAGCCCATCGCAAATCCGGCGCTTCAATCTACACACCGGAGATTCGATCGAGGGCGAGATCAGAACCCCTAAGGACGGCGAGCGTTATTTCGCGCTGGTCAAGGTGGACAAGGTCAACGGCGATTTGCCGGAGAACACCAAGAACAAAATCCTGTTTGAAAACCTGACCGCACTTTTCCCTGACAAGCCGCTCACCCTGGAGCGCGACATCAAGGCCGAGGAGAATCTGACCGGGCGCATTATCGACATCATCGCTCCCATCGGCAAAGGCCAGCGCGGCCTGCTGGTCGCCTCGCCCAAGTCGGGCAAAACGGTCATGTTGCAGCACATCGCCCACGCCATCGCGGCCAATCATCCCGAAGTGGTGCTCATGGTGCTGCTGATCGACGAGCGCCCCGAGGAAGTAACCGAGATGACGCGCTCGGTGAAAGGCGAAGTCATTTCATCGACCTTCGACGAACCCGCAACGCGCCATGTGCAGGTGGCGGAAATGGTGATCGAGAAAGCCAAGCGCCTGGTCGAACACAAAAAAGATGTGGTCATCCTGCTCGATTCCATCACCCGGCTGGCGCGCGCTTACAACACCGTAGTTCCCGCCTCCGGCAAGGTGTTGACTGGCGGTGTAGACGCCAATGCCTTACAGCGCCCCAAGCGTTTTTTCGGCGCGGCGCGCAACATCGAGGAGGGCGGTTCCCTCACCATTATCGCCACGGCGCTGATCGATACCGGTTCGCGCATGGACGACGTGATTTACGAAGAATTCAAGGGCACCGGCAACATGGAAGTGCACATGGACCGCCGCATGGCTGAAAAGCGCGTCTACCCGGCTCTCAACGTCAACCGCTCCGGCACGCGCAAGGAAGAGCTGCTCATCAAGCCCGAAGTTTTGCAAAAAGTCTGGGTATTGCGCAAACTGCTCTACGGCATGGACGAACTGGAAGCCACAGAATTCCTGGTCGATAAATTGCGCGCAACGAAAAACAATGCCGATTTCTTCGATTCGATGAAGCGCGGTTAACTGCGCTTGCCAAGCGTGAGCTACACCTATGATGCCGCTCAGCGCCGCAGCGATATGACGGTCGCCGGCCAGCCGCAGATAACTTACACCTACGATGATTCTGGGCGGCTGACTAATATTCTCCAAGGCACGTCGGCTGTGGGCTTCACTTATGATGCGGCCAGTCGCCGCACCGGCTTGACGCTGCCCAACGGCATTGGCGCCGCCTATACTTATGACGCCGCTTCGCAGCTTACTGGCATTGTCTATGCCAAACCGGATGCCAGCCTGTTGGGCGACTTAACCTATACCTATGACGCCAATGGTCAGCGCACCGGAATATCGGGCACGCTCGCCAAAGTGAGTTTACCGGCTGCGCTCACCAGCACTACCTATGGCCCAGCCAACCGCCTGACCAATTGGGATGGCACTGCCATTAGTTATGACACCAACGGCAATATGCTTAGCGACGGTCAACTCACCTACACCTGGGATGTCCGCAACCGCTTGGCGTCCATCTCTGGCGCCGCCACCGCCAGCTTCCAATACGATGCCTTTGGCAGGCGTATCGGCAAGACGGTCAATGGCATACAAACCGGCTTCCTCTACGATGGAATCAACGCCGTACAAGAATTAAGCGGCGCGACGCCAAGCGCTAATCTCTTGACAGGTTTGGGCATCGATGAGATCTTTACCCGCACCGACACTTCCGGCGTAAAAAACTTCGTCACCGATGCGCTGGGCAGCACCCTCGCGCTCACCGATGCTGCGGGCGCCATTCAGACTCAATATGGTTATGAACCCTATGGCGAGACCACAGCTTCAGGGGCGGTCGATACCAACAGTTTCCAATATACCGGGCGGGAGAATGATGGCACGGGGATCTACTATTACCGGGCCAGATATTTTAATCCTAAGCTATCGCGGTTTATCTCGGAGGACCCGATTGGGTTGGCGGGGGGCTTGAATCAGTATGCATATGTCAGTGGTAATCCGGTTAGTTCAGTTGACCCATTAGGTTTGGCCGAGATGTGTTATCGGCCAATCCAGGGTTACATCATTCCTGGTCAGCATTGTTTTATTCGATACGGCGGTAACGATGGTGATACATCCAGTTTTTCTCCTAGTGGAGTTGGTCCTGATCCAGCCCCCAAAGGTACAACTTGCGAGAAGACGCAAGACTCAGACAACGATGATTGCATTAAACGGGAAATGAAAAAATGTAAGAACTGGGACTTTATAAAAAATAACTGCTGTCACTGTGCGGAACAAGCACTAAATGCTTGCCGCCAATCTATTCCAGTCAAGAAGTGGCCAAATTACCCAATTAATCCTGGGCCGCAGCCAGGTGAAAAGGGGGCGAAATGATGATTTCATGGACCGTACCAAAGGCTATGGCTGCTGGTATAAGTGTTCTGATTTTTGCACAAATTATGTATGTCGGCGTTATGGTCAGTGACAATCAATACGAGTTATTACGTTTGATATTGCTTATTTTTCCTTGTGTTTCTGCATTTGTCGCTACTTATTTTGCACCTCGCTGGAAGTTAGCAGTGGGATTCTCCATGGCTATATTTGGCGCATCAATTGGTATGTTGTCAGCTTATGTGTATGAACACTTTGGGCTACATGTAGACCAAATTGGCGGTCATTTGGTGACCTTCCTAGTTCTTCTTGTTTATGATGCCGTATTAAGTATTATTGGAAGTGTAGCTGGATATACTCTATCTGGAAAAAAGCAGGGTCAAGTCTAGCCCGCGTAGGGCGCAATCATTATTGCGCCGGATGATTTCTTAAAGCTTCCCGCCTCGAATTAGCAAGCGTAGGATGGGTTGAGCGCAGCGATACCCATCAATCCACCAACCAAACGATCCATCAATCAAACCCGCTCCCCGCAATCCATTTCCCCGTCCGCATTCCCCGCCCAATCTTTAGGCAAAATACCCGCACGCACATAACGCTGAAATGTCGAATGCGGCCAATCCGCCACGCGCAACACCAAGCCGTGCTTGACCGGGTTGATATGGATGTAATCGACATTGCCTTGTCATGGGTGCGTGGTGGGATTGGGGGCATATTGGAGATGATGGAGACGGTGATGGGTATCGCTGCGCTCAACCCATCCTACAAGTCATTCACGCGAAGCTTGCCCTCGAATGCATGTACGGGGGCGGGGATGACAGTTGTTTGGAGGTTCTTGAATTCGTTTCACATCAGTTTGAATCGCACCCGAAAGAGAATCAAATTTGCCCGAACCGCGCAGATTTGGCATAATGACCGGCTTTCCACATGCCTTTCCACGGCGGCGCCCTGCGGCAAGCGAAAATTATCTGTTCTACGCTTACCGTTGTTGCCAGACAGGTCAAATAAGGAGTTGCTATGAAGCCCGGTGTTCACCCCGAATATAAAGAAGTTGTGTTTTTCGATACCAGTTGCGATTTCAAGTTCCTCACCCGCACGACCATGGAAACCAAAGGCCGCGAGATGGTCAAGTGGACTGACGGCAAGGAATATCCGCTGATGAAAATTGAGGTGTCGTCCGAATCGCATCCGTTCTACACCGGCAAACACAAGATCGTCGATACCGCCGGACGTGTTGAAAAATTCCGCCAGCGCTATGCGCGTAAGCCCGCTGCTGAAAAGGCTGACGCCAAGTAGCCCGGGAAACCCCTACA
Source organism: Betaproteobacteria bacterium (assembly GCA_043782425.1). GTDB lineage: Bacteria > Pseudomonadota > Gammaproteobacteria > Burkholderiales > Usitatibacteraceae > JAYWAM01. The sequence continues at coordinate 4,545 of JAYWAM010000114.1, forward strand.
GAAAGGCAGCTTAGGCTGCCTTTGTTGTTTGTGTGCAAGACAAACCTGCACTGCGAGCCCTAAGGTGGGGATATGATCACGAAAACAAGCGCCGACCGCTTTTCCAATACGCTCAGGCAGCAAATCGTCTTTGACGGCGCCAGCACGCCGCTTAAGACGGCGCTTTTTGTCATCGTATGCCTTGCGTGGATTTTACCGGGATTGATCGGTCACGATCCGTGGAAGCCGGAAGAAGCGATCAGTTTCGGCGCCATCTACAATTTATTGACTGGTGGAGATTGGTTGATACCCGGCATCGCGGGCGTGCCTTATCTGGTCGATCCGCCATTTTTTACCTGGGCAGGCGCATTGTTCGCCACCCTGTTCTCCCCCCTGCTTTCTTTACACGACGCAGCACGCCTGACCAGCGGCATGTTCATGGCTGTCACCATGTTATTCACCGCACTGGCCGCCATGCGGCTATTGGACGAACGCGCGGCGCGTATCAGCGTGCTGATGCTGATTGGCAGCCTCGGATTGCTGTTGCGCGCACACGAGATCACGGCACAGCTTGCTCCCTTTGCGGGCATGTCGATTGCGCTCTACGGTCTGATTCGTTTATACCAGGAGCCGCGCAATGGGGGAATTTTTCTGGGGCTAGGCAGCGGTCTGATTGCGCTGTCGGCAGGTATTGCGCCAGCGCTGCTGCTATTTATCGCTCCCGTCGTTCTGGGGCGCTTGAACAATGATTGGGTGACGCCACAAGCTTTACGTAATCTTGGAATTGCACTGCTTATCGCCCTAGCCTGCGGTCTGTTGTGGCCGACATTGCTGCTGCTACTGCGCAGCGACTTTCCTGTGACGGCATGGCTTCCTGCCGCAACGGGTATTCATGCTCTAGCCCAGGGCGGCAGACCCTTTGACCCAAGCTATTTCCTGCGGCTGCTGCCGTGGTATGCGCTTCCCGCATTGCCGGTCGCACTCTGGATAATGTGGCGTGAGCATAAGCAAATACGCCAGCGCCTCGAATTAGCCATACCGTTTGTCTCCTTTCTGGTCATCTTGCTCGGCTTGAGTTTGCTGCGCGAACCGCGTGATGATATGGCGCTGCCTTTGTTGTTGCCGCTCATTCTCGCCGCTGCATACGGGCTGGAGCGTTTGCCGCGTGGCCTGGCAAGCTTTGTAGATTGGTTCGGCACGGTCACTTTTTTCATGTTTGCCGCGCTGATATGGATAGGATGGAGCGCGGCAAATACCGGCGTACCGCGTTTTGTGGCGCACTGGGTGGCGCGCGAAGCGCCGGGATACGTGCATCAAATCAGTTGGCCGCTATTCGCCTTGGCCGTGGTGCTGACTATCATCTGGCTGTTTGCGGTATTCAGAACACGCCGCACCAACCGCCGCGCGATTGTCAATTGGGCCGCAGGCATTGCCCTGATCTGGATGCTGGGCAATCTGTTGTGGCTACCGGCAATTGATCATGTGCGCAGTTATCGCTCTACTGCCCTGGCGATCAGGGGGGTGCTTCCAATAGGTGAAAAATGCATAGCGCAGATGGGCTTGGGCGACGCACAGCGCGCGGCATTCGACTATCATGCGGGCCTGCGCTTTGTTGCAACTGACGATACAACTCAGGCAGCCTGTGACTTTCTTGTGGTGCAGGGCCTTCGTAATCGCAAGCCCGCATTGGAACCACCGTGGTCTTTGCTCTGGGAAGGTGCGCGTCCAGGCGATGTTTCCGAGCGCTTCAGGGTCTACCGCAAAAAATATTAGGCTTTGTGAAGGCAGCGCTGCAAATTCCGCTATCATTTGCCATGTCGATATTCGTTTTATTCCGGGTTGCTTTTAGTACGCCAAAAAAAAGAAAAAGCAACTCGCGCAAAGACGCGAAGACGCCAAGAAAAGCAAAGTATGGGTTTAAAACTTTGCGCCTTTGCGTCTTGGCGCGAGAATGTTTTTTATTGCTGCTATAAAATCCAATCGGGACTACGCCCAGACCCGCGCAGGTAACGCAAACGCAACGCACACGCCATGAAAATCCTCCAACCGCTTTCCGATCTGCGCGTCATCGAACTGGGCACACTTATCGCCGGGCCGTACTGCGCGCGCCTTATGGCTGAGTTCGGCGCCGAAGTCATCAAGATAGAAACCCCCGGAGAGGGGGACCCGCTACGCAAGTGGCGCAAGTTGCATGACGGCACTTCGCTGTGGTGGTATGTCCAGGCGCGCAACAAAAAATCGGTGACGCTGAATTTGAAGGATGCTGAAGCGCAGGAAATCGTGCGCAAGTTAATCCAGGACGCCGATATTGTGGTGGAAAATTTCCGTCCCGGAACCATGGAAAAATGGGGCCTGGGCTACGAAGCGCTTTGCGCCATCAACCCTAAGCTCATCATGGTGCGCCTGTCGGGTTTTGGTCAGACCGGGCCCTACAAGGATCGCACCGGCTTTGGCGCCGTAGGTGAATCCATGGGAGGCATGCGCTATCTCACCGGTTATCCTAATCGCGCGCCGGTGCGCGTGGGCATCAGCATCGGCGATTCGCTCGCCGCCATGTTCGGCGTCATAGGCGCGCTCACCGCATTGCATCAGCGCGAAAAATCCGGCAAGGGGCAGATGGTCGATGTCGCGCTTTACGAGGCGGTGTTCAGCATGATGGAATCCATGCTGCCGGAGTTTGGCATGAGCGGATTCGTGCGCGAGCGTAGCGGCGCGAGCCTGCCCGGCATCGTGCCGTCGAACACCTATGCGTGCGGCGACGGCAAGTATGTCGTCATCGGCGCCAACGGTGACAGCATTTTCAAGCGCATGATGCACGCCATCGGGCGCGCTGATCTGGCGCAGGACGCGACACTCGCCGACAACGCCGGGCGCGTCAAGCGCACCGAGGAACTCGATCAAGTGATCGGCGCCTGGACAGCACAACATACTCTTGACCAGGTGCTTGCAGTGCTGGAGCAGGCACAGGTGCCGAGCGCTAAAATCTATTCCATCGCCGATATCGTCGCCGACCTGCAATACCAGGCGCGCGGCATGATAGAGCGCCATCAGTTGAATAATGGCGAAGAGCTACTGCTTCCCGGTATCGTCCCCAAGCTGTCGGCCACACCGGGCGCAACCAATTGGATAGGACCGGAACTGGGCGAGCATACCGACGCAGTGCTGGAGCAACTCGGTTATTCTGCAACAGAGCGCGCCCGCTTACGCGCCAACGGAAGCATATGAAAAGCAGAATCTACGTTAACGACGTTGCCGTGCGCGACGGCTTTCAGATCGAAAAGGATTTCGTGCCTACCGAAACAAAGGTAGACCTGATTAACGCGCTGTCTGAAACCGGGCTGGCAAAAATCGAAGTGGCCTCGTTGGTCAATCCCAAACTGGTGCCGAATATGCGCGATGGCGAGGACGTGCTGGCGCAGATCAAGCGCAAGCCGGGCGTGAAATATAGCGCCATCGCCCTCAACCTCAAGGGCGTGGAGCGCGCCGCTGCGTTGGCCGCGCGGCCCGATGAAATCAATGTGGTGATGTCGGTATCGGAGACACACAACCGCGCCAACGCCAATCGCAGCCACGCACAATCACTGGCCGAGTTTGCCGAGGTGGCGCACATCGCCAAAGCGGTGGGAATGCGTGTGAACGGCACGCTGTCGACGTCCTTCGGCTGCCCCTTCGAGGGGCGCGTGGCGGAAGCGCGTGTGCTCGAATTTGCGGAAAAATTCCTCGCCCTGGCGTTCGATGGCATCACGCTGGCCGACACCACCGGCATGGCCAATCCGCAACAAGTCGAATCATTGGCCGGAAAAGTGGTACAGCGCTTTCCCCAGGCTGAAATTACCTTGCACTTCCACAATACGCGCGGCATGGGGCTTGCCAATGTGCTGGCCGGGTTGAATGCGGGCGTGCGGCATTACGATGGCTCCCTGGCCGGCCTGGGAGGTTGTCCCTTTGCGCCGGGCGCCACAGGAAATATTTGCACCGAAGACCTGGTCAACATGCTGCAAGATATGGGCTATGACACCGGAGTCGATCTCGATAAACTGCTGCTTTGTGCACGGCGCATTCCGGCTATTGTGCATCACGATGTACCAGGGCAAGTCATTAAGTCGGGTAAAACGCTTGAGCTTCGCCCGCTACCGGCGCGCCTGCAAACTAAGCAGTAAATACGCGAGAATACGACCACGCCAACAACAAGGAGGAAGCATGTTACGTAAAACTCTGCAACTCATAGTGACGCTGCTTGCTGTGTTCGCCCTTTCAAGCGGCGCATCGGCGCAGGCGCCGGAGAAAAAGAAAATTACCATCGCGGTCGGCGGCAAGAGCTTGTTCTATTACCTGCCGCTCACCATTACCGAACGCCTGGGTTATTTCAAGGACGAGGGACTGGAGGTCGAGATTCCCGACTTTGCCGGGGGCGCCAAGGCGCTACAGGCGCTGGTGGGCGGCAGTGCAGAAATGGTGTCGGGCGCCTATGAACACACCATCAACATGCAGGCCAAGAACCAGCCTATCAAAGCCGTTGTGCTCCAGGCGAGCTACAACGGCATTGTATTGTTGATGTCCAAGGACAAGGCGGCAAAATACCGATCGGGCAAAGATTTGAAGGGTATGAAAATCGGCGTTTCCGCACCCGGTTCATCGACTGCGATGTTTGTCATGAACCTGCTCGCCAAAGACGGCCTCAAGCCCAGCGATGTATCGTATGTCGGCGTGGGCACGGGAGCCGGCGCCGTGGCGGCCATGGAAAAAGGCGAGATTGATGCATTGTCCAATCTCGATCCTGTCATCAGCACGCTGGAGGCCACCGGCAAGTTCGTTGCCGTAGCAGACAGCCGCACGGAATCGGGCATGAAAAATATTTATGGCGGCGATTATCATGCGTCCACAATTTATGTCACCGAAGAATTTATCAAGAAGAATCCGCAAACCGTTCAGGCGGTGGTCAACGCCATGGTGCGCGGGCTGCGCTGGATCGCCAAGGCGACGCCGGAACAGCTCATGGCGGTGATCCCCAACGAATACAAAGGCAGCGACGTGTCGCACTACAAAGCAGCTTTGCTCAAGAACATGGTGGGCTATTCGCCCGATGGACAAATGTCGCTGAAAGCCGCACAGAACGTATACAAAGTCCTCAAGCAGTTTGAGCCCTCGGTCATCGCCGCTGGGGACAAAATCAATTTAAGCGCCACCTTCGATAACAGTTTTGCACAGAAGGCGGCAGCGAAATATCGCTAGCCCGCGACTTACCACGATGCCACAGCCATGACTGATCCCCGTCCTGCCCCGCGTTCGGCATTCATCACCAGCCTCGCCTGGAGTTTTATTATCCTGGCGGCTTTTGGGGTTTTGATCGGGCTGTTGCAAAACATCATGTTCAACGTGATGCTCGGCACAATGGATATCGAGGTGGTCATCAAAGACGCCAGCGCTGCCGGTGTAATGCCCGAATTTATGGCAGTGATTTTTCGCCACATGCGCGCGTTGCTGGCGATAACGCTGGCGCTTTCGCTGCTGACCTTGTTCGCCGCTATCGCATTGCTTAAGCGCAGAAACTGGGCGCGCATCGTGTTCGTTGTCATGATGTGGCTAAGCGCGGCGGGAAATTTGGGCGGACTATGGTTGCAATATCAGATTCTCAATAGCGCGTCTATGCAGGAAATGATGAAATCGATGAACGTGGTGAGCGGCGCTGCAACATCGATGGATGGTCTCATCCAGGGCGCGATGTGGTTTTCGGCGTTAATTGCGGTGGTTTTCGCTGCGCTGTTCGCCTGGGTTGCCATACGCCTCAGTTCGCGCGAGATCAAAAATGAATTCGGCCATGAGTCCAACAGCCAGCCCCGCCGCTAACGCGCTTACGCTGCATAACATCAGTATCACGTTTTCCTCGCGCGCATCTGCCGCCAAACCCTACACCGCAGTAAAAGACAGCACGCTACAGGTTGCTGCGGGGGAATTCGTTTCCGTGGTGGGCCCCACAGGTTGCGGTAAATCCACGCTGCTTAATGTGGCCGCCGGGCTGCTGCAACCTTCCGCCGGTAGCGTCGCAGTGTTTGATGCGCCGCTAACAGGGATCAACCGCCAGGCAGGCTACATGTTTCAAAGCGAATCCCTAATGCCGTGGCGCAATACACTCGACAATGTTATTGCCGGTCTACAGTTTCGCGGCGTAGAAACAGGCGTTGCGAAACAGCAAGGCGAGCAGTGGCTGGCGCGCGTCGGGCTGGCAGGTTTTGCGGAGCGCTATCCCCACCAATTGTCAGGCGGTATGCGCAAGCGTTGCTCGCTGGCGCAAATGCTGATACTCGATCCAAAAATCCTGTTGATGGACGAGCCGTTCTCGGCACTCGATATTCAGACGCGCCAGTTGATGGAAAATGAGTTGCTCGAATTATGGTCGCTGGACCGCAAATCGGTCCTCTTCATCACCCATGATCTGGAGGAAGCGATAGCGCTTTCTGATCGCGTTGTAGTGTTTTCCGCCGGGCCGCAAAGCCATCCTATCGGCGAATTTGAAATTGACCTGCCGCGCCCGCGCGATGTCGCGGAAATACGCCATAGCCAGCGTTTTATCGCGCTGCACGATCAGATCTGGCACGCCATGAAAGATGAAGTCCTCAAGGGCTATCAACAAACGCGCAACAAACTGGCGGGAGATTCGCTCGGTGCAACATAACGCAAAGAACCCATGAGAAAACCACCCGCGCATCTACTCTGGCTGTGGCAGACTTTGCTGTTCGTGGCAATTTTTGTGGTGTGGCACGTGCTTACCAAGCCCGGGCTTATTCCGCCCATTTTTTTTGATAACGAAAGCCGCGCCGCCTTCTTTTTCGGCGAGCCGCTGAAAATATTCTGGGCGGTGTGGCTGTGGTTTACTGAGGGTGCGATTTATCCGCACTTATGGGTGACGCTACAAGAGACCGCGCTGGCCTTTGCTATCGGCACGGCGTTGGGCCTGGCCGTGGGTCTGTGGCTGGGGCTGTCGCCCAGCGCATCGGCCATCCTTGATCCCTACATCAAAGCGATGAACGCCATGCCGCGCGTGGTGCTCGCCCCCATTTTCATGGTGTGGTTCGGGCTCGGCATCTGGTCCAAGGTGGCGCTGGGCGTGACACTGGTTTTTTTCATCGTGTTTTTCAATGTCTACCAAGGTGTGAAAGAGGTCAGCCCAGTGATACTCAACAATGTGCGCATGCTGGGCGCCACTCGGCGGCAGTTATTGCGCCATGTGTATTTGCCTTCAGCGACATCGTGGGTTTTTTCCAGCTTGCACACCTCCGTCGGCATGGCGTTTGTCGGCGCGGTGGTGGGCGAGTACCTGGGGTCGGCGAGCGGCGTCGGTTATCTTATACACATGGCCGAGGGTTCGTTCGACATCAACACCGTGTTTGCCGGCATTCTGGTGCTGACGATTTTCGCGTTGCTGCTCGACTTCATGGTGAGTGTGGCCGAGAAACGTCTGCTGGTGTGGCGCCCAACGCAATCGGAAACCGAGCCGATGTAGTGCGTAAAGTTTGGCGTGTGGTTATTGCATGTGTCCGTAGTACATGATGGTGTCGTACTCGAAAGTCACGCGGCCATGCTGTGCGTGGGCGGCGAAAATTTCGTTCAGTCTTTTCACCATCGCCTTAAAGCGCGCGCTGCCGCGCTCAGGACAATATGACGATGACGCAACGCGCCCTACCAGGCCGTCAAGATCGAAGTGTTGAAGGTTGTCGAAATGCGCGCGCTGTATATCGCCGCCGAAAAAAGGTTGGATCAGTGCATCATCCTGAATGTTCTTGTGATTGACTTCCTTGTAGTCGGTGGCGAATTCCTGGAGCGTCGCCTCGTAAGCGGCGAGAAAGGGCGTGCGATCCACATGCCGGTCATTCCACAACAGCACCGCCCAGCCCTCGGGCTTGATGGCGCGTAACCACTCGGCGCGCGTCTGGTCGCGATCAAACCAGTGGAACGCCTGCGCCGCCATCAGGAAATCTACCGAATGCGTCGGCAAGCGTGTTGCTTCGGCGCTGCCGTCCAAGCTGCTGAAACGTGCGTACTCGATCAAAAAATTTTCAGCCGCCACACGCATTTCGCGGTTCGGCTCAACACCCACGACAGGGTTACCGTTGTCGAGAAATAGCTTGGCCAATATGCCGGTGCCGCAACCAATATCTGCAATCACCGATTCGGGTGTCAGCCCGCACTCGTCAGCCAGCAGATCGAGAATTTCGATGGGATAGCCCGGACGGTACTTGAGGTAGTCATCGACACGGGAAGAGAAGCGCGCTTTGGAATCGGGTTTAGTCATCACTCAGCCTGCCTCGGTTTCCTCGGCATGCGCAGGCGATCATAGAGCCAGTTGGGCAGGATGCGAAACAGGCGCGCCGCGATGCCCATAGTCCACGGAATCACGGTAAAGCTGGTCTTGGCGTCTATGGCGCGCGCGAAGCGCACCACAGCATCTTCAACGGGGATGATGAAAGGCATTTTGTAGCGGTTAACGTCGGTCATGGGCGTGCGGATGTAGCCGGGGCAAATGGTGACCACTGAAATGCCTGTGTCGCGCAATTCCACGCGCAAACTTTCGCAATACTTGATAGCTGCGGCCTTCGACGCCGAATAAGCGCCGCCGCCTGGGATGCCGCGAAAGCCTGCCACGCTTGCGATGCCGACCAGCGTGCCGCCAGCGTTGGCGCGCATCGGCGCAATGAAGGGGTGAAAGGTATGGACCATGCCCATTACATTGGTGTCGAAAATCTGCTGGAACACCGCCAGATCGCTTAGCTGCTCGGTAAGCGTGCCCTTGGAGACGCCGGCATTGGCGATCACGATGTCGGGCACGCCGTAGCGCGTTGTGAAATCGTTTGCCGCGTTGCGCAATGCCGATGCATCGCGCACATCAAGCGCGTAGAGGGCGGGCGCGGGCTTGAGAGATGAGGCGAGTTTTTCCAGCAAATCAGGGCGGCGCGCAACCAGCCCAAGCTGCGCGCCTTGGGCTGCATAGTGCCGCGCCAGCGCCGCGCCGATTCCGCTGCTGGCGCCGGTGATGAAAACCTTGCGCGCCATACGCAGATCAGCGTTTGGGTGCGCCGGATTTGCTTAGGCGTGACGTAGCAATGAGTGAATCGGCAATCTGAAAGGTTCTGTCCGCCACGGGCTGACTGGCAACCAGATATTTGCCATTGATTGCTAGGGTCGGCGTGCTATCGATTTTGTAACCTTCGGTCAGCAGGCGCGCGCGGCTAACTTTGCTTTGCACAGAAAATGATTTTTCAATCTCCTGGTATTTCTTCGCATCGACGCCTTGCTTGGTGAGCCACTGTGCAAGGACGCTAGGATTTGCCGCGATCAGATTTTCATTGTGGATAGCATCGAACAGTTTGGCGTGCAGCTTGCCGAGCAGATCCATGGCTTCGAGCGTATAAAAGATTGGTGCGCTATCAATACCATGAACCTTGAAGGGCGTCGGCACGCGCTGGAATTTGACATCCTTGGGAAGCTTTTTTGCCCAGGGCTCAAGCTTGGCTTCCAGTGTGTAGCAATGGATGCAGCCGTAGGCAAAAAACTCCATCACTTCAATGGCGTCGCTGTCAGTTGATTGCGGCGTAGCGAGGACTTTATAGTCGCTTCCCGCATTAATTGTGGTTTGCGCAACGGCGGCGCCGGACAGCAACAGCGTAAGGGCAAACAAAGGGGATAGAATACGCAGCAACATAGTAATCTCCAGGTTAGTTTATGGTATCCGAGGTTTTCACGACGACGGCGCCGACTCCGCTTTCAGACAGCGCCGACTTGATTCTGTTCACTTCTTCCAGGCTTTGGTAAGGACCCAATCGCACGCGGTAAAGGGCGCCCTTGTCGGGCAACGTAACCGCCTTGACAGTGGCCGTCAGCCCTATAAACGCGATTTTGGCTTTTAGGTTGTCAGCATCGGATTCATTCTGAAACGCACCAGCCTGAAGGAAATAGCTTTCGCGCACAGCCGCAGCCGGTTTGTCGGTTATTTTAGCTGTAGGCGCTGGCGTATCCGCAGGTTTTTCCGCAGGCTTACGCACCGCATTCTTGCCATCCTTTGCAGCCGCATCCTTTTCTCCGGGGAGTATCTGATAAAACTCGAAGCGTGATTTCTCCGGCGTGGATTTGGCTGGTGTGCTTTCACTCGTTTTTGGTGTATCGGTCTTTGGCGGCTCGGCTTTCGGCTGTATTTTACTTTCAAGCTTGGGCGGCGGCTCAAGCGGCTTGGAACGCTCCATAAACGGAATGGCGGTTTTATTGAGCCACAAGGCCACCGCCAGAGCGATGACTATGCCCAGTAGCAGCCCGATGATAATGCCGAGAAACATCGGGTTCATGCCATTGTTGCGCCCGCCGTTGCGGGTGGAGGTTGCGGGTTTGTAATCCATAGTGGCTTTCTGAAACTAATTGGTTACATGCGTTGCGGCGCGGATACGCCGACTACCGCCAAACCATTCTGTAGCACCTGGCGTGTAGCGGTGATCAACGCCAGGCGGGCGAGCTTGAGCTTTTCATCCTCGACCAGGAAATGCTCTGCATTGTAATAGGTGTGCAGCCGCGCGGCGAGATCACCCAGATAAAACGTCACGTTATGCGGCGCAAATTCGCGCGCGGCGTTGCGCAGCAGTTCGGGGAAATCGGCGAGTGCGCGCAGCAGTGCCGATTCGTGCGCGCTGTTAAGCGGCGTCAGGTCAACTGCCGCCAGTGTCGCGGGATCGCCGCCCCACTGCGCCAGCACGCTACAGATGCGCGCGTGCGCGTACTGCACGTAATAGACGGGATTTTCCTCTGACTGCGAGCGCGCCAGATCAATGTCGAAAGTGAGTTGCGAATCGACCTTGCGCATCACCAGAAAATAGCGCACCGCGTCCTTGCCGACCTCATCGACCAGATCGCGCAAGGTGACATAGCTGCCGGCGCGCTTGGAAAGCTTGACCTCAACGCCGCCCTTCATCACCAGCACCATCTGATGCAGCACATAGTCTGGATAACCCTGGGGGATGCCAACATCAAGCGCCTGCAAGCCAGCCCTGACGCGCGTCACGGTGCTGTGATGATCCGCGCCCTGTTCGTTGATTGCATGATCGTAGCCGCGGCGAAATTTGGCCAGATGATAAGCGACATCGGGAACGAAGTAGGTATACGACCCATCGGATTTGCGCATGACGCGGTCCTTGTCGTCGCCAAAGTCGGTGGTTCTGAGCCACAACGCGCCATCCTGCTCGTAAGTGTGGCCCGCAGCGATCAGAGCCTTGACGGTTTCCCCGACCTTGCCGTCGGCGTAAAGCGAGGACTCAAGATAATAGGAATCAAACGCTACGCCGAACGCCTTGAGATCGAGATCTTGCTCGTTACGCAAGTATGCGACAGCGAACTTGCGCACCGCTTCGCCATCAGCGCCGCTGCCATCTTCAGGGTGCGCCGCGAGGTAATCGCGCGCGATGTCTTTGATATATTCACCGTTATAGCTGTCTGCCGGCATGGCGAACGCCACGCCGCTGATTTCAGCGATGCGCGCTTGCGTCGAAAGCATCAAGGTGTTGATCTGGTTGCCGCTGTCGTTGTAATAAAACTCACGCAGCACTTCATAACCCTGCCATTCGAGCAGGCGTGCAATCGAATCCCCCACTGCCGCGCCGCGCGCATGGCCCACATGCAACGGCCCGGTCGGGTTGGCGGAAACAAATTCCACCATGACTTTCTTGCCCTCACCCTCGCTACCGCGTCCAAACGCCTCATGCTCGGCAAAGATGCGCTTAATAACATTAAAACCTGCTGCTTGCGACAAACGGATATTGATGAATCCGGGGCCGGCAATCTGCGGCGCGTCGGCAACCAGTTGATTGGACGGCAGCGCCTTGACGATGGCTTCAGCGATATCGCGCGGCTTCCTGCCAAGACGTTTGGCCAATTGCAGCGCGCTATTAACCGCATAGTCGCCATGCTCGGGATTCTTGGGGCGCTCGACTACGATGTCTACGTTGCCAAGGTCGGGGAACGCGGTGAGCGCGGCCTGGCGAAATAGACCGGCGAGCGCGGCTCTGGTGTCGATAGGGTTCATGGTGAATGCGCGATTATACCGGCTGGCAGCAAGCTAGACGAATTACAGCCTTGTCCAAAGACAAATGAGCCTGGAGAGGCTGGCGTGTTTCCAAAGAGAAATGAGCCTGAGCAGTTAGCAATCAGGTCATCCTTAAGGGATGA
>JAYWAM010000115.1:0-2367 GCA_043782425.1 Betaproteobacteria bacterium
GCGCAGAATGCTTCCAGCGTCTTTCGTCTTTCTGCAAAGGAATGATCATGAACTTACGTATCCACCCAGCTTGCTGCGCCGCTGTTTTGCTTGTGCTGCTAAGCGGCTGTGCGCTAAAACCCATTGCCGTTACTGGAAAGGAAGGCGCTACGGCCAACGGCCAGCAATCGGAAACCTCGTTTTCCGTCAACCGCTTCAACGATGGCGCGACCATTACCGTCACCTACAATGACGGCACCGACCAAGCGGGCGTGCAATACACGCCGACTACGCGGGTATCAAAAAAAGGCGCCACGCATTTAGGTTGGTCTTACTCCAATGACTTTGGAAAAAACTGGACCTACGGTGGTCGCGTGCAGCCGAGCGATGCGTGGCCGATCCTGTGGGGCGATCCTGGTATCACTAATTCCGTGCGCGATCAGCGCTACGTCTTTATTGTCACGCTCGCTGTGCCGAAAGCTAAGCTTGATACCGCGCCCAGCGGCGAAATCAACGGGCCGCTCAACAATTACATCGGCGGCGCCTGCATCGCACGCTCTACCGACGGCGGAAAAAATTTCGCCCTGTATCAATGCGTACAGACTAAAGAAACTGATTCTACCGGCGATTTCTACGATGGCGGCAATATCGCCAGTGACAAAAACGGCAACATTTACGCCGGCTGGGTCAACGTTGATACGAACGCCGTGCACATCTGGCGCGCGGTCGGCGAGAGCGGAACATTTCAGAAAATGATCAATCCCTTTGCGGGCGGCCCGGCCATCGTCAGCCACCCGCGACTACGCGTCAATCTGGACAACAACGAACTGTTCGTGATGGCGCAAGCCAGCGGCGGCGAGCTCGTCATCGCGCGCTGGAACGGTAGCAGTTGGGGCGCGACATGGCACACCGGTATGTATGCGCAGAGCTACCCTTGCGTCGCCAGCAGCGGCGCGAGCTGCACCAACAGCGACATCGTGGTGCGCACCGGGCCGCAATTTTCCTTCGACATCGGTTCGTTTGGCAAAGCGAACGATCACATCCGCATGATGTTCACGCGCATGAGCGCAATCAACAACCGCCTTTACATCGCCGGTGCGGGTTGCATGATAGGCAATCTCAATTGCCAATACATCCCTGAGTGGGGTACCGGGGAAGGCAACAAGGAAAAAACCTCGGCGTCATACAACCCGCTGGTGCGCGCATACCGATCGCAAGACATGGTCAACGCGGGCGAGCCATCGTTATGGATGGGCTCGCACACCACTTTTTCTCCCAGCACCGGGCGGGTGCGCCACGACATGGGCGGCCTGGGCATCATTGCACGACCGAACCAGTCTGATTTGTACGTGCACCTCGCTATTTTTCAGTTGACAGGCTGTATTCTTTGCGCCGATTTGCGCGGCTATTGGGGTGACTACGACGACCTCCACGCGCTCGGCCCCGTTCCTGGCCGCGCGAGCAACGTATTCGCACGGACATTCACCAATTCACAAGACGGTTGCGACTATCGCTGGCAATACACCAGCTCAAAAGTGCACGTCGGCTTTACTGGCAACTAGGAGAAAATCATGAACAAAATTTCTGCATCTATCATTATTGCCCTGGCCGCCACGCTGCTGTCAGCATGCGCCACGCAGGCGACACTGCCCGCGCTCGACAATGAACCTCCGGCGAGCGATCAACAAATAGTCGAGCGGCAACGCATGCTTTCGGAAAAACGTCCAATGCAGCCCGGTCCCGACGAGCGTTTCGACATCGCCGTCGTTGGCGGAACTTGCGCGCCAAAAACAAATGCAAAATTCGCGGTTACCTCGTGCGTCAATGAACAAGCGTGCAATGGTCACGGCCTGCGCCTGCCCGACGGCAGCATCGTGTGCGCCTGCTACACCATACGCGGCGGCTGCAACGCAGAAACTTTCTGCCACGTGCGCTCCCGCAGTTGCGTGAAGCTGCCTGCGGATAGCTATCACATCCAGTGAGACGCTAGCGGCTTGGCGCGGCGATGGGTGCAAGACGATATGTCGAAGAACACAACACTATCTCGCCCATAGAACTGATGTGGAAGCGTGCTAATCATGACTACTTGTTTGATTACGGAGACAGTTGGCTTTTCAAAATCACAAAAAACAGGAAAAGCCAAGATCCCGATCCGCATGTCACGTATCCAAGGCTGGTTCACGAGACCGGAGAAAAACCAGAGCAATATCCGGATTGGGAAGAAGAATAAACTGGGCATAAGTGGCGAAGACGCCGATGAAAGCGAAATACAGCCCGATAGTCGCCTCCGCTAGGAGCCTGTCGGACTTAAAGAATCGTAGCGAAAAAATAGCTGAGCGAGAACAGAATTTGATTATTTTTTCGGCAATAGTCTTTCCTATTGCTGAA
>JAYWAM010000116.1:0-6243 GCA_043782425.1 Betaproteobacteria bacterium
ACCTTTACGAGGCACGACAATGGTGACCAAATGTTCTATTTGCGGGAAAGATTGCCAGCCGGAGCAGGAAGGTGCCCCGGCGGCCAAGGAAGCGGCCTATGACTAGGCCAGCGCCAGCCCTTTGACGGCGGCGGAAAGACGGCTCTTGTGACGAGCAGCCTTGTTCTTGTGAATAATTCGTTTATCAGCGATATGGTCGATGGTCGAGACCGTCTCCTTGTACACTGCCTGAGCCGCCGCTTTGTCGCCGGTGGCTATGGCCGCCTGAACCTTTTTGATGGCGGTACGCAGCGTGGAGCGCTGGCTCATGTTTTGAGCGCGCAGTTTGACTGCCTGGCGTGCACGTTTTTCTGCTTGTTTACTATTGGCCATGATAAAAACCTGTCTGTGATCGAAACAAATTCAAAAATGTTGCGGGGAGCCGGGTATTATATCGCGCTTTATCAGCAAAAACAAAGGCATTGCTTGTTATTCGCCAAAAAGCTCGCAACCAGGGCCGATCAGGTGCGATTCAAACTGATATGGCGTATTTCCAATTCTCGATGAAAGCCTAAATAAATTCGCCTGAATTGTCATTCCCGCGAAAGCGGGAATCCATGTTCTGCTAACAAAAAAATGGTTCCCCGCTTTCGCAGGGACGACACTTGTTCGGAGGTTCCTTGAATTCGTTTCAAATCAGCTTAAATCGCGCCCGACCGATCCCCGCATTCATAACCCTTAGCCAATGAACCTGCTCAAGACCCTAGTCGCAGTCAGCTCCATGACGCTTATTTCGCGCGTCACGGGGTTTGTGCGCGATATTCTGACCGCGCAGATTTTTGGCGCTGGCGTGTTCATGGATGCCTTTGTGGTCGCCTCGCGCATCCCTAACCTGCTGCGCCGCATGTTTGCCGAGGGCGCCTTTTCGCAAGCGTTCGTGCCGGTGTTGGCGGAATACAAAACCAAACTCGGTCACGAAGCGACGCGCAAGCTGATAGACAAAGTCAGCACGACGCTCGGCATCGCGCTATTTCTGGTCACCGTGATCGGCATCATTGCCGCACCGCTGCTGATCTACGCCAGCGCCGCTGGTTTTGCCGCCGCACCCGGCAAGTTTGACTTGACGGTACAAATGCTGCGCATCTGTTTTCCGTACATTTTCTTCATCTCTCTGGTGTCGCTGGCCTCGGGCGTGCTCAATACCCACGGCCAGATGACGGGGCCGGCCTTCACCCCCGTGTTTCTGAATCTTTCCTATATCGGCTTTACGCTCTGGGCGGCGCCCTATTTCGAGCCGCCAATTCTGGCGCTGGCGTGGGCCGTCTTTGTGGGCGGCTTGCTACAGCTTTTATTCCAGATCCCTTTCTTGCTGCGCATCAAATCCCTGCCGCGCTGGGATTTCGACTATAAACACGATGGTGTAAAGCGCGTGCTGCTGCTGATGGGGCCTGCGGTGCTGGGCGTTTCAGTGACTCAAATCAGCCTGGTGATTAATACTCAATACCAGTCGTTCATGCAGGCCGGCAGCGTTTCCTGGCTATATTTTGCGGATCGCCTGATGGAGTTCCCCTCCGCGCTGCTGGGTGTGGCGCTGGGCACTATTTTGCTGCCGGGGCTGGCGCGGCGCTTCGCGGAGAACAATATCAGCGAGTATTCCAAGCTGCTCGATTGGGGGCTGCGCCTGACCTTTCTATTGGCGTTGCCCGCCGCCCTGGGTTTAGCGCTGCTGGCCGTGCCCCTGATCGCCACACTGTTCCATGGCGATCAGTTCACTGCGCCGGCGGTGTTTCGCACGCGCGAGGCGCTGGTCGCCTACAGCCTGGGGCTGATCGGCATTATTCTGGTCAAAATTCTCGCGCCGGGTTTTTACGCGCGGCAAAACGTGAAAACCCCAGTGCGCATTGCGCTTTTTTCGCTGCTCGCCATCCAGTTCATGAATGTGTTATTCCTGTTCTGGCCGTTAAAGCTGGGGCATGCCGGCCTGGCGCTTTCCATCGGATTGGGCGCTTGCCTCAATGCGACTTTGCTTTTTTATGGCATACGCAAGCAAGGCATATATCGCCCCGAGCCGCAGTGGCTGGCGTTTCTTCTCAAGCTGGGCGTCGCGCTGTACCTCATGGGCGGCGCACTGTGGTTCACCATGGGAAGCTCAGAGCAGTGGATCACGATGGCGAAGTGGACGCGTTGGGGCTATTTGCTGGCGCTGATAGCGCTCGGCGCGGCTGTCTATTTCGCCGCACTGTGGTGCATGGGCTTGCGCACCCGCGATTTCAGGAAACATACATGAAACTGTTTCGTGATCTGCCGCAAAACACATGCGGCATAGCCCTGACCATCGGTAATTTCGACGGCGTGCATCTGGGACACGCCGCGCTGTTGGACGAGACCATGCGCGCCGCCAGGCAACGCGGGCTGATCGCAGCAGCCATGACTTTTGAGCCGCACCCGCGCGAATTTTTTGATTTGCAAAGCGCTCCGGCGCGCCTGTCCAGCCTACGCGAAAAAACCCAGCGCTTGCAGGAGGCGGGCATAGAGCATCTTTACGTGTGCCGCTTCAATCAGGCTTTCGCCAGACAGACGCCCTATGCCTTCATCGATGTGTTGCAACAGCGTCTGCAATGCCGCTGGTTGCTGGTGGGAGATGATTTCCGTTTTGGCAGCAAACGCAGCGGCGATGTGACACTGCTGCGCGCCGAGGCAGCGCAGCGCGGATTCGAGGTTGCCACGCTAGGCGATGTCGATTTCGAAGGCCTGCGCATTTCAAGCACGGCAGTACGTGAAGCGCTTGGGTCGGGCGATTTTTTGCTCGCCGAAAAACTGCTGGGTCGGCCCTATTCGATCAGCGGTCGCGTACTGCACGGCAAAAAGCTCGGGCGCACGCTCGGTTTTCCCACGGCAAATATTTCCCTGGCGCGCCGCAAGCCTGCGCTTTCTGGCGTGTTTGCGGTAAAATGCACAGGCATGCATGATCGCGGGCTCGAGGGAGTGGCGACAGGAGTGGCAAGTCTGGGTACCAACCCTGCGGTCAGGTCGGACGGCAGGCACTCTCTAGAAGTTTTCCTCTTCGATTTTTCCGCCGATTTATACGGCAGGCGCATCAGCGTTGAATTCTGCAAAAAGCTGCGTGACGAAGAAAACTTTTCTTCGCTCGCTTTGCTGCGCACGCAAATTCAACATGATTGCGACGCCGCGCGCGAATATTTTCGCGGCCTGTAGGGTGCGCGTGCGCACCAACGGTAAAGGTGCGCAAGCGCACCCTACTTGTGTAGTAACCAAACGCAAAAAAACTGAGGAAGACTTTTTTAGCCATTGCCATGACCGACGACGCCAAGCCCGATTACAAAGCCACACTCAATCTCCCCGACACGCCCTTTCCCATGCGCGGTGATCTTGCCAGGCGCGAGCCGGGTTGGATCGCTGCGTGGCAGAAACGCAAACTCTACGAAAAAATCCGCCATATCTCCGGCGGACGGCATATTTTCACCCTGCACGATGGCCCGCCCTACGCCAACGCGGCGATTCATATCGGCCACGCCGTCAACAAAATTCTCAAGGATATCGTCGTCAAGTCCAAGCAGATGGCCGGTTACGACGCGGCCTATGTTCCGGGTTGGGATTGCCACGGCATGCCAATAGAAATCCAGATTGAAAAACAGCACGGCAAGAATATCCCCGCGCAAAAAGTGCAGCAGCTTGCGCGCGCTTACGCGAGCGAGCAGATCGAATTGCAAAAGGCGGATTTTATTCGCTTAGGCGTGCTGGGTGACTGGGATCATCCCTACACCACCATGAATTTTCAGACTGAGGCTGACGAAATCCGCACGCTCGGCAAGATCATGCAACGCGGCTATCTTTATCGCGGCCTCAAGCCCGTCAATTGGTGCTTCGACTGCGGCTCGGCGCTGGCCGAAGCCGAGGTCGAGTATGAGGATAAAAAATCCATCGCCATCGACGTGGGCTTTCCCCTCATCGACAGCGAGCGGGCAAAACTTGCCAAAGCGTTTGGCCTGAACAAGCTGCCTGACGGCGACGTGTTTGCAGTGATCTGGACCACCACACCCTGGACGACTCCCGCCAACCAGGCGCTCAATGTGCATCCTGATTTCGACTACGCCTTGGTTCAAACCGAGCGCGCCTGTCTGCTGCTTGCCGCCCATTTGCAAGCGGCCTGTGTGGCGCGTTACGGCCTGAGCGGCAAGGTAGTCGCCACCTGCAAAGGCAAGGCGCTGGAGCACATCGCTTTCCATCACCCTTTTTACGAACGCAATTCGCCTGTCCAGCTCGCCGACTATGTCACGCTGGAAACCGGCAGCGGCATTGTCCATTCCTCGCCCGCCTACGGCATTGATGACTTCGCTACCTGCAAACGCTACGGTATGAAGAACGAGGATATTCTCACGCCCGTTCTGGGCGATGGCCGCTATGCCGCCACGTTGCCGCTATTTGGCGGCCTGAATATCTGGAAAGCGCAGCCGGAAATCGTTAAGACCATTGCGGAAAAAGGCGCGCTGTTTAAAACAGAAGATTTTCTGCACAGCTATCCGCACTGCTGGCGTCACAAAACGGCGACCGTATTTCGCGCCACGGCGCAGTGGTTTATCGGCATGGATATACACGGCAAAGACAGCAGCGGAAAAACGCTCAGCAAGACGCTGCGCGAACTCGCGCTCGACGCCATCAACACCACCAATTTTTACCCATCGTGGGGCAAAGCGCGCCTGCACGCCATGCTCGCCAACCGCCCAGACTGGTGTGTTTCACGGCAACGCAACTGGGGCGTTCCCATCCCGTTTTTTTTGCACAAGCAAAGCGGTGAGCTGCACCCGCGCACCCTGGAATTGCTTGAGGTTGTCGCCAAACGCGTGGAAAGCGCCGGTATCGAAGCCTGGCAGACCCTCACAACAGAAGACCTGCTGGGCGCAGAAGCCAAAGACTACGACAAGATCAACGATACGCTCGATGTGTGGCTCGATTCAGGCTCGACCTTTGATACGGTTTTGGACAAGCATCCCGATCTGAATTTTCCCGCCGATCTTTACCTCGAAGGTTCGGATCAGCATCGCGGCTGGTTCCATTCGTCGCTGCTGGTGAGTTGCATGCTGCATGGGCGCGCGCCTTACGACAGCCTGCTCACGCATGGATTTACTGTAGATGGCGCGGGCAAGAAAATGTCCAAATCCGTAGGCAATGTGATTGCGCCGCAAAAAATATCCGACACGCTAGGAGCTGAAATTCTGCGTTTGTGGGTAGGATCAACCGATTGCACGGGCGAACAAACTATCTCGGACGAAATTCTCAAACGCGTGGTGGATTCTTACCGCCGCATCCGCAACACGCTGCGTTTTTTGCTGGCCAATCTGGCGGATTTTGATCCCCGAAAAAACGCTTTACCGGTAACGGAGTGGGTTGAAATTGACCGCTATGCCGTTGCGCAACTCGCGTTGCTGCAAGGGCGCAACAGTAGCGCGCCGGGGTCGCTGCCTTACTATGCCTTGAAGGGCGTGGTGTGCGAATACGAGATCTATGAGTTTCACCACATCATGCAACAGTTGCAGACCTATTGCTCGGAAGAGCTGGGCGGGTTTTATCTCGATGTTCTGAAAGACCGCCTGTACACCACAGCGCCGAATTCCAAAGCGCGACGTTCCGCGCAAAATGCGCTGTTTCACATCGCCAACTCGTTGATCCGCTTGTTGGCCCCGGTGCTCAGTTTTACTGCCGAGGAGGCGTGGGCTAACCTGACCGGAAAATCCGATGACAGCATATTCCTGCATACCTGGCACGAGCTGCCGGAAATCCCCGATCCTGATACCCTGCTCGCACGCTGGTCGCTCGCCAAAGCGGTGCGCTCCACGGTGCAAAAAAATCTCGAAGAATTACGCGTCGCGGGCAAGATAGGCTCTTCACTCGCGGCGGAGGTAGATTTGTACGCGAAAGGATTTGCACTCAAGGAACTCAAGCACTTTGGAGACGAACTGCGCTTTATTCTGATCACTTCGCGCGCCACCTTGCACGAAGGCGCAGGACCCGCAGAGGAGAAAACCGCAGTCGGTGACCTGACCATCGCCGCGCACGCCTCAACACAGAAAAAATGCGAGCGCTGCTGGCACTACCGCGCAGATGTGGGCTCGCACGCAAAGCACCCGGCGATTTGCGCGCGCTGTGTCGCCAATCTGGAGCGGAACGGGACGGGCGAGGTGCGCCGCTATGCTTAGGACCTCAAATATAAAGGGCGTGTCGAGTAATGCGGGAGCCCGTCGTCCC
>JAYWAM010000117.1:0-2361 GCA_043782425.1 Betaproteobacteria bacterium
ACCACTATGGGTGAATGATATGACCGTTAAGCGATAGTTTTTCTTCTGTGAACGCTGTGTTCACTGCGGTGAACTGCTTTTTTAGGATCTAATAGGACATCTATGATTACCGGCTTGCAATGGCCATTCGAACCGATTTTCGACCGTGCGGGTCGCGCGGGCGGCTGGGTAATGTTGCACGGCCCGATCGTGACGTCGGCACAGCATGCACAATTTGCCGATTTACGGCGCTACGGCGCGCGCTTCGTCGGCATGACCAGTTATTTTGATTTTCCCCGAGCAGACCCGCGCGATGGCCTCGACTACGAATCCATTTGCGAAGCATGGTGCCATTGCTATCGCGAACCGCAGCGGCATTTTCTGCAGGATGCGCCACACGCGCTCCTTAGCGCCTCGGATTTCACCGACTGGGCCTGGGTCGCGCGCAATGCCGCATCAGTGACAGCGCTTGGCACCTATGAGCTGGTGTATGTGGGCGCGGCCGAACCCTGGCAGCACCAAGCGAAGAATTGGCCGCTCGCGGCGCGCTGCCTGCCCGGGCTGTGTCACGCTTTTGGGATGCGCGCTTTGGTTATCGGCCAGGCGGATGCAACCTTTCCGCCGCAGCCGGGTATTACCTTTCTGCCCGCGCTAGATTGGCCAGTGCTACTTGCAACGATGGCCCGCGCGCGCTTGTTATTCGTGCCGAATGCAATCGACCCCTCGCCGCGTGTGGTGGCGGAAGCCTTGTGTCTTGATTTGCCAATCCTGATGCAGCGCCACATTCTCGGCGGCTGGAAATACATCAACCGCCACACGGGGTTTTTCTTCGATGATGAGAACGATGTGGTTAACGCTGCGGCCGAACTACTCGCATCTACTGTGGCGCCGCGCGAATGGTTCCGCGGTAACTTCGGGCCCGAGACTTCAAGCCGCCGCCTCAGCGCATTGTTACAGACATGTGACTCTGCGCTCGACAAAAGTGCCGGTTGGCGGGTTAACGCGGCCGGCCCGCAGCGCCATCTAGCGGCGTGAGGTTAGCCACCAGCCGCGTCACGCCGGCCATGGGCGAACAGTGGATCCAGGCGCGCTCCTTGCCATGCATCGACCAGTGCTCGCTCGCGTCGAGGTGGCGGAAAGCCACAGTGGCGCCGGTAGGTACGTCGCGCACCGGCGCATCCGGCCGCAGGAAGGGCAGCGCAGCATCGAGCGCCTCAAGTTCGCTGCGAAAACGCTCGGCTTCGGCGGCGCGACCCGCCTCAAGCGCATGATGGCGTTCGCGAATGAAACGTTCGCGCCGCCCGAGGTAGTCATAGAAATCCTGTACGCCGATCATATCGGTCGAATCGATATAGTGCGTACCCTGACCGTTATAAACTTTTAGGAGCCCGAAAGGCGGCCTGCCGGGTGCTACGGTGTCGATATGGAACCCGCAATGCTGCGTAGGCGCCTCGGTGAGCAGCCGCAGCATTAAGCCGCGGCAGCCGACGATGGCGCTTAGGCGGTCGGCCAGCGCCGCAAGGTCGTCGATCAACGCGAGCCGCGTTTCAAACGACAATCCATCCTGCGGCAGCCGATCCTCCAGAACAGAAACCAGCGCTTCGATGCGCTCCACCATCAGGCTGCAACGTTCCACCACGAACGCACCACATTCCACCGCAACCGCCAGCTCGGTTTGCCACGGGTCAGGCTGCGCTGGTACGAAGATCACCGCCTGCACGCCAGGACGGGATATCTGTTCCAGATGGGCCGCGTCCTGAGTGAACACAATCGCGGCATGAGGGGTATCGATTATCTGCGACACGAACATAGCTGCACCAGTCTCCCATTGTTGCGCCAGTGAACTGGCCGCACGTCTTGTAAATCAATATAGCTTAGCCTAGTATAAATTTCGCTATACTGCGTAGCTATCTCTGAAATATTGCCAAACAATGTCGCCATGAACACTGCCATACTCATTCGCAGCTACAGGAAAGATCTGGATTGGCTGCAACTTTGCGTGCGGGCAATCGAGTGCTACTGCCAAGGTTTTTCCGAGGTGGTGGTGGTGATGCCCGAATCGAGTCGGCCCTGGGTGTTGCGCGACCCGCTGCCTAGCAGCGTGCAGCTGGTCTATAGCCCGGACTATGCGGACGACTACCTTGGTCAGCAGGTCACCAAGCTGCAAGCCGATTTGTTGGTCGATGCCGATCTTATTGTGCATGTCGACGCCGACTGCATTTTCACGCGCGCGACGCAGCCGCAAGACTTGGCGCCTTGCGGCCGTCCCCTGGTGGTGACCCGTCCCATTGCCGCGCTTGGCCGCCACTATCCATGGCAGCGCCCGACGGAGGAATTTCTTGGCTTCGCGGTCGACTTGGATTTCATGCAGCAGCCGCCGTT
>JAYWAM010000118.1:0-2345 GCA_043782425.1 Betaproteobacteria bacterium
GCGAAGTCAGGTCTTGTGCGAGAACGCGCCCGAGCGCCGAGCGGATAGGCAGACGCACGATGCCCGAAAGCGGCGTGAGAAATTGCTGGATGAACGCGCGCGCTTTGGCCACCGGCATGGAGTTCGGATCGTAGTCGTCGGCGCAGGAGGCTTCGTGGATGGTAAGTGGTGGGCTCATGGGGGTAGGCCATTAGAGGGGGTCAAAAACTAGTGAAGCTTTGAAAAAGCGGTATCCCCTCTCCCCGTTTTTTTTGGAGAGGGTAAAGGTGAGGGGTGCTTAACACATGCAGATTTACGCACTGGCGAAATATGCCGTTATTCTCTCCCAGGCCCTCCCCCGCAAAGCGGTAGAGGGAGTAATGATGCTCCTTCGATTTGAAAATGGTATATGGCCTTGTTCAGAGATTCCTTAAGTTTAGCGTGAGCTGGTGCAAGTTTGCATTATGCATGCTAACCCCGCCGCCGCGCCAGCCAGCAATCCAAGCAACCCTGCTATACTGCGCCCACGCGGCACCTGTTCCAGTCCCCCTTGCCGCTGTCAATTCGACTCCCTGCTGTAACCCGTTTGCCTGCCTGGGCTGGAAAATACGCGCTTCGTTGCGCAACAGGCCGATACTTTTTTATCAAGGCTGCTATGTCTTTTTCCAAGCTCGGTTTGTCCGAGGAACTTGTTCGCGCCGTGATTGAACACGGCTATACCATCCCCACGCCTATCCAGATGCAGGCCATTCCCGCAGTGCTGGCGGGCGGCGATCTGCTGGCGGGGGCGCAAACCGGCACCGGCAAGACGGCGGGCTTTGTTCTACCTCTGCTGCAGCGCCTTGCAAAATCGGCGGTGCAGGTTGACGGTGCTGCGCCTAAGCATTTTCGCTCGCCGGTGCGCGCACTCATCCTCACTCCCACGCGCGAGCTGGCGGCGCAGGTGGAGGAGAGCGTACGCACTTACGGAAAATACCAGAAACTCACCTCGATGGTGGTGTTCGGCGGCGTGGGCATCAATCCGCAGATTTCGCATTTGAAACGCGGCGTGGATATTCTTGTCGCCACACCGGGACGTTTGCTCGACTTGCAACAACAGCGCGCGGTGGATTTATCGCATATTGAGATTCTGGTGCTCGACGAAGCTGATCGCATGCTCGACATGGGCTTTATCAAGGACATTCGTCGCATCCTTGCGCTGCTACCTAAAAAACGCCAGAACCTGTTGTTCTCCGCGACTTTCTCCGAAGAGATCAAGACGCTGGCCGACACCTTGCTCAATGCACCGGCGATGATAGAAGTGGCGCGGCGCAATTCTACGGTGGAAATCATCAGCCAGAAAGTCCACCCGGTGGATCGCGAGCGCAAGCGCGATTTGCTGGCGCATCTCATCAAGGCGCAAAACTGGCGCCAGGTGCTGGTATTCACGCGCACCAAACACGGCGCCAATCGCCTGGTTGAGCAATTGGATAAGGATGGCATCACCGCGCTGGCGATACACGGCAATAAGAGCCAGTCGGCGCGCACACGCGCGCTTGCCGAATTCAAGAGCGGCGACCTGCAAGTGCTGGTGGCGACAGATATTGCGGCGCGCGGTATCGACATCGACCAGTTACCGCATGTGGTGAACTACGATTTACCCAATGTGCCCGAAGACTACGTGCATCGCATTGGGCGCACCGGACGCGCTGGCGCCAACGGTGAAGCGATTTCGCTGGTGTGCGTGGACGAGCATCAGTTTTTAAAGGACATCGAGCGGCTTATCAAGCGCGAGATACCCTCACAAGTCATCGCCGGTTTTGAACCTGACCCCAACGCCAAGCCCGAGCCGATCCAGTTGCGCTCGCAAGGCCACGGCGCAAGAAACAGCGGCAGAAATGCCGGCAACGGCGCACGCAGCGGCGCGGGCCAGCAGAAGCGGCGCACCGGGCAGGCCAAGGTTGGCGGCAAGGGCGCCGGGCAAGGACAAGCGCATGCTCAGGTGAAAGGGCAAGCGCGTGGTCAAACGCAAGGACAGTCGCAAGGTAAAACACGCGATTCAGCACAAGGCCAAAACGCGCGCCGCGTCACCACAACTACACAGGCCGCGCAGCCCAAGACCGGCAGAGCGCCGCCGCCGAGAAGCGGCAAGGCTTTCCCCCCGGCGACACCTGTGCTATTACGTAGTGGTAACCGCGGGCGCTGAAAAACTCTATAAAGAATGAGAGAATGCGGGTGGGTCTGTATTTTTTATGATTGACAACCTCTTAGAAGGGTGACAACTTGGCAAAAACCAATTTTGGATACGAAAAACGTCAACGCGAGCTGGCGCAGAAAAAGAAAAAAGAAGACAAACTCAAACGCAAGCAGGAAAAAAATGCCGTGCC
>JAYWAM010000119.1:0-2345 GCA_043782425.1 Betaproteobacteria bacterium
GTAATTTTTTCGATTTTCACGTTACTTCCAAAAAGTTACGCAGCCTAATTGCTGGCAGCGAAGCTGCTCGATAATTTTACCAAGGCGCTGAGCTTCTCGCGTGCCGCGCCGCTCGCGATGACCTGCTGAGCCAGCTTCACTCCATCTTTCAGCGACGACGCCAGTCCGGCGACGTACAACGCGGCGCCGGAGTTCAGCGCCACAATGTCATGCTCAGGCCCCGGCGTATCGTTTAACACTGCGCGCACCTTTTCCAGGGATTCCTGTGCATTCTTCACCGTGAGTTTGGTTTTGTCGCCGCGCGCAATGCCGAACTGTTCGGGCGTGATGCTGTAGGTGCTGACCTTACCGCCTTTCAGCTCAGCCACCTGGGTCGGCGCAGCGATGCTGATTTCATCCATACCGTCGTCGGAGTGCACCACCAACACATGTTTGCTGCCCAACTGCGCGAGCACCTGCGCAACCGGTTCGACCCACTGCGGGCTATACACACCGATGAGCTGATTGGGCGCACCGGCCGGATTGGTAAGCGGGCCAAGCAAATTGAAAATGGTGCGCACGCCCATCTCGCGGCGCGGGCCGATGGCGTGTTTCATCGCGCTGTGATGCAGCGGCGCGAACATGAAGCCCACGCCGACTTCGTTGACGCAGCGCGCGACCTGCTCGGGGGTGAGGTTAATGTTGACACCCGCCGCTTCCAGCAGGTCGGCACTGCCGGACTGGCTCGACACCGAACGGTTGCCGTGTTTGGCGACGCGCCCGCCCGCTGCGGCCACTACAAACGCCGACGCGGTGGAAATGTTAAACGTGTGCGCGCCGTCGCCACCGGTGCCGACAATGTCCACCAGCTTGTCGGGGGCGATATTCACCGGCGTGACCAGCTCGCGCATCACTTGCACGGCGGCGGTGATTTCATCGACGGTCTCGCCCTTCATGCGCAGGCCGACCAGAAAGCCGCCGATCTGTGCCGGCGTCGCCTGGCCGGTCATGATCAGGCGCATTACCGCGCGCATATCCTCGGCGCTTAGATTGCGCCGCTCGGTGACCGCGCGCAACGCATTGGGCATATCCATAGCTAATCCTTCTGCAAAAAATTGCGCAAAATGTCATGGCCGTGCTGCGTCAAAATCGACTCCGGGTGAAACTGCACCCCTTCGACTTTAAATTGCTTGTGGCGCACGCCCATGATTTCATCCAACGCACCGGCTTCGGTTTGGGTCCACGCGGTGATTTCCAGACAGTCCGGCAGGGACTCTTTTTCGATGATCAGCGAGTGATAACGCGTCGCTTCAAACGGCACCGGCAATCCGCGAAACACGCTGGTGCCATTGTGATAAATCTGCGAGGTCTTGCCGTGCATCACCTGCCGAGCACGCACCACGCGGCCGCCAAACGCCTGCCCCATGCCTTGATGTCCGAGACATACCCCCAGCAGCGGAATTTTACCGGCGAACGCATTGATCGCGGCAAGCGAAATCCCCGCCTCGTTCGGCGTGCACGGCCCTGGCGAAATCACGAGGTGCGCGGGCTTGAGTTTTTCAATCTCCGCCACGCTAATCTGGTCATTGCGAACCACGCGCACATCGGCACCCAGCTCGCCCAGATACTGCACCAGGTTGTAGGTAAAAGAATCGTAATTGTCGATCATCAAAAGCATAGGGCGACTATCCTAGAACTGCTGCGCTAATATGGAGCTGCCTTAGTGATGCCATGATCAGCGCAGGCTTAGCTCCACTCATTTTTTCTCCACTATCTTACGGCGAGGGGTGTTACTCGGCGGCAAAAAATTCTCCCCAGACACCACCGACTTGCCGGTCTTAGACTCCAACTCCTTGCGCGCTTGCTTGGCAATTGCGCCTCCTTTCATAGCGGCCGCTTTGTTTTCGGCCATTCCAGTCGCGTCATCCGTCTCGGCAATCTGCCGTGTTGACAACTCTGCCAACGCAGTGAAAATCAGCTCTGCCTCGCTCATGTGATGGCGCAGATTATGGTCTTTCAAACCTTTCTTAGCCTTATGTGCCTTCACGCTTACACCTGACCATTCTTGATGAATGATGTTGGTCAGAATCGCGAATTCCTTGCCTTTCTTGATGTCGTGGTTTGCCCAGTAATCAGTCAGCTTATTGCGCGTCTCTTGCCCGGTCATACGCTGCTGAATCCATTTCTCGCTGCGCCCATGCTTCTGCCAGGTCTCGCGAGCGCGATCGAGCGATAATACCGGGTCAGCCATTTCCTGCATCCGCTCGTAACCAACCTTGGCCAGCCACAGCTTGATCGGTTCCGCCTTCGGGCTAGGCACGGACTGTACTAAGCGTAATAGAGTTTCTGCAGTGGCAGCGTCTGTT
>JAYWAM010000120.1:0-16561 GCA_043782425.1 Betaproteobacteria bacterium
GCCCTTTGATAACACCCGCTTTTACGCTATTCCAGCATGAGCAGGAAAGCGCAAAAATCGCAGAAAAAAAGCTTGCAAACGAACAGAGTATCTACAGGCAACCGAATTTATTCACGTTGTTAACGAAAACTGGAATTACATCTTGACTGAAGCAGCGCCGGAAAAATTGTCGCGCTGATACACCTCTGGATCGTGACGCTCCATCCAACGTTCCACTGCCCTTAGTGGCGTAAAACCGAACTGCGCGTAAAGCCCATGCGCATCGGCTGTCCCCAGCATCCAGCGGCGCAAGCCTTGTAAATCGGGGTGACTGGAGACGCACTGCATCAGCCACTTCGATAACCCGCGCCCGCGATATTCCTTGAGCACGAAAACATCGCCAAGATAAGCAACGGTGGCGCGGTCTGAAATAACGCGCGCATAGCCCACTTGTTTTGTGCCATGCAATATCGAGAAGCTCAGCGAATTGGCGATGGATCGTTCTACGATGTCGCGCGCGATACCTTTGGACCAGTAGGCCTCGGTCGAAAGAAATTGATGTACGGTATCGAGTGACACCGCTGCAGGATCGGTGGTGATGCGAAATTCTTCGTGTTGCCATTCCATCTTGCCTGTCCTTTTTTCACGGGTTTCTTCCCAGATCATACCAATCCACCTTGCGTGTCAGCGCCATGATGACGGCCAATGCAGCGAACAATAGCATAGCGCCCAATACCAGCGCATTGTCTTCGGACAGTAATAGCGTATACAGCACGCCATAAAGCAAGGTGAACAAGCAGGCGAACACCAAGCCGCGCACGCGACTTTTAAGTATATGCGCCAGGTAGTAGCCGAGCAACGCGATGCACGCCGCGGACGCAGCCAGATACGCCAGGGCAAAATCAATATGCTCAGATAAACTGATGACCAGCAGGAAAAAAACCGCAAGCGCCAGCCCGATAAATCCATACTGCAACGGGTGAATGCGCAGTTTTTTAAGCGTTTCAAGAATGAAAATGGCGGCGAAAGTCAGGGCAATGAAAATAATGCCGTACTTCACCGCGCGTTCCGCCTTCAGGTAAACGTTGACGGGCTCAATAAAAGTCGTGCCAAAGGCGTCTAGGATGAAACTGCCGCTGAGCGCCTCCTGTGTCATCGCAATCGGAGTTTCCAGCTCGATAGAGCGGCGTAACACCTCATCGTTCTTGCTCGCCAATTGAGAAACCTCCCAGGTCGCTGTAAAACCTTCGTCTGTAAGAGTTTTCTGTCGAGGTAAAAACTGCCCGCCGAAATTGGGATGCGGCCATTTAGAGTTCATCGTTGCGCTCAAGTTTTTTCCCAACGGCGCAATGGAAATACTCCGCGTTCCGAGCGCCTCCAGTTGTAACTCTATGGCGTAAGTTTGGTCGGCGCGCAGGTCGATCTTGCCGATTGGCGCATGAAAGCCTTGTATCAAAGTTCTTACGCCGCTGCCCTGCGCGACGTTAAGCGCAGCGCCTTGCCATTTCACTAACGGGTGCGATTGGATGCCACGTACGTCTGACAAGCCAAAGGCGATGAAGGCCTTGCCGGGAGTGATGAGACTTGCGTCCGCCTCCAGGCCCAGGTTGGTCGGCACAGAATAACTTCCTTTCCACACGCCCTTGCTGCCCACCACCAAGGCCTTATATAGGCCCTTATGCTTCTGCTCCACATCCACATCGACATTGATGGCCAGTGCCGCTGGAAAAAAATATGCCTTGCGCTCTATGTCGTTGGCCGTGACTTTTTCGCGCCCTTTTGCGTCAGTCGTTTTGCTGAACACGCGTTCAATATAAGGCGCCACCAGAATGGGACCAATAAATGTTTGTGGACCGGCGGAGCTGGCTGCGACAAAATTTTCCACTTCAAACTGGCGCGCCTGACGACCAGCGATGATGCCCTGAATCATTTCCAGTGGGATAAGCAATATCAGCATGAGAACACTGATGATGAGCATCTTCAAAAACAAAGTCTTTTGCATATGTACTCCAGAAAGACCGGGTTACGCTGATTGGCCCAGAGGGCGCCTGCGCCAGGGTTGTGGCTAATGGCGCAGACGCCGCGCTCCGAGGTAAGTTACTTCAACTCTCGATAGAAACGTGCATAAATTCACTTTCCCGTAGGAGCGGGCTTGCCCGCGAAATGGCTGCTATCGCGGGCAAGCCCGCTCCTACGGGAAACAAAATAATCTAACGCCGCTGCCGCACCATTTCAAACAAACAAACCGCCGCTGCCGCCGCCGCATTTAGCGATTCGGTTTGGCCTGGCATGGGAATGTTCACGTTGTACCGCGCAGTATCCAGCAGCGCCGCCGACAGCCCCGTGCCCTCGTTGCCCAGCATCAGGGCGACAGCCTGTTTAAGATCGACATCGTAAAGGGTTTTTGTCGCGCGCGGCGTCAACGCTAACGTCTGCCCGGCGAAAGCGCGCGCGAATGCCACAAGGTCGGCGCCCTCGACAATATTGAGCAGAAAATGCGCGCCCTGCGCGGCGCGCAAAACTTTTGGCGCCCAGGCAAAAGCGCAACCCTTGGACAGCAGCACATGGCGCACACCGGCTGCGGCGGCGGAACGCAGAATCGAGCCGACATTGCCTGGATCCTGAATGTCCTCGAGCAGCAGGCAGGCGGGTACATCTGCGGGTACCGGTTGTGCATGCGGTGCTTCAATAAGCGCCAGAATACCGGCGGGGGTTTCGAGTGACGAGGCTTCGTTGAACAAGGCGTCATCGAATATCGCCAGCTCAGCGTCGCCGCAGCGCGTAATCAGTGCGGCGATCTCCCTGTGTTTCTGCCCGCTCGCACTCGCCACGATAGTGCGCGGCGCGCCGTGCGCCGTCAGATAGGCCGCCACCAGATGCGCGCCTTCGATCAGCGCGACACCGGCTTTTTTACGCTCGCGTGACGAATGCGCCAGCGCCTTGATATGTTTGAAAAGCGCATTGTCGCGCGAGCTGATGGATTTCATCGCAACGTCAAATGCGTCTGCGTTAATATTTTTGTCATCGCTGCGCGCACTGGCGCGAAGCTGCGCCGGTGAATCTCACAGGGGCCAAGACGTTGCAACGCAGCGAGATGGTCCGCAGTCGCGTAGCCCTTGTGGCGCGCAAATCCATAACCGGGAAAGCGCGCATCGCAGGCAAGCATTTCCGCATCGCGGCTCACCTTGGCCAGTATTGACGCGGCGGAAATTTCGGCCACCTGCCGGTCGCCTTGCACTATCGCACGGCACACGGGCTGGATGTCGAGCGTATACAGGCCGTCAACGTACACTTCCGTGGGGATGATATGCAGACCCTCTACCGCGCGGCGCATCGCCAGCAGGCTGGCGCGCAGGATATTGATGGCGTCTATTTCTGCAACCGATGCGCTCGCCACTGTCCAGGCTAGCGCCTTGCTGCGAATTTCATCGAACAGCAGCTCGCGGCGGCGTGCCGACAACTGCTTGGAATCGGCCAGACCGGCGATGGGGCGTTGCTCATCGAGGATCACTGCGGCGGCATACACTGCGCCCGCAAGCGGTCCGCGACCAGCCTCATCCACTCCGCACAGAAGCGAGAGGTGTGTTGTCATGGGACGGGGGCATCATGATTTCAGAGGGTTGTAGATAGCCGCCCAACGCGGCGCGCAGGCGTTGCGGATTATTCTGACGCAGCGACAGATGAATTTGAGAAAACTTGTGGCGCATTTTTTCGCATACGACTTTGTGGTTCAGCAAGTTGGCCATCGCCTGGGAAAGATTTTCCGCCGTAGCGTCGTCCTGCAAAATTTCCGGCACGACGAATTCGCCCGCCAAAATATTGGGCAGGCCCGCATACGGCAGATAAGCTTTGCGCCGCATCATGCGCCAGGTGACAGGCGACATTTTGTAGGTAATCACATGCGGGCAGCCGAGCAATGCCGCCTCAAGTGTCGCTGTGCCGCTCGCCACCAGCGCCACGTCCGCCGCAGCAAGCGCAAGCTGTGAATGGCCGAACAGCACATGCAAAGGCAGGTGTTCTGCATTGCGCCGGTAACGCATCTGATCGAATTGATCGCGCGTGTCGCGCGTGGCGAGCGGGACGATAAAATTGGCTGCGGGAAACTTCTCGGCCAAAGCCTTGGCGCTATCGACAAACACCTCGGCGTGATAGTCGATCTCGGTCTGACGGCTGCCGGGAAGCAACGCAATATACAGCGCCTCGGGTTTGAGCTTCAATTGCGCACGCGCGGTCGCGCGGCGCTGGCTCTGCGCCACCATCGGTATGGCGTCGGCCAGCGGGTGGCCGACATAGGAAACCGCGATGTCGGCCTTTTCGTAAATCGCCGCCTCGAAAGGAAACACCGTGAGCACGCGATCCACGGCGCGCTTCACGGTATGAATACGTTCGCCGCGCCACGCCCAAAGCGAGGGGCTCACATAATGCACTGTGGGAATGCCGGCGCGCTTGAGTCGCGTTTCAAGTCCGAGGTTAAAATCCGGCGCATCAATGCCGATGAAAAGCGCAGGCGGATCGGCAAGCAAGCGTTTCGCCAACTGCGTGCGGATATTAAAAATTTCACGAAAGTGTTTGAGCACCTCAACATAGCCGCGCACTGCGAGTGTTTCCATGGTAAACCACGACTCTGCACCTGCCGCCTGCATGCGCGGCCCGGCGATGCCGGCAAACTCAAGATCAGGATATTGCAGTTGCAACGCCTCGATCAGCATGGCGCCGAGCAAATCGCCCGAGGCTTCACCCGCGACGATGCCGATTCTCATCGCACAATGCCGCGCGTTGAGGTTTCCAGAAACGCCGCCAGCACAGCCACTTCAGGGCTGTGTGCGGCGGCCGCGTGCAAGGACTGCTTGGCATCGGCAAAACTTAAGCCGGATTTGTACAGCGTCTTGTAAGCCTGTTTCAGCGCCGCAATAGATTCTGCCGAAAAGCCGCGGCGCTTGAGACCTTCGGCATTAATGCCATAGGGCGCAAGCGGGTTGCCGCCCACCATGACATAGCTCGGAATATCCTGCAACACCACGCTCGATACTCCCGTCATGACATGCGCGCCTATCCTGACGAACTGATGCACGCCGGTGAATCCGCCCAGCGTGGCCCAGTCGCCCACCTGCACGTGCCCCGCCAGTTGCGTGCAATTGGCGATGGTGGTGTTGCTGCCCACCTGGCAATCGTGCGCGATATGCGTGTAAGCCATGATCCAGTTATCGTCACCCACGCGCGTTACGCTGCCATCCTGCACAGTGCCGCGGTTAATGGAGCAATACTCGCGGATGGTATTGCGCGCGCCGATTTCGAGGCGCGTCGGCTCTCCCTGATACTTCTTGTCCTGGTTGGCTTCGCCGATGGAACAGAAATGAAAAATGCGCGTGTCAGCGCCGATGCGGGTATTCCCTGTCACCACGCAATGGTGGCCGATGGCCGCACCCTCTGCCAGCACCACATCGCCGTCTATGACGCTATAAGCGCCGACGCTGACATTCGCGCCCAGCGTGGCGCGCGCATCGATGAGCGCCGTGGGATGTATGCCCATCGCACTGTCCTTCAGGCGATGCTGCGCATGGTGCACAGCAATTCGGCTTCACAGGCTACCACCTCGCCCACCAGCGCACGCGCGGCAAACTTCACCAGCCCGCGCCGCTCATTGACGATTTGCGCCTCAAGCGTCAGCGTGTCGCCGGGAACGATAGGGCGCTTGAAGCGCGCGCCGTCAATGCCAACGAAATAGTAGACGCTCTTGTCGTCGAGCTTCTTGTCCATGGATTTGAACGACAGCAGCGCTGCCGCCTGCGCCAGCGCCTCGATAATCAGCACACCGGGCATGACAGGAAAATGCGGGAAGTGCCCCTGAAAAAACTCTTCGTTGGCGCTGACGTTTTTCAACGCCTTGATACGCTTGCCCGGCTCAAGCTCGAGCACGCGATCGACCAGCAGAAAAGGATAGCGATGCGGGAGATATTGCTTGATTTCGTTGATGTCCATGATGCTCATTGGGGTTCTCGCGCTGGCTATAATTTTTTGAGTTTATCCGCAATCTTGCCCAAGCGCCGAATTTGCGAGGCATTCTTGAGCCAATCATCGTGTTTCATGAAGGGCATGACAGCGGTGTAGGTTCCCGGCACGCTGATCGATTTGGTTATCAAAGTCATCGCCGAGATCTGACTGCCATCAGCAATTTCCAGATGGCCTAACACGCTGGCGCTGCCGCCAAACAGACAATGTTTGCCTATTTTTGCACTACCGGCGATTCCCACACATCCCGCCATGATGGTGTGCGCGCCGATGGTCACGTTATGACCGATCTGGATTTGGTTATCGAGCTTCACGCCGTCACCGATTTGCGTATCGCCGAGCGCGCCGCGATCAATGGTGGTGTTGGCGCCGATTTCGACATCATTGCCTATCAACACGCGCCCGGTCTGCGGAATTTTAATCCAGGCGCCATCCTCGGGGGCGAAACCGAATCCATCAGCGCCGATCACCGCGCCGCTATGAATAATACAGCGCTCGCCGATACAGCAATGGTGATAAATGACGACACGCGCTTCGAGACGTGTTCCCGCTCCCAGGACGACATCGTCGCCGACAACGCTGCCGGGCCCCAATCTGACGCCTTCGCCGACGACGACGCGCGCGCCGACAGAAACAAATTCAGCAATGCTCGCGCCCGGCGCTATCCGCGCTGTAGCGACAATGCAGGCGGAAGGGTGAACGCCGGGCGGGTAATGCGTCGGTGGCGTGAAGAGTTGCGCCACGCGCGCAAAGTAGGCATAAGGATTGTCGGTAACAATGCGCGCCATCGTGGTGGCGTCGCGATCAGCCTCGCCCACGATCACTGCTCCAGCGCGCGTGTGCGCAAGTCTGGCGCGATATTTCGGGTTGGCGAGAAAAGTAATCTGCCGCGCGTCCGCGCCTTCCAGCGTGCCCACCCCGGTGAGCGGCGTCGCCACTTCACCGATGGCTTCGCCGCCAAGTTTGTGAGTGAGGTCCTTAAGGTTCATTGGGTGAGCCTTGCAGAATGCTCAAATACGCCGTAGGGTGCGCTTGCGCACCGTTACGAGTGGTGCGCAAGCGCACCCTACTGAATCGTTGGTAGCGGACGCGTGGACACTCGTCACTTTTCAGCCAGAGCTTTGATGACTTTATCTGTGATGTCGATTTTACTGCTGGCAAAAACCGCTTCCTGAAAAATCAGATCGAATTTCTCTTTTTCAGCGATTTCGTTCACTGCCTTGGTGGCTTTTTCCTGAATCGACGCCAACTCTTCATTCTTGCGCAAATTAATGTCTTCGCGGAACTCGCGCGACATACGCTGGAAATCGCGGTCTATGGCGCTTAACTGCCGCTCTCTTTCGCGTCGCTCGGAGTCCGTCATGGTGACGTTTTCCTTCTGGATAGTGGTCTGAAGGTCGTGCCCCTGCTTCTCCAGCTTGTCGAGTTCCGCTTTACGCGCAGCAAATTCTTTCTCAAGCTTGGCCTGTGCGCGTTTTGCAGGCGCCGAATCACGCAATACGCGCTCAGTATTGACGAATCCGATTTTTAGCTCTGCCGCTTGAGCCACAGACGCTTCTGTCGCTGCCACCATTAGCAAGCCGACTAAACACACAAGAATAGGTTTCAACTGCGGTCTCCTTTCCAGGAAAATAGTGATGGGCAATGTATCTTTATCGGAATACAAACTACCCTTAAATCATTCGACCACGTTCGTCGCTACGGGCCTATTGAGCGTTTCCTAACTCACAACAGTTTCTTGGCTCCACCACCCCCTCACCCCAACCCTCTCCCCCGTTCCGGTGGAGAGGGGGAAAACTCCCTCTCCCGCTTGGGCGGGAGAGTGTTGGGGTGAGGGTGGGTCTGTCGCATAATAGGGAATTCTCAATAGAGCGGCGACTGCTGAGCAAACTCTAGCTGAATTCGTGCTTCGTTGCTCCAACTCTTGTCGTGCAGCGGCGGGTAAAATGCGCGACTACCTTTCGCAATTTGTATCGGCTGGATGCGTTCTCCGTGCTGAAGCTTTGCGCTTGTTATCTCTCTATCCACCGGAAACGCTATCCCTATCTTCGACGAATGACAAGCGCCGCCCACTGCACCGAATGCCGCTCTAATCAAAATGGACACATCCTCGCGCTCAATTGCCCACAGCACCTCGCACTCCAGACGCAGATCACCAAGGCGCAACGACTCTGCGGTTATGCCGGGTGAGCGTACATAAGGCCTCCAAACGACTTCGCCCTGTTTTCTGTTCAACACCAGTTGCGCATCGTCGTCAACCGGACTCTGGATTTGGGGCAGCGAAAATGTTCCGTCCGGTGCAACCTTGATCGGCGCGAATTCTGACTCTCCGCTGATGCTGACTGTTATCTCCTCAAGGGTGGCGGCCTGCGCTCGGGGTCTAAGTAAAAAGCGTAATTCGGCGTCCGGGGCAAGCGTGTGTTGTTTGGAGAACGCATCGAGCCCCTTCAGCATATTTGCGTAAAGCTTTCCTTCGGCGTTTTTATAGCCGATGACGACGATTTCTTCGGCGCTTACGACCGGGGCCTCAGGCTGTTCATTGCCTTGAGCAGCCTGACCCAACGCAACTTGACTAAACAACCCTTGAACAAAGATGGCAACAACAAAGAGATTTGCATTCATACGTAGCAACTAAAACACCCTACCCAGCAAAAACTGGAAACGTTCCACTTTATCCCCATCGCGCTGTTTCAGGGGTTTGGCGAGGCTGAATTTCAACGGGCCGACCGGTGAATACCAGCTCACCGCGATGCCCACCGAAGCGCGCAGATCAGCGAAACGAATTTTTTCATCCTTGCCGAACACGTTGCCGATGTCAAGAAAAGTGCTGAGCCGTACTGATTTGTCGTTCTTTACGCCGGGCATGGGCAGCAATAATTCTACGTTGCCGACGATGCGTTTTGAGCCGCCGAGGGAATCACCGTTAGTGTCTTTCGGGCCGAGCGAACTGGTTGCAAAACCGCGTATCGAATCAACGCCGCCGGCGTAGAAATTTTTGAAGAACGGCAATGCCATGCCGCCATAACCGCCGGCCCAACCCAGCTCGCCATTGAGCGACAACACGATATTGGTGAACAAGGGCTGCAACCATTGGTGGCGATAGTTGGCGCGATAGTACTTGAGATCGCCACCGGGCAGACCGACTTCAAGGCTGGCCTCCTGGTAACGGCCGCGCGTCGGATAAAAAATGCTGTCGCGCGTGTCACGTGCGTAGCCTATGGTGCCGCGCAGCGTGTTGCTGGCGCTGCCGAACTGATTGACATAGTCTATATAACGCTGCGGGCTGCCTACATCCAGGCCGAGTATTGTGCGCTCGAATCCCAGCCCGAAATTGACGCTGTCGTACTCGGTGACCGGGACGCCGAAGCGCACCCCTAGCCCCTCTGACTTGGAAGAAAAATTGCCGACGGTCAAGGACGATGTATTAAGATCGCGGCGATAGATTTCGAAACCGCGGCTGATCCCGTCCACCGTCCAATAAGGGTTGAGATAAGACACGGCGTAAGTTTTGTTGACGGTGCCGCTGTTCACCGAAAATGCCAACTGGTTGCCGCTGCCGAAAAAGTTGCTCTCCGACACCGAGGCCGACACAGTCAACCTGTCGGCATTGGAGTAACCCAGGCCAAATTGCAACTGGCCGGTATTTTTTTCTTTTAAGGTGACATTCAAATCAACCTGGTCTTGCGTGCTCGCCACTGCTGGCGTTTCGATATTCACATCCTCGAAAAAACCGGTGCGATCTATGCGCTCTTTGGAGCGATTGATTTTTTCCACCGAATACCAGCTCGATTCGAGTTGCCGCAGCTCGCGGCGAATCACTTCGTCGCGTGTACGCTGATTGCCGGCGATGTTGATGCGGCGGATATAGACACGCCGTCCGCTGTCGACAAACAAGGTAAACGCCGCCGTGCGCTTGTCTTTGTCAAGCTCCGGAACAGGGTTCACACTGGCGAAGGAATAGCCGTCATTGCCGAGGCGATCGGTGAGGCGCTTCACGGAATCGACGATTTTCTGGCGCGAGAATACTTCACCGCTTTTGAACAGCAACAGCGCGCGTAGCTCCTCTTCCGCAATCTTCAAATCACCGCTGAACTTGACATCAGATACCGAGTACACCGGCCCCTCGGTGATGTTCACGGTGATATAAATTTTTTCTTTTTCCGGCGTGATCGATACCGATGTCGAATCAATGGTGAATTCAAGATAGCCACGGTTCAAATAAAACGAACGCAGTTTTTCCAGATCGCCGCTGAGCTTTTGCTTGGAGTATTGGTCATCCTTGGTGAACCAGGTGAACCAGCCGCCGGTGGTCAGCTCGAACTGGTTAAGCAGTTCTTTTTCCTTGAACGCTGTAGCGCCGATGATGTTGATATCGACGATCTTGGCGACATCGCCTTCTTCTATCTTGAAAGATAGCGAGACGCGGTTGCGTTCCAGCGGGGTCACGGTGGTGGTGACCTTGGCAGAATAGAAACCGCGGCTGGTGTACTGGCGCTTGATTTCTTTCTCGGCGCGATCGAGCAACGAACGGTCAAAAATCTTGGCTTCGACCAGGCCGACCTGCTTTAAGCCATCCTTGAGATTATCCTTGGTGAATTCCTTGGAGCCGTCGATGTCGATCTGCGCGATGGCCGGACGTTCCTGCACGAACACCACCAACACTTCGCTTTCAACCTCAAGACGCACGTCGGAGTAAAAGCCGGTGGCATAAAGCGCCTTGATGGCGGCAGCGGCTTTTTCATCATCGAGGGTGTCACCGACTTTGACCGGCAGATAACTGAACACCGTTCCGGCATCGGTGCGCTGTGCGCCCTCGACGCGAATATCCTTGACCTTGAAAGGCTGGATAGCGTACACCGTTGCAGAAACCAGCGACAGGAAAGCAACAAGAAAAGAGCAGCGCATGAAATGCATTATGGAATTAGCCGGTAAGGAGTCGGTGGATGTCGTTGTAAAAGGCGAAAGCCGTGAGCCCCAGGAGCAAAACCAGACCGACTTGCTGGCCAACTTCCATGACGCGCTCGGACACCGGGCTACCCTTCAAAATTTCAACGACATAATACACCAACTGCCCGCCATCCAGCACCGGAATGGGGAGCAAGTTAAGGACGCCTATGCTGATGCTGACCAGAGCGAGAAATCCCAGATAGGCGTTTATGCCCAGCTTGGCCGACTGTCCGGCGTAATCGGCGATGGTGATGGGGCCGGTAAGATTCTTCCAGGAAATATCGCCGGTGATCATTTTTCCGAGCATTTTCAGACTGAAAATCGACATTTCCCAGACTTTTTCGACCGCCTTGCCTGCGGCGTCTGGCGCACTGTAGTGCACGATGGTATAAAGTTTGGCCTCTGTGGATTCGATACCGATTCTGCCCAGGGATTCAAACCAGCCTCCTGCTTCCTCGGGAACAATCTCTAACGTTAGAATCTCGCTGCCGCGCTGCACCACCAGCGTAAGCGCGACATTTGCGCTTTTTTGAATCTTGCGCACCAGCGCACTCCAGGTTTTGATTTTTTCACCACCGACCTCAAGCACCAGGTCTTCAGATTTCAAACCGGCTGCCTTGGCGCGGCCGCCTTCGAGCACCCTGCCAATGATGGGGCTGTCATTACTCTGGAATTGCGCCAGCCCGAGCTTGCCGAAAAAATCCTTTTCAAGATCGTCGTTGCTAATTCCCTCCAAGCTGAGACGGCGCTCGAACAAGCGACCCTTGCTGTCCTCGACCTCGACACTGACTGTGCCGCGACCCACTGCCTCTTTGAGCAGAATCCAGCGCAAGTCCTGCCAGGTATCAACGCGCTGCTTGCCCACGCTGCGGATCAGGTCGGACTCAGCAAACCCGGCTGCGGCGGCCACACTGCCTGCAACAGGCGCCGCGATATACGGTTTGGCGCCGGGCACGCCTTGGATAAACAATACCCAGTACAACACTACGGCAAGCACAAAATTCGCCGCCGGTCCGGCCAGCACGATGGCAATACGCTTCCACGGATTTTGCCGGTTGAAGGCGCGGTGCGCTTGCGCCGGATCGATCTTTCCTTCATAGTCGTCGCGTTCATCGAGCATCTTGACGAAGCCGCCCAGCGGGATTGCGGCAAGCACCCACTCGGTTTTGTCACGGCCCAGGCGGCGCAGCAAAAGCGGGCGTCCGAAGCCGATGGAAAAGCGCAGGATTTTGACATTGCACAGGCGCGCCACCGCATAGTGGCCCAGCTCGTGTATGGTTACCAGCAGGCCGATTGCGACGATAAAGGCGCCGATGTAGATGAGGCTGTTCATGCCACTGCCCGCAAGGCTTGCGTCGCGTTGGCGCGCGCCAGATTGTCGGCCGCATTGACATCGTCAAGCGTGTTCATGGCGTTAACCGGTGTGCAGTTCAACACACGCTCGACAATTTCGGCAATAGCGGTGAAGACGACGCGCCGGGAGAGAAACGCTTCAACCGCAATTTCATTGGCGGCATTGAGTATCGTCGCCGCCGTACCGCCCCGTTCCAGCGCCTGATAGGCCAGCTTCATACAGGGGAAACGCCTCTGGTCGAGGGCCTCGAAATCGAGGCGTCCGACGGCGGCAAGGTCCAGCGGCGCCACGCCTGCGACGATGCGCTCGGGATACGCCAGCGCGCAGGCGATGGGAGTGCGCATGTCGGGATTGCCCATTTGCGCCAGAACCGAACCGTCAAGGTATTCGACCATGGAATGCACAATACTTTGCGGATGCACCAGCACCTCGATCTGCGCGGGCTGCGCGGCGAATAACCAGCGCGCCTCGATCACTTCGAGTCCCTTGTTCATCATGGTTGCCGAATCCACCGATATTTTGCGCCCCATGACCCAGTTGGGATGAGCGCACGCCTGGTCGGGCGTTACATTGCGGAGCTGCTCGATGGGCGTGGTGCGAAACGGCCCGCCCGATGCAGTGAGAATAATTTTGCGCACACCCACCTGTTGCAGTCCGCGCTTGAAATGCGCGGGCAGCGCTTGAAACACGGCGTTGTGTTCGCTGTCGATCGGCAGCAGCGTGGCGCCGTTTTCCTCGATGGTGCGCATCAGCAAGGCGCCGGACATGACCAGCGCCTCCTTGTTGGCAAGCAGGATAGTCTTGCCGGCGCGCGCCGCGCTGAGCACAGCAGGCAATCCCGCCGCGCCGACAATGGCGGCCATCACCATATCAACCTCAACGAGCGCGGCAATGCGCAGCAGATCATCGGGCGATGACAGCACTTCGGTATCGACTTGGGCATCGCGCAGTTGCGTGCGCGCCTGTTGTGCTGCGATCGCATCGAGCAGTAGCGCATAACGCGGGCGAAACTGAATGCATTGCTCGACCAGTTTTTTTACGTTGCTGCGCGCGCACAGCGCCGTCACCTCGAAACGCTGCGGGTGACGCGCCAGCACATCGAGCGTGCTTACGCCTATGCTGCCGGTGGAGCCCAGAATAGCGATGCGTTTCATGCCTTGGCCTTCACTCGTTTCTTATTTCGGCAAGACAAAAAGAAACAAGGCTGCCAGCGGCAGGGTCGCTGTCATGGCGTCGATGCGGTCCAGCACGCCGCCGTGGCCGGGCAGCAGATTGCTGCTGTCTTTCACCCCGGCGCCGCGCTTCATCCACGATTCAAACAAATCGCCGAGCACGCTGACTGCTCCCAACAGCAGAAAAATCAGCGGCACCCAGGCGCCGAACAGCAATAATTCGTAAGCCCACGGCGCGCCGAAGTGGCGAATAGTCAGGAACCACACGAAAAAATACAGCATCACGCCTAGCAGGCCACCGACTACGCCCTCCCAGGTTTTTCCCGGACTGACGCTAGGCGCGAGCTTGTTCTTGCCGAAGCGCCGCCCGGAAAAATAGGCGGCAATGTCAGCGATCCAGACGATAGGCAGGATGCTAAGCAGCAACCAGGGGCTGATATCACGTATCAGCAACAGGGCGGCCCAGGCGGGAAAAATCACCAGCCAGCCAACTGCGCCGCTCAGCGCCGGGTGCGGACGCCAGGCGAACTTCAACCATAAAGGCGCGCCCACCAGCCAGAAGGCGCTTGCCGCGACAAATAACCCCTGCGCCACACGCTGTATCCACTGGGGCTGCGCTGCGAACAGATATAAGGCCAGCATGCCGAGCGTAAGCAGTACCGATAACACCAGGAACACAAGCGCTTGTTTTTTTGAGAACCCGCACAAACGATGCCATTCCCAGCACGCCGCAAGCGCAATCAATGCGCTAAAAGCGCCCCAGCCCCAGCGCGGAAAATAGAACAGCGCGGCGAGCAGCAACAGCACCATAACCAATGCACTGATGACGCGAACTTTCAGCATGGTGAGCTATTCACGGGGAGGGGTTTAAAAAAGAAAGCGACTCGCGCAAAGACGCCAAGACGCCAAGAAAAGAAAAAAATGAAGAATAGGTTAAAAACTTTGCGCCTTTGCGTCTTGGCGCGAAATTGTTTTTGGTCTTCATGGATTCGTGTGGGTAATTGATTTGAGAATAGGATTAAAACTACGCTTAACCATTGGCAGCCGCGGGCACGGACACAGAAGCAAGCAGTTGTTCGCTGGTGCGGCCAAAGCGCCGCTCGCGTCTGCGGTAGGAAACAATCGCCTCTTGTAGCTTGGCGCGGTCAAAGTCCGGCCATAGCGCTTCGGTGAAATATAGCTCGGTGTAGGCGAGCTGCCATAACAGAAAATTACTGATGCGCTGTTCACCGCCGGTGCGTATGAACAGATCAGGCTCCGGGGCATAGCTCATCGACAAGTGCTGCGCAAGCTCGGCTTCCGTCACCGGCCCCTGCGCGCCTGCTGCGCGCTGCGCCACAACCTTATTGAGCGCCTGCATGATGTCCCAGCGCCCGCCGTAATTTGCCGCGATGGTAAGGGTGAGTTTGCTGTGGCGTGCGGTTAACGCTTCGCCGCGGCGGATAAGCTCAACTATGCGTGGGTCGAACGGGCTCAGATCGCCGACCACCCTGAAACGAATTTCGTTGTTGTGCAGCTTTTCGACTTCCTGCTCCAGGGCGCGTATGAAAAGCTGCATGAGCATGGAAACCTCGTCGGCGGGGCGGCGCCAGTTTTCACTGGAAAAAGCGAACAGGGTCAGATATTCGACCCCAAGCTCGCCGCACGCCTTGACCGTCTCGCGCACCGCATCCACGCCGCGCTTGTGCCCCGCCACGCGCGGCAGGTAGCGCTGTTTGGCCCAACGTCCATTGCCATCCATGATGATGGCGATATGACGCGGCGCATCGAAAACTTCTGGAATGGTTTGGGTGGAACTGCTGAAGTCAGCGGGGCTCATACCGCCATCAAGTCTTTTTCTTTATCGGCAATCAGCTTGTCGATTTCGGCAATACTGCGATCAGTGAGTTTTTGCACATCATCCTGGGCGCGCTTTTCATCATCTTCCGAGACGGTCTTGGCCTTGAGTTCGTCCTTGAGATGTGTATTGGCGTCGCGTCGGATATTGCGCACCGCCACCTTGGCGCTCTCGCCTTCGCTCTTGATAACCTTTATCAGATCGCGGCGGCGTTCTTCAGTCAGCGCCGGCGTGGGCACGCGGATCACATCGCCGTGTGTGGCGGGATTCAAGCCCAGATCGGCGTCACGAATGGCTTTCTCAACCGCAGAAACCATTTTCTTTTCATACGGCTGCACGCTGATGGTGCGCGCATCAGAAAGCGTAATGTTGGCTACCTGGCCTACCGGCATCATGCTGCCGTAATAATCGACCATCACATGATCGAGAATGCCGGCATGCGCGCGCCCGGTGCGCACCTTGCCCAGATCCGCCTTGAGCGTCTCGATGGACTTGTGCATTTTTTGTTCAGCGCTTTTCTTGATGTCAGCAATCATGATTAACTCCGCAAGCAGCAGACTAAAACTTTACCACTAAGAACACAAAGACCACTAAAAATTCCCTGAATAAGTGTCTACCCGCGCACGCGGGGAACCATTTTCTCTTAAAAACTGTGACTATTCAGCCTGCCTGCGGTTGAACAGTCATTTTAAAACTTCATGCTACAGCGCGACAGGCAGCAAGAATTTAATGCGTGCCTGGCCCCTTAGAATTTCTGAGCTTTTTCGTGCAAACGTAGGCGAGTGCACCAAGTACCAAACCAAGCGCGGCTGCATAACCCATCAACACGTAAGTCCAACCCGGCCCACGAATTGACAAGAGGTAGGCATCCTTTATGGACAGCCTTGGTGGGGTACCCCACCAATAGACCAATGGAAGGATCAATGCACTTACGATGATGAAAACTATCCATCGGACGTTTTCGCCCCGGAGAAACTGTTGATGGCTGGCCAGTTCTCGGGCTATGCCTACTGCCGTAATTGCACAGATGCCAATGGCGAGGAAAAACCCGAGCGTGTTATATCCACTCATGTTGACTTTGCACTCCTTCACTAACCGCGAAGGATTAAGAGGGCTAAAGGGGTCAGGCACGATTTAATCGGCGAATGCATTCTAAGCCTTTCCCCGCGCCAGGAATGCAGGAAACCCCAACAAGTTCAGCGCCCTGAAGTATCCCGAAACAACGGAAATCAATCGCGACATCATGTTTTCCTTTTTGTTTTC